>JAIQFJ010000022.1 GCA_020073325.1 Terriglobia bacterium | reverse complement strand
TTGGCGATGCCGAAATCGAGCAGCTTGGGCGCGCCGTCGTCGGTCACCAGAATATTGCGAGGCTTCAGGTCGCGATGGACAATCAGGTTCTGGTGCGCGTACTCGACCGCCGAGCAGACGCGCTGGATCAGGCGCAGGCGATCGTCGATCGAAAGCGCGCGGTCGCGGCAATACACATCGATCGGCTGGCCCGCGATGAATTCCAGGACGAAATAAGGGCGGCCCTCGGGCGTCGTTCCGCCGTCGAGCAGCTTGGCGATATTCGGATGATCGAAGTGCGCCAGGATCTGCTTTTCTTTCTGAAAGCGGTCCAGGATGAACTGCGTGTCCATGCCCGCCTTGAGAATCTTGATCGCGACCAGCTTGCGAAATTGAGCGTCGTCGCGGACGGCCTGATAGACGGCGGCCATTCCGCCTTCGTCGATTTTCTGAACGATGGTGTAGACGCCCAGACGGTCGCCCGGAGAGAGCGCGGAGGCGGCCGGACGCGGCAGAACGGGCTCGGAAAGAAATCCGCCGGCTTCTTCATGCGCGGCAAGAAGCGACTCGACCTCGGCGCGCAGAGCCTCGCTGCCGGCGCATTGTGAATCGAGAAAAGCAGCCCGCTGCTGCGGCGGCACGTCGAGCGCGGCGGCGAAGATCGACTTGACCTGTATCCAGTCGTACTGCCCGGTCATCCCTTGCTCATCTCGCGAAACAGCCAGGCCCGCGCCGCGGCCCATTCGCGATTCACCGTCGCGGGCGAAACTCCCGTCACCGCGGCGGTCTCCTCGATCGACAATCCGCCGAAAAAGCGCAGTTCGACGATGCGGCTTTGCTCCGGATCGATTTGGCCAATGCGTTCAGCGCGTCGTCCAGGCCGACCAGATCTACTTCGCGCTCGCCCGGCACCCCCAGCGCTTCATCCAGCGACAGTCGCGGCGCGCCGGAGCCGCGTTTGCCCGCATTGCGGCCGCGGGCATGGTCCACCAGAATGCGGCGGATCATCTGCGACGCGATCCCAAAGAAGTGCGCGCGATTCTTCCACTGCACGTTTTTCTGGTCGATCAGACGAAGATAAGCTTCGTGGACCAGCGCGGTCCCCTGCAGCGTATGCCCGGGGCGCTCGCTGCGCAGATAGGATTGCGCCAGGCGGCGTAGTTCGTCGTAGACCAGCGGCATCAACTGGTCCATCCCCGCACGATCACCCGAACTCGACGCAATCAGTAACCTGGTGACGTCTTCCATCGGCCTGAAACCTCCATTGTCGCTGATGAGAGAAAAGGATGTCGTCTTACGCGTACCGGTGATGCCCAGGCGACACCACGGCGAATTTTCCTTCAAAAGCGAGATACGAAATCGGCTCCGGTTTCGCGTGCTGGGAAGAGGAAACATCCCATGACCAAGAAGATAAAGGTGATTGTGGCCGCTGCGCTACTCCCGATGCTCGCCGCGGCGGCCAGTACAGGAAACGATCTGAAAATGCGCCTCTTCACGGCGCTGCGCAACGGCGACATGGCGGCGGTCCGGTCGGCGCGCGCGGCCGACGTCAACGTCGCGAATGCGAATGGCGAAACTCCGCTGATGTACGCGGCAATGTATTCGAGCCCCGAAGCAGTCGAGATGCTGATCGCGCGTGGAGCCGACGTGAATGCGAAGACGTCCGCCGGAACCACGGCGCTGATGCTCGGGACCGGAAATGCCGAAAAGGTCCGGCTGCTGATCGCCGCCGGGGCCGACGTGAATGCGCGGTCGGCCACGGGACGCAGCGCGCTGCTGATCGCGGCTTCGCGCACCGGCGCGGGCGACGTCGTGAAGCTGCTGCTGTCGCATGGAGCCGACCCCAACGTGCAGGATACGCTGCGAGGCATGCCGGTCCTGCCGGCGGGCGCGGGCGGATCGACTCCGCTGATCGAAGCCGCCAAGATTCGGGACGGCCGCGCGCTCGAAGCGCTGCTCGAAGCCGGCGCGAAGATCGACGCGAAAGACAATGCCGGCGCCGACGCGCTCGCCGCTGCCGCGATTCACGGCAACACGGAAAATGTCCGCGTCCTGCTGGCCCGCGGCGCGAAGCCGGCGGCTCGTGTGACGGTCATGGAATATACCCCGCTGTTCTTCGGGGCCTGGAGGCGGGACGCACAGTTGGCGAAAATGCTGATCGACGCGGGCGTGGAAGTCGACGCGAAAGACGTGACCGGCGCGACCGCGCTCATGTGGGCCGCTTATTCCGATTACGGCGATCCCGCGACCACCGAGGTGCTGCTGGCCGCCGGCGCAAAGATCGACACGGCCAATCAGGCGGGCGAAACCGCCATGACCTGGGCGCGGCGGCGCGGCAATACCGCGATCGTCCGGACACTCCTCGCCCATGGCGCGAAAGACGAGCCCGCACCGGCGGAAATCGTCCACACGGCCGCGTCGAATCCTGGAACAGCCGCGGAGGGCTCAGCAAAGGCCGTCGCGCTGTTGCAGAAGAGCGGCCCTGAGTTCTTCAAGGTGTCCGGATGCATCTCGTGCCACAACCAGTCGATCCCGCAAATGGCGACCGGCATGGCCCGCAGCCGCGGAATCGCCGACGATGACGCCAACGCCGGCCGCACGCAGAAGGCCGTCCTCAGCATCGTCAATCCGGCGCGGCTGCCTATGCTCGAAATGTCCGACGTCGTGCCCGACGTTCCCATGACGATGCCCTACGTACTGCTCGGCATGAACGCGGAATCGTACGGCGCGGACGAGTACACCGATGCGGGCATTCTCAATCTCGCCGCCAAGCAGTTTCCCAACGGAAGCTGGAGACCGTGGGCTCCGCGGCCTCCGCTGGAGTTCAGCTCTGTGACGTCGACCGCGCTGTCGATCCGTGCGCTGCAACTTTATGCGCCGCCGGCGATGCGCGCTGAGATGGACAGCCGCATCGCCTCGGCTCGTGCGTATCTTTGCCAAGTGACCGCCCGGACGATGGAGGAAAAATCGATGAAGCTGCTCGGCTTGTATTGGTCAGGCGCTTCAAAGACGGAGATCGCGACGGCCGCGAAAGCAGTGTCCGGAGCGCAGCGCGAAGACGGAGGATGGGCGCAGCTCGACACGCTCCCGACCGATGCCTATGCGACGGGACAAGCGCTGTACGCGCTGCGGATCGCCGGCGGAGTCGCGGCCGCCGATGCACGCTATCGCCGCGGCACGGCTTATCTGCTGCGCACGCAGGAAGCCGACGGATCCTGGCACGTCGCCACGCGGTCCTTCCCGTTCCAGCCATATAAGGAGAGCGGATTCCCGCACGGACGCGATCAGTGGATCTCGTCGGCGGGAACCGGCTGGGCGGCGATGGCGCTGATACTCGACCAGGAACCGGCGGCGTCGATCGCCCGAAGGTAGCCCTTGTGGGGCCGCTTGTCAAAGCGGCAAGCCGGTCGCCCGACCGGCTGCTCCCGACCGGTTCAAAAAGCCGGTTTAACAACCGGCTCGCCGGTCGGGCGACCCGCCCGACAAGGCTCGGTCACAGTTCGACCGCTTTATACAGATTTAGAAAAGGAGAAAGACGATGTCTCAACGTTCGTTCCACTATCTCGGCTCCCAGGTCCGCGTTCATGCGGACGCTGCGGATACCAACGGCCAGTTCGCGATGCTCGAATTTCGAGCCTTCCCAGGGACCGAGCCGCCGCTGCATGTTCACAAGAATGAGGACGAGTTCATCCTGCTGCTCGAAGGCCGCATGGAGGTCACCGTCGGCGGCAACCAACGTGTCGTCGAAGCCGGCGATTCCGTGCACTTCCCGCGCGGCGTGCCGCACACGTTCCGGATTCTGACGCCGTCGATCCGTACCGTCGGCGTGATCACCCCGGCGGGATTCGAAGAATTCTTCCGCGGGCTGGCAGGCGATACGCGGCCGTCGTTCGAACGAATCGCCCAGGCAGCGGCGCAGTACGGCACGCAGTTCTGCTGATCCGAACCAAGTATTCTGGTGCGATGCAGGCCGGTCTGGCAGAGTTCGTTCGCACCGTGCTCCTGATCGTCGGAGCGCTCTTTCCCATCGTCAATCCGCTCGGCAACGTGCCGATCTTTCTCTCAATGACGCCGGGCTTCACGCCCGACATGCGCACGGTGCTTGCGCGAAAAATCGCGCTGAACGGATTTCTTCTCCTCGCCGGTTCGATCCTGGTCGGAACCCACGTGCTCGCGTTTTTCGGAATCTCTCTGCCCGTGGTGCAGGTCGGCGGAGGCATGGTGGTGATCGCCACCGCCTGGAGCCTTCTCAATCGCCGCGACGATCCCGAAGGCAAGCACGAAACACGAGCCTCTGCCAGCGCCGCCGATCTTTCCTCGCGCGCGTTCTATCCGCTGACCATGCCGCTGACGGTCGGACCCGGATCCATCTCCGTCGCAATCGCGGTCGGCGCGAACCGGCCGCAAGGCGTCGAACTCAACTGGTCCTATCTTCCCGCGGCGATTCTGGGTGCGGTCCTGGTGGCCATCACGATTTATCTCAGCTACCGCTTCGCGCAATCCGTGGCACGCGCGCTGGGCGACACTGCCATGAAAGTGATCATCCGCTTGTCGTCGTTCATTCTTTTGTGCATCGGCGTGCAGATCGGCTGGAACGGCGTCAGCGCGCTGCTGCGGTCGGTGCTGGGCCATAGCGGACGCGTATAATAGACCGACTTGGAGGCTTCATGAAAGCAATCCCCCGCGCCCTTCTCCTGTGCGGGTCTTTATCGATGCTGGCCGCGCAGAACGTGATCGTGGTGCGCGGCGCGACGGTCCACACGGCCGCCGCCGCGCCGATGAATGACGCCGTGATCGTCGTGCGCGACGGAAAAATCGAAGCGGTCGGCCGCGGAATTTCTCCGCCGGCCGGCGCAAAAATTTACGACGCGACGGGCAAGACGATCATCCCCGGAATGCTCGACGAGCATTCGCACATCGGCGCCAAGCCGTCCGACATCAACGATCGTCCGATGATCATCGGCCCGCAGCATCGCATCCTCGACGCCCTGGATCTGAACGATCCCGATTGGGCTGAGGCCGTGAAGGGCGGCGTCACTACGCTGACCACCGGCCCCGGCAGCGGCGAAAACGTCAGCGGGCAGGCGATCGTCATCAAGACGTTCGGCACGGATCTGGCGAAACGAATCGTCACCGAAAAGGGCGGCATCAAGTTCGCCATGGGACCCAAGTCGAACGACCGTTATCCCGCGACCGCCATGGGCGTCGCCGCGAACCTGCGCCAGTACATGATCAAGACGCAGGAATACATGGCTTCCTGGAAAAAATGGGGGGACGGCGACAAGAAAGCTCCGCCGCCCGCGCGCGACCTGGGCTATGAAGCCATGGCCGACGTCCTGACGAAAAAGCAGCGCGTCCGCGCCCACGTCCACTCCGCCACCGACATCATGACTCTGCTGCGTCTCAAAGACGAGTTCGGATTCGATCTGGTGCTGCATCATTCGACCGAGGCCTACAAAGTCGCGCCGGAGATCGCGAAACGAGGCGTCAGCGCCGTGGTGCTTCCGCTCGGCGACCGGATCGGCGTCACCGAAGACGCGATGGAGGGCCCCGCGATCTTGTGGAAAGCAGGCGTGCGCATCGCGATGCATACGGATCATCCGGTGATCGATGAGAAATGGCTGCGTTTGTCCGGCGCGCTCGCGATGCGGTATGGATTGCCGGAGGAAGAAGCTCTGAAAGCGCTGACGATCAATCCCGCCGTGATCGCGCGTGTCGCGGATCGCGTGGGGAGCCTCGAAAAAGGCAAGGACGCCGACTTCGTGGTGATGAACGGCCCCTGGTACGAGCCCGCCACGCGCGTCGACATGGTGTTCGGCAACGGCGAATTGATCTACGATCGCAGCAAGGAGGCGAAATGAGAACCGCGGCATTATTGTTCGCCGTAGCCGCGCTGGCCGCGGCTCAGAGTACGCCGGTCGCGATCCGCGGCGGCACGATTCTGCCGATCTCCGGCGCGCCGATTCCCAACGGAACGATTATTCTGCGCGACGGAAAAATCGCCGCGGTCGGCTCGGGCATCCCGATTCCCGCCGGAGCCGAAGTCGTCGACGCAACCGGCAAATTCGTCATGCCCGGGCTGGTCGATGCCGCGACGTCGCTCGGTTTCGCGGCCACCGATCTGAACGAGCCTGGAAATTCCTTTACTCCCGAACTGCGCGCCATCGAAGCGTTCAATCCGTTCGGGACCTTCGGCGCGGGCAAGCCCGGTCCGATCCGGATCAAGGAATCGCTCAGCGGCGGCATCACGACGATGTACATCGCGCCGGCCGACGCAGCCGTGATCGGCGGACAAGGCGCGGTCGTCAAGACCGCCGGCGAAAATCTCGCGGGCCTGATCGTGCGCGAGCCTGCGTCGATCGACATGGCGCTCGGCGAGCCGCCGAAGAAAGCCGCCGCATCGAAACAGCGCGACCCGGCGACGCGTATGGCGCAGGTCGCCATGCTGCGGCAGATGTTGGTCAAGGCACAGGAATACGATCGCAACCATACGGCGAATCCATCGGCGCCGCGCGACCTCGGCATGGAGGCGCTGGTCAAACTGCTCAAGCGCGAATTGCCCGCGCGCCTTCAGGCAAACAGTGCGATCGATATCCGCAGCGCGTTGAGCGTCGCGCAGGAATTCGGGTTCGACCTGATCATCGACGGCGGCGCGTCGGCCTACGAACATCGCGAGGCTCTCGCCGGGCGAAAAGTCCCGGTGATCCTGGCACAGGTGTCGCATCAATATCTCAGCAACGACGAAATTCCGGACCGCAGCGACTATCCTCCGGTGGACGAGACCACCGCCGCGAAGCTTCACGCCGCCGGTGTGAAGATCGCCATCGCATCCTTCTCGCGTGCCTTCGGAACGCTGGCTCCCGCCGGATCGAGCAAATGGCTGCTGCTCGACGCCGCGATCGCCGCCGGCTACGGACTCACCGAAGCGCAGGTTCTCGAAGCGGTAACGCTTTCGCCGGCACAAATCCTGGGCGTCAGCGCTCGCGTCGGCAGTCTCGAGCCAGGGAAGGATGCCGACGTGATCGTCCTCGACGGTCCGCCGCTTTCGATGAAGACATGGGTGCAGCGCGTCTACGTCGGCGGCGTGCTGGTCCACCAGCGTTAGCGCGCCGCGCGAGCGCTTCTTTCGCGATCGATCAGCACGCGCTTCCGGGCGATGCCCCAACGATAGCCGCCCA
Organism: Terriglobia bacterium; assembly: GCA_020073325.1. Classification (GTDB taxonomy): domain Bacteria; phylum Acidobacteriota; class Terriglobia; order Bryobacterales; family Bryobacteraceae; genus Palsa-187. The sequence goes on along the minus strand of JAIQFJ010000022.1, from coordinate 23,194 downwards.
GTTCTCCCGTACCTCGAATCACCCGATGGCACGGGATCACCACCGCCACGGGATTCGCCGCGCACGCATTCGCCACGGCCCGCGTCGCCGACGGCTGTCCGATCCCCGACGCCACTTCGCCATACGACTGCACTTCGCCGTACGGAATCGATTGCAGGTAATGCCACACGCGCATCTGAAAGACCGTCGCGCGGATGTCGAGTGGCAGATCGACGTGCGGCTGCTGACCCTCCAGATGCCGCGTGAGTGCCGCGGTCCATTTTTCGAAATCGGGATGATACGGCTTCTTCATCGGACCGATCTTCGATTGCGGATATTCGCGCCTCAGTTCCTCAAGCAGCGCCGCCTCGCTTTCGCCGAACCGCACGAAACACACGCCGCGATCGGTCGCCGCCATCATCATCAGCCCTGCCGGCGAATCGATCGTCACGTGCGTGATGTTCAGATTGCGCCCGCCCTGGCGGTACTGATTCGGCGTCATGCCGAGCCGCGTATCGGCGCGTTCGTAAACCCGACTTGACGATCCGTATCCCGCGTCGTAAACCGCTTCAGTGACATCGCGCGCCTGGCGAAGCTTGCCCTTCAATTTGCCGAGCCGCGCCGATTCCACGTACTGCCGCGGCGTCACCCCGGCGATCGCTTTGAAACTGCGCTGAAAATGAAACGGACTGAGCCCCGCCATCTTCGCCAATTTTTCGAGCGGCAATTCCTCGTCGCTATGCGCTTCGATATGCCGGCAAATCTCGCGAATCCGTTCCGTATTCGGATCGGCGCCCACCGTCGCCAGCGGCCGGCATCGCAGGCAGGCCCGCAATCCGTCGCGTTCCGCCTCCGCCGGAGTCTCGTAAAACCGCACATTCTTCCGCAACGGCTGCCGCGCCGGACACGATGGACGGCAATACACGCCTGTCGTCGTGACGCCGAAGAAAAACTTTCCATCCTGTGCGCGATCTCTCTGCTGCACCGATTCCCAGCACTTTTCCGTGTTCAACATAACTCCACTTTAAGGACCATCGGTCTTCGAAACCATCCGGAAATTGCGGCTGAATTCACAAAGCCTTGACACCACCGTGATACGCTACAGCCGATGCGCGGCATCCTTTTCATTTTCACTCTCAGCCTCTGGGCGCAAAAAGATCCCGTGCGCGCCGTCACCGACCCCGGCGTCGTCACCACCCGCCAGGCCATCACCCCCGCCGGAGTCCCCATGGTCTTCGACGGCCGCGTCCACGGCGTGACCTTCGGAAAATCCGCGACCGACCTCTGGGTCCTGAACGCAACACGCCTGTACCGCCTCGACTGGCGCGCCAACAAAATCCTAGAGAAGATCCCGCTCGAAGGATCGCCCGGGTTGCAAGGCATCGCTTTCGACGCGAAGCTCGAAAAACCGTTCCTGGCGATCAATCGTCGCGCAAGCGGCGTGGGACTGTATAGTCCGGCCGCGGGAAAACTCGGCGCGACCGGAGGAAAGCTCGGCGAAACACTCGCGGGCGCCGTTGCGCTTTCGTCGAATATCGCCGTCGTTCCGATCATCGCGAAAAATCAGCTCGCCGTAGTCGATCTGGCGCATGAAAAATTCCTGGGCTCTGCCGCGACCGGAATCGCCCCCTTCGGCGCAGTGATTTCCCAAGCCGGCGATGTCGCGTTCGTCACCAACTGGGGCGGCCGCATTCCCAAGGACGGCGACCGCACCGCGAAAGCCGGCCCTGACCCCACGGTGATCGACGATCGCGGCGTCGCCTCCACCGGAACCGTGACGCGCATCGATCTCAAGACGCTCCAGCCGACCCACACGATCGCCGTTGGCCTGCACCCGACTGCCATCACCTGGGACGAGCCTGACCAGCGCATCTATGTCGCCAACGGCAACAGCGATTCCGTTTCCGTCATCGACAGCGCGAAGATGACCGTGGTCCGCACCATCGCGATCGAGCCGTTCACCGCCAAGGCGCACGGCATCGCTCCAACCGCGCTCGCGCTTTCGCCCGATCGCAAGACGCTCTATGTCGCCTGCGGAGGCATCAACGCGATCGCCGTGGTCGATCCGCAAGCTGGAAAAATTGTCGGACTGATCCCGACCGCCTGGTATCCGAACTCGCTCGCGATCAGCCCCGATGGCGCCTCGATCGCCGTCGGCGCGCTGCTCGGCGTTGGTCCCGGCTGGCGCGACGCACCGAACAAGAAGTACGTCCATGCCGATCGCGGATCGATCGCCGTGCTCCCCGTGCCCGATCGCGCGCAGCTCGCCAGCTATACGGCGGCCGTCACTGTGAACAATCGCATGGCTGCTCCGGTCAACGCGCCCGTCGCGGCCGCACGATCCACGCCGATTCCCGCACGCGCGGGCGATCCCTCGACCATCGAGCACGTCGTCCTGATCGTCAAGGAAAACCGCAGCTACGATCAGGTCTTCGGCGACATCTCGAAAGGCAACGGCGACGCGTCGCTCGTCATGTTCGGCCGCGACGTGACGCCGAATCAGCACAAGCTCGCCGAAGAGTTCGTGCTGCTCGACAATTTTTTCGCCACCGGCGGCAACAGTGCCGACGGCCATCAATGGATCACGCAGGCCAACGAAACCGACTACGCGCTGTGGCCCGGTTACGCCGGCCGCAGCTATCCGTATGACGGCAACGATCCCATCGCGTATTCGAAAAGCGGCTTTTTATGGGACTACGCGCTCGCCGCGAAGAGAACCGTTCGTGTCTACGGCGAATACGCGCCCGGAATCCGCGTGCCCTCGGCGAAACGTCCCGAACTGCTCGATCGCTGGAAGAAAGGCGACGATTTTTCGAAAGATTGGCAGGTCCATTCGCCGATTCCGCCGCTCGAAAAGCTGCTGGTGAAAAATTTCCCGACGTTTTCGACGAGTATTCCCGACGTCGCGCGCGCGCAGATTTATCTCGCCGACCTGAAGCGCATGGAGCAGGAAAATTCCATGCCGAACCTGACCATGATGCTGCTGCCTTCCGACCACACGCGCGGCACCGATCCCGGCGAATCGACCCCGCAGGCCATGGTCGCCGACAACGACCTCGCCGTGGGCCAGATTGTCGAGGCGCTGAGCAAATCGAAATTCTGGCACAAAATGGTCATTTTCATCGTGGAAGATGACGCGCAGAACGGCGTCGATCACGTCGACGGCCACCGCACCGTCGCGCTCGCCGTCAGCCCCTACACGCGGCGCGGACATGTCGATTCCACCTTTTATTCGACGCAGAGCATGATCAAGACGATCGAGCTGATCCTCGGCCTGCCGACCATGTCGCTATTCGACCTGATCGCCGAAGATATGCGCCAAAGCTTCCAGGCGACGCCGGATTTGACCCCCTACAAAGCCGTCGAAGAAAAAATTTCGCTGTTCGATATGAACCCGCCGTTGCGATCGCTCAAAGCACAGGCCAGAGCCGACGCAGCCGCGTCCTCAAAGATGCGCTTCGATATCCCCGATGCGGCTCCCACGGAAAAACTGAACCGGATCCTGTGGCGCGCGATCCGCGGCAATGTTCCGTATCCCGGGGCTCGGCGAGCCGTCTTCGCTCCGCTCTCTCTTGAGGTCGACGACGACGATCGGAAGTAGCGTCAGCCTTTGTGGCGCCGCTTTCCAAGCAGCCTCACAGAAATCACTTCCCCGCCTTCGCTGCCAATTCCCGATTCTTCCTGGCGACCTCATTCGTCGGATCGAGCGCCACCGCCTTCTCGAACTGCGCCAGCGCCGCGGCATAGTCGCCTTTGCCGAACAACAATTCGCCGTACCCGTTCCGCACCGCCGAATCGTTCGGGTATGCCTCCGCCAGGCCCCGGAACAACTCTAAAGCCTCCAGCGGCTGACCGGCTTTGATCAGCGCGCGAGCCAGATTGTATTGCGCATTGTGATAATCCGGACGAGCCTTCAACGCCAGCCGGAACTGCGCAATCGCCTCGGCCGTCCGCCCCTGCGCGACCATCGCGGATCCCAGCTCATTCCGGGCTTCCGGGTTCTGCGGCTTCAATTTCAAAGCCGTCTGCAACTCCGTGGCAGCCTCCGACGGATCCAGCCGCGCGAGCCTCACCGCGCCCAGGTGCATGTGCGCCTCCGCATCGTCCGGATACTTCGCGATCCGATGCCGCAGCCAGGCTTCTTCCAGTTCCATCCTTCGATCCCGCCCGCCGAGCGGCAGCACCTGCAGCCACAAATGGCTCATCTCGTCGACCACCCGATTCCCCGCCCTCACACGCTTCGGAGGACTGTTCGGGTTCTTCGGATTGGCCGCCGAATTGTCGTAATGGAAGCGCATCGAAATCACCGTTCCCTTCGGCAGCTCGATCTGCGAACGGTAGCGATACACCGCTTCCCAGGTGCGATTCCAGTCCGGAATGCGGATCAGCATTTTCTTTTCGCCGCCGGGCAGCGTGGCATAGGCTTCCAGCACGCGCCCCAGGTCGTGCGCATGCGGATAGATCGCCAGAACCGCGACGTCCATCGGCAATTTGAAATCGTCCGCCGCGACGAAGTCTTTCGCGCCCGCCGGAATATCGAGTGCGCCGTCGTGCTCCAGCTGCAGCAGCAGCGGGAAACGCGTCTGCGGCTGATCGGTGAAATACAACCCGATCGTCGGACGCACCTGCTCCGGCTTGCCGCTCAGCAGCATGTGGGCGTTCAGCACCAGATCGTTGCCGGGATCGAGCCGCCAGGAAAATCCAGGGGGCTCGGAATACGGAATCCCGCCGGGCTTCCAATACAGGAAATGGCCGTCGTCGGGTTCGAACACGCTGCGCTCGATGATCGGATCCATGCCCGGAAAACCCTTGCCCGGCGCGATCTCCTGCGCGCGAGCCGAGTGCGCCCGGTCGACATAGAGATTCGCATGATGCACCAGGCGCTTATCGCCGGGACGAATCTCGATCGCGCGGACCCAGCGCGTCGCGGGAAGGTTCACGTTGAAAATAAAATTCCAATAAACGTCGGACCCGGCCGCCGGGAGCGCGTGCGCGGACTTCGCCTCGAGGATCAGATCCGGCGGTCCGAGCTGCCATCCTTCAGTGAATTTCGGCGGAGGCGGCGGATTCGATCCTTCCGGCGCTCCCGCAGCGGCCCAATCGGCAAACGCGCGGATCTCGGCATCGGTCAGCCGCAGTTCGCCGGCGAAATTTCCATGCTCGGGAAGCCAGGGCGGCATGATCCGCTTGCGGGTCAGATCAGCGATCTGCGTCGCGTGCTTCTTGACGTCCTGATAAGTGAGCAGCGGAAACGGACCGGACTCGCCCGGCCGATGGCACGGCGCGCAGTTTTTATAAACGATCGGCGCGATGTCGTGGGAGAAGGTCTGCGCCCGAACAGGTAGGCTCCACGCAAAGGCGCAAAGCGCTGTCGCAGAGACCGCAAACCTTCGCGCACTTTGCGACGAAGCTTGGCGTCTTTGCGTCAACCCAATCACCGCACATCAGCCAGCGCGCACCCGACCGCTCGCGTCTCGGCCACCTTCACCGGCTTACCTTCGAGCACCGCCGCGATCGCGTCCTCCAGATCGTGCGTCCGGGCCGCCGGCCGCGACACCCCGGGACTCACCCACAGATCGTCGACGCGGCCATGATACGCCAGCTTCCCCGACGCGTCGAACACCGCCGCCTCGGGCGCGATCGTCACGTGCGAGCGCTTTACAAGCTCATGCTTGGGATCGCGCAGCACCTGGCCGGGAAAGCTGAAATCCATCATGTGGCGGCGGATATTGTCCGCCGTCTCAGTGGGATCCGGATAAACCATCCAGAATTCTGCATCGGGATAGGCGCCCGTCAGGCGGCGAAGTTCCGGCGCGTAGCGATTGGTAATCGGGCAATCGGTGCGAACAAACAGGAAAACCCGCGCTTTGGCCGGAGAAGCAAACGGATCGCGGGCGTTGCCGACTAGATCCACTGTGGCGGGCCATGCCACACTTGCGGCCAGTAAATAGACTGCTAAACGGTTCACAACTAAGTAGACTATAGCAAGGCTCCCGGCGGTTACAGCCATGCACTCGGCTGAAACCAGCTTCAGGCGGTTCCCGTCCCATTGCTACTGAGCGGGAAGCAGCGTAAAATCAGGGGGTGAAGGTGTACACGCCTATGCGGTCCTTGCCGGCTCTCCGGTCCTTGTCGGCCCATCTCTTAAAGATGGGCACTTTCTGTTCGGTGTGCGGCCTCGTCGCCGTCCTGACCGCGCAGACGCCCAGCCAATCTTCTTCTTCCGACAAGAAGCGCGAAACCGTCGCGAAGCCGATGACGGAGAAGGAGAGGAAGAAGCAGGAAGCGAAGCTCAAAAAAGAGCTGGAAACGCCGTGGAAGAAGTGGCTGAACGAAGAAGTCGTCTACATCATCACCGACGAAGAGAAGAAGGCCTTCAAGCAGCTCGCCAACGACGATGAACGCGAGCAGTTCGTCGAACAGTTCTGGCTCCGGCGCGACCCGACTCCCGACACCGAAGAAAACGAATATCGCGAAGAGCACTACCGCCGCATCGCCTACGCCAACGACCGGTTTGCGTCGGGCATTCCCGGATGGAAGACCGACCGCGGCCGGATCTATATTCAATACGGTCCGCCGGATGAAATCGAGTCGCACCCCTCGGGCGGCACCTATGAGCGGCCTTACGAAGAAGGCGGCGGGACAACTTCTACCTACCCATTTGAAAAATGGCGCTACCGCTACATTGAAGGTATCGGCAACGACATCAACATCGAATTTGTCGACACCACGATGTCGGGCGAATATCACATGTCCATGGATCCGTCGGAAAAGGACGCGCTGCTCTATGTTCCCGGCGCCGGCCTCACCATGATGGAATCGATGGGGATGGCTTGCAAGAACGATCGATTCACGCGCACCGACGGCACGCGCCTGGGCGTCGGCGGTATGCCGCTTCCTGAATCGATGAACGAGTTCAACCGGCTGGAGCAGTTCGCCAAACTCCAGCAGGCTCCGAAGATCAAGTACAAGGATCTGGAAGCGGTCGTCGCGTCCAACATCAAGTACAACCTTCTGCCGATGAAGGTGCGGGCGGATTACGTCCCCGTCACCGGCTCGAGCGTGCTGACCAGCATCACCATTCAGTTCGACCGCAAGGACCTGCAGTTCAAACAGAAGGAAGGTCTTGCCACGGCCAGCGTGAACCTGTACGGCCGCATCACCACGATGTCGCGCCGCCCGGCCAATTATTTCGAAGACCTGATCCAGGTCGACCTGCCCGCGGAAATGCTGCAGCAGGGCATCCAGGGCGTGAACCTGTATCAGAAGACACTGCCGTTGAAGCCGGGACGCTACCGGCTGAACGTGGCGGCCAAGGACGTGGTCGGCGGAAATCAGACGACCTACGAAATGGTGCTCGACGTTCCGCACATGGAAGACGATACGCTGAGCTCCAGCTCGCTGATCCTGGCCGACATTATCGAAAAGGTCCCGACCAAGAATATCGGAACCGGGCCGTTCGTCATCGGCACTTCCAAAGTCCGGCCGCGCGTCGATGCGACTTTCAAGCAGAGCGAGAAGCTGGGAATTTATCTGCAGCTTTACAATTTCGAAGTCGACGAGCAGACCAAGAAGCCGGACGGCACCGTTCAATACGAAATCACCAAGAACGGCTCGAACGAGAAGATTTTCGATTATAGCGAAGACGTGAAAACCATCGGCGGCGGCGCGTCGCAGGTGACCATCGAGAAGTTGCTGCCGCTGAAAGATCTGGTCCCAGGCCAGTACACGCTGAAAGTGAAGGCGTTCGATAAGAAGCGGAATCAGACCGTCAACCAGACGGCCGTGTTTACGATATCCTAAGGGATAGAGCTTAGCTCCCTTAACCGGGAAGAAGATGTTAGGACGTCGTCCGATCACGCTCGGCTTAATCACAGGACTTGCGATCCTGACGCCCGTGGCGCGTTCGGCCTCCCTGCCGGTGCCGGAAGCCGGAATTTTCGGCCAGGTGAAGAGCGCGGGCAACGTCGCCCAGATGGGCGCGTCCGTGCTGCTCTACGATCGCTACGATCAACTCGTCCGCCGCGTTCTGACCAACGCAGAAGGCAAGTTCGTCTTCGACAAGCTCGCCCCCGATGTTTATTCCATCCGCGTTTCGCTCGCGAGCTTTGTGCCGGCCCTCCGCCGCAATATCGCGGTGGCGGCGGGATCCGAAAATCTGCTGCAGATCAATCTGGCGAACCTGTTCAGCACGATCGACCTGATTTCTTCGGGTCCGGCACGCGGAACGCTCATGAGCGATGACTGGAAATGGGTGCTGCGCTCCTCCCAGGCCACCCGTCCGGTGCTGCGAATGCTGCCGGTCTCGAGCAGCGCATCGACGCAATCGGCCGGATCGGTTTTTTCCAACACCACGGGCCTGGTGAAGGTTTCCGCCAGCGACGGCGAATCGTTCGCCTCGGGCAGCGTGCAGGATTTGGGCACCGCGTTCGCGCTGGCCACCTCGATTTTCGGAAGCGGCCGCGTGCTGGTCAGCGGAAACGTCGGCTATACCGGCAATTCGACCATTCCCGAAGCCGGCTTCCGTACCACGTACACGCGGACGCCCGACGGAGCCACCGGGCCGCAAGTCACGCTCACAGTGCGCCAGCTCTCGCTCCCGAGCCACGGCGAAACGTCGCCGGTGCTGCGGACGGCTTCGCTCGCGATGCGCGACAGGATCGATCTGAACGATAATCTGCACCTGGAATACGGGTTGACCACTGAATCCGTGGTGTACCTTCACCGCGTCAGCAGCCTGAGCCCGTTCGCGCGCGCCACCTACGATCTGGGCCGCAACGGGTCGGTGCGTTTTTCGTATTCGAACGGGACGCAGCCGGGCGAGGCGGCGTCGCATAACGCGGGACCGGAAACCAGTGACGCGCTGAACCAGGACCTGGCGGCTCTGGCGCTGCTGCCGCGCGTGTCGCGGCGCGACGGCGAGCTGCAGTTACAGCGCACTCAGAATTTCGAGCTTGGTTACGAAATCGTCGAAGGTTCCCGCACGTTCTCGATCGGGGCCTATAGCGAGGCCGTCACGAACGCGGCCTTCACGCTTTCCGGATCGGACGGCGTGCTCCCCTGGACCGACGCTCTGCCGGACTTGGGCACCAACGACAGCATCTTCAACGCCGGTAGCTATCACAGGAACGGGCTGACGGTGGGGGTGAAGCAGGAGATCGCGGATCATTTCGAAGTGGCGGTGGCCGCGGGGCGAACGGGCGCGCTGACGATGGATCCCCGGGAGGCAGCGGTGAATACGGGCGACAGCCTGCGCGGCCTGATTCGCGACGTCGACCGGCCATGGGTGACTGTCGGCTTCGCCGCAACGCTTCCGCGGACCGGCACGTACATCATGTCCAATTACGGCTGGACCGATCCGCGCGTAATGATGCCCGATCATGTTTACATGACGCAGGACGTCACGCAGTCCACTGGCTGGAACGTGCGGATTCGTCAGCCGCTCCCCTTCCTGCCCGGGATCGGCGGACGGCTGGAAGCTACGGCGGAGCTTCGCAACCTACTGGCGCAGGGTTATCTGCCGATCGACGCATCATGCCGCAAAGCGATCCTGACCCATTCCCCTCGCGCCGTTCGCGGCGGACTCGCCTTCATCTTCTAACCGCGCCCGAGGGCGGGCTGCGAAAGGCCCGACGCCCCACATTGAGACCGGCCGCGCCAGTAATGGCGCGGGTCAGTGGTGACTTATTCACACAGACCCGCGCAGAGTGTGACACCTGACCCCTCGCACGGCACCCCTGCATTGCGACCGGACAACCCGCGCCAGTAATAGCGCGAGCCAGTCGTCACTCGCCAGGGCTGGGATCACACGCACCCCAGCATTCGCCAATTGGCGAATCCGGATCCTCACAACAAACATGGCGAGCGGATCAAGCCTCCGCTTCCGCCCGCGCCGGTCCTCTGGCGAGCACGCCGAGCGCCTGTTCCAGCGCTTTGACGATGCCGAACACAGCCTTGGGATGCGCGCGGTATTCTCCCAGCGCGCGTTTGATCGTCGCGGCGCTGATGCCGCTCTGCGCGATGCGCGTCCGGTCCACCAGTCGCGCGGCGACCAACATGGTGATGGGATTTCCCGGCGCGATCACTCCCATATCCGTCAAAGGAATGAGATTTTCGACAAGGATCGCGTACGTCATCGAGGGAATTTTGTCCTCGGCGCGGCTCGCTTGCGTATAAGGATAAAAATAGTTCTGGGGCATCTTCTCCTCCGGGATGCCGGATCGCAACAAATGGGTTGAGGGTTGACTTAACGGAGAGCCGAGCCTGCAGTCAGGCAGCTCAGGAAATCGTCTGCGGGTACATCAATCGCTTTGGCTAGAAACACGACGGGCTGCCTCCTTTGCAAGATGAGTGGGACAACTTCATATTATCATGGACGCTTCAAATCGCAAAAAGATTCGGGGATCAAGCGGCGTGGCCCGGAATCTTTTCGCCGCGCACATGCAGGTCTCGCGCAAACATCAGCAAGTGGCGTCCATTCCAGAGAACATTGAACATTCCGGCCGACTGCGCGGCCGGACGCCCCACCGTGACAACGCTGCCGACGGGTATCGTCAACATCGTCTTCTTTCCTTCGTCGTCGCTGAATGCGAGGGTCGTGTCCTTGATCAAATAGCTGCGGTGTTTCATGGTGTCGCCCTCACACCGCTTCACGAGCAAGGACAACGCGACCTATGCAGCGACGCGGTGTTTCTCAAAGGTACAGGAGCAACTGTGGAAATGCAATGGAAAAAATGTGAATTTTACGTGTTTACCCGACAATTTAGTGACGCCGCGCCGTCGCAGCCTGCTTCGGAACGGAGGTAAACAATTGCTCCGCCTGCTGCTCGGTCAACGAAAGGGTCAAGTGCGCCACCACTCCGTTGGCGCTGAACGTCGCGGCGTCCGCCAGGGACTTGATCTGTTGATTATCCACAGGAACCATACTGACCAGGAATTTCAGTACGTCTACCAGAGACTGCGCATTCTGTGTGGACGCTGTGGTCGCATCGCCCGTGATCACCACGCCGCCGGTCGCGAGATTCACGCCGCCTGAAGCCTGAAGAATACTCTGAAAGAGATTGTTTTGAGAAAGATTATTCAAATTCGGATTAGTCAGCTTACCATTCAGAAAATCCGATAACGGAGTGGTGGTCGCAAACCACGCCTGGTTGGTGGTACTGGCAGTATTGGCCGACTGCGCCAGCGCGGGATCGACGCCCGCAGTGGATGCACCACGGCGGTCGATGGCGCCCTTGACCGATGCCAGATCCCCGATCGCCACCGTGCTGCCGTCGAGGAACGCCACCGCGCCCTTGCTCCCCTGGTCCGGTCCGGTGATGATGCTGACGGTGTTATACAGCGTAATCGTTCCGCCTTTGGCGGTCGCGGCGGCGATGATTTGCGCCACCTGGAACGTGCCGCGGCCCACCACCAGCGCCGAATTGTTGGCTGAAGTCGCCGCGAGCATCTCGCGCAGATCGTGGCGCGGGTCGAAACCCGTGGTCGCCATAAACGTCAGGAAACCGGGATCGTTCGGCTGCATCCGGTTCAGAATGTATTGGCCGAAGGGCGAGACAATGGCCTGATCCACCTGGAGACCCGACAGAACCTTGGCGTCTGGAGCGACCAGGTTCAGCAATCCCGGATCGATGGCGGCCATCGCGGCCGACGAGGTCAAAATCACGGCAAGTCCGACTGCGCGTAAGGAATTCATAAACATCCTTCTCCTCATTCTACGTGGAAGACGAGCCAGGGTTCGAATTATTACTACTTGTGCTGAATTTCGGCCGGGGCGCGCTGGCGATCGAGCGGCTCCACTCGGAGAATCCACTTTAGTGGCACCGTTTCAGGCACATAGCACTGCTTTTCGTCGCAGGCCTGTGAGCGAAGCTGGCCTTCGACGGTCAATTCCCCGGGCACGGCGGATTTGGAAATCGTGATTTCGCGGAGCACGCGGAAGTCGCCGACGAAAACCGGCACGGTCTCGTCGATGGCGGCCAGGCGCATCGTGTTCGACGGCGGATAGACGGCTGGATGCACCGCATAAGACGGGGAATCGGCCACGCTCAGGTCGATCGCGATGTATCCGGTGACTCCCGGGGCGTACACATGAACACCGGGAGGAGCGGAAATATCCACGGTCAACGCGATCCGCTGACCGGTATGGACCACGGCCGTGCCCGCCGACGTCGCGATCTTGAGATGCTTCGACGCGACCGTCGAATGCGCGGCTCCGGCGGCTGCTCCGAACTGCCGTATTAATATGTCCGAAGCGGTAAAACGCTGGGTATAGTCGTCCTCGAAGTATTTGGCGACGACTTTTCCGTCGTGATCGAGAATATACGTCCCCGGATACGGAATCCCGAAGAACGGCCCCGGCGGGATGGTCTCATTGAGCAGGCCATAGGCGCGGATGATCTTCGATCCGGGATCGGAGAGCAGCGGGTAGCCAAGCTTGCGGCGATCCGAAAAACTCTTGAGAATCGCTGGAATGTCGTAGCTGATCGCGGCCAGGCCGAGCCCCCGGCGATGAATTTCGGCCAAATTATCCTGCAGCTCCACGAGCTGCACTTTGCAGTAGGGTCACCAATCCGCCGATCGAAAAAATACCAGCATGAGTCCATTAGGACCCATGAGAGATTTAGGCGTCTGAGCCGTCCCGTTTTGATCGATCAGTTCGAAGCCCGGGACCGAATCGCCCACGGCGGGTCCGGTCTGGGCGGTCTGAGCGCTGAGGGCGCCGGCGAGCGTAAAAAGAAGACCCAGCATTCGCATGAAGCCTAGATCCCGGACGGACCCTGAGTTATTCCCGCTATGCTATCCTGAGCTTTCCTAATCAGTTGGGTGTGCTTCAGGGGTCCGGGGTCTCAAGACTCGGGCGCGATGATCCGTGGATGGATTCCTGTAGTTAACGGATCGTCCCCTACAGAATCGCGATATAGACCCGGTGCAGCTAAGGCGACCTTAGCAGTGAATTAGGTGAACTATACGGCGAAAACGTTAGGTGCGTCTGAATTGTGGAAAGTACTAGAACCGCTTAGCATGGGGACGGAGTGACGGAAGTGGAGCCTATGGAAACTATGACAGCACCAATCAACGACAATACGGACCGCGACAACCCGGAGGGCCAGGAGCGCAAAAAGGCTACTGTGCGCATCGTGATCGCCGACGACCACCCGATTGTTCGCGATGGCTTGAAAAAGCTGCTTCTGCTTGAAGACGACTTAGAAGTGGTGGGCGAAGCGGGCGACGGGCGCGAGGTGCTGGAAAAGGTTCAGGAACTGGATCCGGACGTCCTGCTGCTGGATCTGCGGATGCCGAATCTCGACGGGCTTTCCGCGCTTCAGGCGCTGCAGCAATCGAACAAGCGTACGCGCGTGATCGTGCTGACGGCGTCGGACGACAAAAACGAGTTCGTACAGGCGATGAAGCTTGGCTGCAGCGGAATCGTGCTGAAGCAGACGGCTCCGGATTTGATCGTGAAGAGCATCCGCAAGGTGCACGCGGGCGAAATCTGGCTCGATTCGCACACGACCGCGGCTGTGATGCGGCAGTTCCAGACCGGCACCGAAGCGTCGGGTTCGGTCGGCGGCGGCAAGGGCCGCGAACGCAGCCCGCTTTCGACGCGCGAACGCGAAATCGTCGCGCTGGTCGCGCAGGGCTATAAGAACAAGGAAATGGCCGAGAAGATGTTCATCAGCGAGCAGACGGTGAAGAACCATCTGCACAACATCTTCGACAAACTCGGCGTTTCGGACCGCCTGGAGCTGGCGCTGTACGCGATCCATAAGGGATTGCACCTCACCGGCGAACCGGCGCAGCGGTAAAACCAGCGATCTTCATTCCTGGCGCAAGGCCAGATTCGGATCGACGCGCATGGCGAGCCGCGCGGGCACGTAGAGTGCGACGAGCGTCGCGGTCGCGAACGTCGCCGCCGTGGCGAAATACGCGAGCGGATCGAACTATCCGACTCCATAGGTCAGTGATGCGACCAGCCGGCTGAGCGCAAAGGAAGCGCCCAGGCCGATCGCGAATCCGGCGGCTGTCGGCAAAACTCCTTTCGTCAGCACCAAGCCCAGGATCGATCCGCGATTCGCGCCGAGAGCGATGCGAATCGCGATCTCGCGGCGGCGATCGGTGACCCAATACAGCATCAATCCGTAGATTCCGACGCCTGCAAGAAGCAGCGCGGCTCCGGCGAAGGATCCGACGATTTGCGTCGTCGTGCGGCGCGTAGTCAACGCTTCGGCACGGGCGCGATCAAGCGTCTGAATGCGGCTGAGCGGCAGCGCGGGGTCGATCGATTGCAATGCCGTCCGCAGCGGTCCCACCAATGACGGAGCCACCGGCGATTGCGCCACAATGCTCATGGCGCGGTTCGAGCTCAGCATGAACGGCTCGTAGAATTGGGGCCGAATGGGGCGATCGGGACTGCTCTGCTCCGCGTCCGCCACCACGCCGATCACCGTCAGCCACGGGAACGGCGTTTGCAGCACGCCCCACTTGATTCGCTTGCCGATGGGATCGGCGCCCGGCCAGAAGGTCTTCGCCGCGGTCTCATTCACGATCACGCCGTCGCGTTCGTCGGTTCGAAACATCCGTCCGGCGCGCAGCGGAATGGTGAGCGCGTCGAAATAATCGCCCAGCACGGAACTATTCGGGACCACCAGCGAGCCCGCGCGATTCTCCACCGTGTAGACGTGTTGCGAGTCCTCGGAATAAGGAAGGCTGCTCGCCGCGGCCACCGCCGTAACGCCCGGAATCGCGGAAACTTTCCGCAGCGCTTCGTCATAGAAGTGGCGCACGGCCGCCGCATCACGGTACGCATTCGCCGGCAGCGCGACGGAAACGCTGACCACGCGGTCGGCCGAACTCGGCTGGCTGCGTGCGTAGATCAAGCTCCGCACGAGCAGCGCCGCGCCGGTCTGAAGAACCACCGTCAACGCAATTTCCACGACCACGACAGCCATCGTGAACCGGGCTGTCCGCGCCGAGGCGAGCCTGGTTTGCCGAAGATTCACCTCCAGATCGCGCTGCGCGGCAAGCATCGCAGGCGCGATCCCGAAAACGAATGTCGTGACGATCGCCGCAGCGAACGCGAACGCGAGCACGTGGAAATTCAATCCGATCTCGCGCACGTGCGGAACGTCGGGCGGGAGCCAATACGACGATGACCTGGTCGCGATCAGCGCCAATGCGATCCCGACGAATCCGCCCGCCAGCCCGAAAAGAAGGCTTTCAGTGAGCAACTGCCGCACGAGCGTCGCACGTCCGGCGCCCAGCGCGAGCCGCAGCGCGATCTCGGATCCTCGCGATGACGCGCGGCTCAGCAGCATCCCGGCGACGTTCGCGCACGCAATCAACAGCAGCGCCGCAACGGCGCTCAGCAGCACGAACAGCAATCGCCGCGAGCCGCCCACAGCCTCATCTTTTAAAGGAAACACCATGCCGCGAAGCTCGATATTTTTTGGCAATTGGCGCAGGATCTCGGCGGGAAAACGCGCCTGGATACCATGGGCGAGAGCGTCCATGCGCGCGCTCGCCTGATCGATGGAAACGCCGGGCGCGAGGCGCGCAACGACTCCGAATGCCGCGTCCCCGATCGGAACACCGAGTTCGGAAGGGGTTAAAGCAAGCGGAACATAAATTTCCGCCGGCTTTTCCCATCGGATACCGGGCGGCGGAAACACAAACCCGCGCGGCATGACACCGGCGACAAGATAAGGCTCGCGATCGACGAGAATTGTTTTCCCCACGATCGCGGAATCGCTCGAAATTCTGTGCCATAGATCGTATCCGAGGATCGCGACGCGAACGCCGGGGCGGTCTTCGTCATCCATGAACAATCGCCCCTGCGCCGGCGCGACGCCAAGCAGCCGCAGCGCGGATGGCGAAATGCGCGCGCCCATCACGCGCTCCGGATTCGTCCCGGTAGAGACATCGAAGCGCCGGTTCGTGAGCGTCCCCGCTTCGGCGAAAACCTCGCTGCGCTGGATTTCAACGCTATCCGGAGCCCCCACCGGCATGGGCTGCGGAGCGATCGGCTTCAACTGTTTGCGGACCATCACCAGGCGGTCCGGGTCCGCGTAGGGCAGAGGCCGGACCAGCACCGAATCGACGACGCTGAAAATCGCACTACTAGCGCCGATCCCCAAGCCGAGCGAGAGAACGGCGACGGCGGTGAACCCTGGCGATTTTCGGAAAACGCGCGCGGCATACCGAAGATCGCGCACGAAATTCTGGAGCAGCATCGGGCTGCGCTGCTCGCGACAAAGCTCGGCAGTGTGCGTCACGTTGCCGAAGGCGAGCAGCGCGTCGCGGCGCGCGTCCTCAAGCGACCGGCCGCGGTCGAGGTTGTCTTCGGTTTCGGCGTCGACGTGCGCCTGAAGCTCACGCTGAAGATCGGACTCGAATCGCCGGCGGGAAAAGAGGTCGCGCAGCCATCGGCTCATGGTAGACAGTCTACCACCACCGTTCAGTCGTGTACGCGTCAGCGCAGGAATGGCGGATCGGACCAGTCCCAATTGCGCTCAGGATGACGATCGACACTCACCGGGTCGACGTTCCATTTGTGCACGGCGATCGACCAGCCGGAACGGACGTGCATCGCGAATCCGATCAGCGCGCAGGTGACGAACGCGATTCGCAAGGTTCGCGAAGAAGCGTCCCAGCGCTCCAGATACGGAATCAGGAAGAAGACGAATACCGGCGTCAGGTCCGTGAAGAAACGCGGACCGTAGCACATGCCGGCCCACCAACTTGCGATATACGCCGAAATTGCAAGCCAGTGCAGCGCCGCCAGCGCGGTGAGCCACGGCGCCAGCGGGTTCTTCCAACTCCGCCGGATCATGCTCCAGATCGCGAACACGAAGACGGGAGTGTAGACCAGCAGGCCTCGCGACGGACTGATCAGATTGCCCGCCAGCGCCTCGCCCAACTTCGGCCAGTGCTGCGGAAGAAATCCGTCGAGTTCGGTGCGGTAGTACGGCGAGAGCGGGAAGTGATAAATCGAAAAATTGTAGGCGAGGAACGCGATCGCGACGGGTGTCGCCGCGAGCAGATATTTCAAGAGATACGCGCGGTGCCGTACAGCGACGTAAGCCGTAAAGATGACGACAAAAAGCGCGTCGGTGGGCCGCACAGTGTAGGAAAGCGCGACCGGCAGGCCCGCCCAAGCCGCGAGCGCGGGGCGCTGCTCGGCACGGGTGAAAAGATAAATGGTGATCGCTAGCAGCAGCATCGAGGGCGTGTGCTGCCAGATAGCGCGTCCGGCGACGCTGTAGGCAGGGGTTGCGAGCGCGAACAGCAGCGCGAGCAGCAGCGCTTTCTTCGACGGCAGATAGAGAAGCGCCGTGAAATAGATCACCACGGCGGCCGCGGCAAGCAGCAACGACGCCACTTCCATCTCGATCAGCGCGTGCGCGCGGTCGTAATCGGCATCGATGAATCCGCCGAGCACGCGCTGCGCGTCGGGATTTCTTGCCAGCGTCATCACCGCGGGAACGTGCACCCACAGCGGATGCAGCCCGCGCATGATTTCGACCGCCGCGACGATCAGCGGCGCCGTCAGCACCGGGCCGCCGATCGGATAGCCGTTATACCAATGACCCGCGCAGGCTTTGTGAGGATGATCGACGCCCTGTGCATCGACGCAGCCGACGGCGTAGTAATCGCTCTCGCGGATCTGCGGCTCGTACTCGTCGAGATTCGTGTCGCCGTGATTCCACAGGCTCATGGCGATGTAAACGGTCCAGCGGGAATCGAAGGAGGTCCCCACCGGGCTCAGTCCGGAGAAAAGAAACACGCCGAGAAACAATAGGACAGGCACGCGGCGATTCTTGAGAGTGTCGATCAAAACTTGCATTCTCTCATGACCAGCCTGCATACTCGTTCCCAACAGTGAATCTGCGCGGAATTTCTCTGGCGATCTGGCTCGCGGCGTTCGCGGTCCGCATGGTTCTGATCTTCGGATTCCATCGCCAGGAACTGGGCGGGCCGGAGCCGGTGCGCATCGCGGTCGCGCTGGCAACCACAGGGTCGTTCGCCGATCCCTACGAAATCCCCACCGGTCCCACGGCGCATACCGCGCCGCTCTATCCACTGATGCTCGCGCCGATCTACGCCGTATGGGGAAACACGCGCACGGCGGATCTGGCGCGCGTAACGTTCTCGGCCGCCGGCGCGTCGGCGGAGTACGCGCTGCTGCCGTGGGTGGCGTCGTCGCTCGGCATGACGGCGGCGACGGGAATCGCAGCAGGCATCGCGGGCGCGATTCTTCCGCTGCACTACTGGCCGGAGTGCATGGGTGAATTCGAGGTGACCTGGGTTGCGCTCTTTCTGGAAATTTCCGTCATTTTGTTTGCGCGATTTATGGCGCGCAGGTCGGCGGCGCCCAGGTCTGCCGTTTTCGCGGGCCTGTGGAGCGGGGCCGGATTGCTGCTCGCGCCGAACTTGCTTGTGACGTTTGCAGGGCTGCTCGCGCTCGCGTTCGCGCGCTTTCGTGTACGGATCGTTCGCTGGGCGATGCTCGCGACGCTCACCGCCCTGGTGGTCGTCACGCCCTGGATCGCGCGAAATTATGTGCGGCTCGGCGGACTCTTTTTCATCCGCGACGACCTCGGCCTGGAGCTTCATGTCTCCAACAACAGCGAGGCGCGCGCCGACGAAGAGCAGAACATGGCGACGCGATTCTTCCATCAGGAGCATCCGTTCATGAGTAAGGCCGCCGGAATGCGGATCCGCGAACAGGGTGAGTTGGCTTTCGAGCGCGACCACCTGCGCCAGGCGATTGCCTGGATCGGCGCGCATCCTGCCGGGTTTCTGCGCCTGACCGTCCAGCGCATCGTGAACTTCTGGTTTCCGGCGCTGAGCCACCCGCTGCATCGCGGCGCCGTGTGGACGCTGACCATCGCGGCCTGGATCGGCCTCTTTTATCTGTCGCGCGAGAATCCATTCGCGACGGCGGTCCTGGGGACGATCCTCGCGAGTTTTTCGCTGGTCTACTACTTCGTCCAGAATTATCTGCGCTATTCGCACCCGATTTATTGGGCGCTTCTGCTGCTGGCGGCCGCGCCGCTCAGTGCGGTGTCTTATCTTTCGCGTAGCACAGCGGATCGAGCGCGCATTCCGCGCAGCGCGGCGTTCGCGCGACACACAAAGCCCGGCCGTGCAGGATGATCTGGTGCGAGAAGAGAATCCATTTCTCTGTGGGGATGATCTTCATCAAGTCCTGCTCGATCTTTTTCGGATCGCTGTTCTTCGTTAGATCGAGGCGCTGCGAGATGCGCTGGACGTGCGTATCGACCACCACGCCTGAAGCAATTCCGAACGCGGTGCCGAGCACGACGTTGGCGGTCTTGCGCGCCGCGCCGGGGACCGTCAGGAGATCGTCGATGTTGCGCGGAACTTCGCCGTTGAAGTCGTTGAGAATTTTTCGCGCTGCGCCGATCAGCGACTTCGCTTTGTTATTGAAGAATCCGGTGGAGCGGACATCTTGCGCGAGTTCGGCCTGATTCGCGTTGGCCATGTCGCGGATCGTGGGATATTTCTTGAACAATCCGGGCGTCACTTCGTTGACGCGCTTGTCCGTGCATTGGGCTGACAGAATTGTCGCGACGAGAAGTTCCCACGCGTTGGAATGATGCAGCGCGCAGGTGGCGTTCGGGTACATTTTGTCGAGCGTCGCCAGGATCTTCTTGACGCGTTCCTGACGCTCGGCAGCGGTCTTAGGTCGTGCAGAGGATTTCACAGAGGGCTTCGGCAAGCCTTCATGTTACCAATCGCGCTGCATGTTGAGTTTCGTGTAGACGACGCGAAACCCGGCGCGTTCGTAATTGCGCTGCGACGTGCTTCCGGGGGCGGTCGACGCTGTGGCAAGATCGCATCCGAACGACGCGGCGTGCTTCAATCGCGCGCGGATGACGGCGAGATGCAGGCCCTGGCCGCGCGCTTTTTCGAGCGTGCTGTCGGCGAACAGCAGCGCGAGCTTTCCGCGGACGTTCATCGCTCCGGCCGACACGGGTTCGCTGCCCGAGATGCCGAACCAGGCTGTCGCGGATTCGAGGCCCAGCAGGCGGCGTCCGAGGTCCAACTCGATTTCGCTGTGCGGGCGCGACGGGAAAAATCCTTCGAGCATGGTGCTGGTCCACAGCGGCGCTTCCGAAGGATCTGCCCTGCGGACGCGCGCGTCGAATCCGCCGGCGATGGGTCCCGCGAGCACGTTGTTGCATTCGACGATCCGGTAGCCGCGCTCGCCCAGCAGTTCGAGCATGGAAAAATCGGCGTGCGGGCAGTAGTCGAGATTCACGCCGACGCCGCGAGATCGGAAAAATTCCTCCATGCGGTCGAACTCGGCGGCGGGGACCGGGCCGTTCATCCCCAGACCGATGGCATGCGTCAACGGCGACCCCGCCCCGGCAAAGGTGGCATAGCCGCCGCAAACGGCAAACGATTCTCCGACTCCAGCCGCGTTGAGCGCTTCCCCCGCTTCGATGCGGCGTGCCAGTTGTGCGTCGCTGAACATGGTTATTCCACATTGTCACCAAAAAATCAGGAAACATGCGCACGGGCCGATAAGCGGCCTGTATGGGTAGGATTCGCACAGAATTGGGCTTGACGTGCTTTCTCTTGGCCGGGCACGCCGCCGCTCAGAGCCGCCCGGAGCCGGAGTGGACGACGGCGATCCAGACTGGCATGGCGGATACTTTTCAGTTGACGCTCGGCGGCATGTTCGGCGAAGGTCCGGCGTGGCAGAACAGACTGACAACGGGAATCGTGAACGGGTTCCGTGCGGGCGATTCGCTCAGCATCTATGCCTGGGATACGTTCGACACCTCCGATTACTCCCACAACTGGCAGGGCGGAATCGGGTATCGCGCGCCTGTGTGGAAGCGAGGCAACCACCTGCTGGTCCTGGGATCCGGATATCAATACTGGCGATTCCCCAGCGTGAAGACCGGAACGAACGACCGGCTGATCCCGGGCAATCTCCTGTTCCAGACGAGAATCTCCCGGATTCCCGTCACGGTCACCAGCGATTCGTGGACGCTGCTGAGCAGCCCTCTGCCGACCGGATCGCTGCTGCACACGCAGGTCTGGCTTCCCTATCGCCTGGTGAATCGTCCGGGCCTCAAGATCGATTTTAAACATGGCCCCGCGCACACCTATTCCTGGAATTTCTACGGGACGAATGGGAACCGCATTTTCCGCTATCAGACCATGCTGTGCATCACGACGAAGGGCGTGACCATCGAAGGCGGCTATCGCAAACAGTGGGGATTGCAGCCGGGCATTCAGCCGAACAACTTCTGGCAATTCTCCGTGACGCGCGCGTTCGCTACACCGATCCATCCGCGAGACGAGCGCGAACATTAACTCCACCGCCGCGGGATATGATGATACCGATGAGAATCGGCGTCTTTACTCCTCTGCTCTCGCAATTTCCGCTCGATAAAGTGTTCGAGCGGCTGCGCTCTTTGGATATCACGACGGTCGAACTGGGCACGGGAAATTATCCGGGCGACGCGCATTGCAAGCTGTCGATGCTGAAGGACCGGACGGCGCTCCAGGAGTTCAAGCAGAAATTCGCGGACAACGGATTCACCATTAGCGCGCTCAGCTCGCACGGGAATCCGCTGCATCCGGACAAGAACGTCGCCAAGAATTATGCCGAGACCAGCAAGCTGACCATCCGGCTGGCGGAGAAGCTGGAAGTGCCCGTGGTGATCGATTTTTCGGGCTGCCCGGGCGATAGCGACAAGGCGAAATATCCCAACTGGGTGACGTGTCCGTGGCCTCCGGAATATCTCGACGTGCTCGACTGGCAGTGGGACAAGAAGGTCATCCCGTATTGGACCAGGCACGCGAAGTTCGCCGAGGATCATGGCGTGAAAGTCGCCATCGAAATGCATCCGGGGTTCGTCGTGTATAGCCCCGAGACTGCGCTGCGGCTTCGGGCGGCGGCGGGGAAAAGCATCGGCTGCAACTACGATCCCAGCCATATGTTCTGGCAGGCGATCGATCCGATCAAGGCGATCCGCGTTCTGGGAGATTCGATTTTCCACGTCCACGCGAAGGACACGCAGATCTACGACGCAAATCTGCCTAAAACGGGTGTTTTAGACACGAAAAAGTACACAGATGAGCGCAATCGCGCGTGGATCTTCCGCGCCTGCGGATTCGGGCATTCCTATGAGTGGTGGACCGAATTTATTTCGACGCTGCGGATGTTCGGCTACGACTACGTGCTCTCCATCGAGCATGAGGACACGATCATGTCGCCCGATGAAGGACTGACGAAGGCGGCAGCGTTCCTGAATCAGATCGTGATTCGGGATCAGCCGACCGCGCCGTGGTGGGTGTAGCGTCTAATCGAAATCGATATCGCGCTTGGGCGGAGGCTCGTCGGGATTCTCTTTGGCGATTTTGAGCATCTCGTCGAACTTCTTGCTGAGTACGTCCTGATGGGTTTTGTGCGTTTCGACGGATTTCTTGAACACGTCCTCGCGCCGGCCCGCTTCGCCCTTCATCCGCTGGACAGCCGTTTCGAAGTCCGCGATGGACGGCGGCTTGATGTGTTCCTTATGACGGATCACCGCCGCGGTTTCGGGGTCGATATGCAGCTCGGCCTGGCAGCAGGGGCAGATCACCGTAATCAGACCAGTTGTTTTTGCCTTACTCTTGGCCATACTCTTCAGGGTACACTGCCCGATAAGGAGAACGTTATGTTCCAGGAATTCAAGAAGTTCATCATGAGGGGAAACGTGCTTGACCTGGCGATCGGCGTCATCATCGGCGCCGCATTCGGCAAGATCGTCGCATCGATGGTGAACGACATTCT
This sequence comes from Terriglobia bacterium, assembly GCA_020073325.1. Lineage (GTDB taxonomy): Bacteria > Acidobacteriota > Terriglobia > Bryobacterales > Bryobacteraceae > Palsa-187. The sequence continues at coordinate 396 of JAIQFJ010000022.1, read as the reverse complement.
GATGCCCGTCATCGGAATGGTGACGGGAAAAGTCGATTTTTCGAACTTGTTCGTCGCGCTTAACGGGCAGCACTACGACACACTGGCAGATGCCAAGAAAGCCGCGGCTCCGACCATTAACTATGGCGTCTTTGTGAACACGGTGATCGAGTTCCTGATCATCGCGTTCGTCATTTTCATCATCGTCAAACAAGTCAACCGGTTCAAGAAGGCGGAAGAGCCCGCGCCGGCTCCGGCAACCAAGGATTGCCCGTTCTGCGCCACGGCGATCCCCGCCGGCGCGAAACGCTGCCCGAATTGCACCTCGACGTTGTAAGAGAGTGCGTGTGTGTAGACGGCCGGCGCACGAGTGCGATCCTGAAAAGTCGAAGAACCCCGCCCTGGGGCTCGGCTTTA
>JAIQFJ010000434.1 GCA_020073325.1 Terriglobia bacterium | reverse complement strand
ACCGATCCGCATCCGCAGCTTGAACCTGGCGAATCCCAAGTCGGGTTCGGGGAGAGCGGGAGCCTGGGAGATCGTCTATGTGTCGCAATCGAAAGGACGTCAGCGGGCTTTCACCTGGTCGGCGATCGAGGCCGAGGGCAATCTTCATAAAGGAGTTTTCGGAACCCTGGAAGAGGCCTGGAGCGGTCCGCGCGGCGCCACTCAGCCGTTCCTGGCGCAGGCGCTGAAGATTGACACTCCGGACGCGCTGCAGACCGCGATTCTGCACAGTTCCGAGTATCTGAACAAGCCGGGCGACAAGCCGCAGGTGACGTATCAGTGCGAACTGACGGCTCGGTTTCCCGATCCCATGTGGCGCGTTTTCTGGGGTGAATCGGTCTCGGCCGCGCAGTGGTCCATTTTCGTCGACGCCACGACGGGCGAGTATAAAGGTCACTAGCGCGCGGGACGATGGCGTGACCGCCTAAGTTCCCGCGTTCGCTGCCGGCGCCGGTTCGCGACGCTCGGGGCGTTCTTTCTCGTGGACTGTATGGGTCCGCTCGTCGAATCGGCCGAAGATCATCTTTCCGGCCGTGGTTTGCAGAACACTGGTGACGGCGATGTCGATGGTCTTCGAAATCATCTTGCGCGCATTGTCCACCACCACCATGGTCCCGTCGTCCAGGTAGGCGACGCCCTGGTTGTATTCCTTGCCTTCCTTCAATATGAAGACGCGCATCGTCTCGCCCGGCAGAACCACTGGCTTCAGCGCGTTCGCCAGTTCGTTGATGTTCAAAACCTCGACGCCGTGAAGCTGGGCCACTTTGTTCAGGTTGAAATCGTTGGTGACGATCTTGCAGTCGTAAACCTTGGCCAATTCGATCAGCTTCATGTCGACCTCGCGGACGTTGGGGAAATCGTCCTCCAGGATCTGAATATTGAGTTGCGGCATCTTCTGGATCCGCTGCAGGACATCCAGGCCGCGGCGGCCGCGGTTGCGCTTCATCGAATCCGACGAATCCGCGACAAGCTGCAGTTCGCGCAGCACGAATTGCGGGATCACCAGAGTACCGTCGACGAATCCGGTCTCGACAATATCGGCGATGCGTCCGTCGATTATGACGCTCGTGTCCAAAATCTTGAACGTGTTCTTGGTGACTTTTTCGCCGCCGAACAGCCCGCCGAGCGCGGCGAGGTTCAGCATGTCGCCCTTGGCTGCGCCCACCACCAAGCCGCAGTAGGTCATGACAGCCAGCAGCGCCACCTGCAGGAAATGGACGGTGTTATAGCTTGTCGACACCTGGCCGATGACCAGAGAGATCAGATACGCGCCCAAAATTCCGAGGACGCTTCCAAACGCGGCGCCGATCAGGCGCTTCAGGCTGACCTGCTTGATGCGGATTTCGAAGGCGACGATCGCTCCCCCCACGATCGCGCCGATCAGAGCCGCAAGCGGTCCTTCGGTATCGAACGGATGTAGAAAATAGGCGGCGCAACTCAGCAGGCCTATAAAAATCACGCGTATGACGAGCAGGTCGTTCACAACGTAAATCTCCCCTCCGAGACCGTCGACCAGAGACAGTCTCGCCCCGGCACTTCACCCTACTCTTCTAAATTTCTAAGCGGACTAGTATATCACCATTGTCAAAAAGGAAAGGGCCGATCCACTTAGACGTGGCGGCAGTTCCGTGGGATGGAACGCGACAAAGGTGTCGTGAGGGTGGGAATCGAGTGGCCGAGGCCCTGAAGAACCGCCTGCCTACAGAGCTTTGGCGAGTTCTTCGGCGAAGGCGCTGTTGGGGCCGGTGCCGGATCGCTTGCCGCCCGGCTTATTCTTGCCGCGGCGCGGGGGACGCTGATCCGTTGCTTGCGGAGCGCTGCTGTGCGGCGCTGCATGTCCGCCCGCCGGACTCACATGGCCGGTATGTCCGGTTGCGGGTCTGGCCTGTCCCTTCGGCTTCGGCGGTTGTGCCGGATTCGCGCGAAGGAGGCGGTCTTCGAGTGGCGCGCGGTCGAAGCGGCGGATGATCGAGTTCATCTCTTCGCTGTTCGGCGCTTCGATGAAGGCGAAACCCTTCGACTCCTGCGTTTCGGGATTGCGGATGACTTTAATGGCGTCCGCGACCAGGTTTTCGGCTGATAGCCAGCCCCTGATGTCGTCCGCAGTGACCCAAGCGGGCAAATTGCCCAAAAAGACGGTAAAACTCATTCGGGGGTTATCTCAACTCCGTAGATAGGGGGATTGCCTCACAGTTCTCACCAAGTGGGAAGATTCCATGGAAGCACCTTCATGCTATCACAATTTTGCAAGAACCGTAAACAGGAATCGTACGTGCTTACATTTTTTGATAGGAGGATCGTATGAAGCTGGTACTTGCGCTGCTCCCGCTTACACTTTTGGCTGCCGATCAACCGGATCGACTTGCAAAGGAGGTCCGGCATGAACTGGTTATGCTGCCGTACTACACCATTTTCGACAATCTGGCGTACCGCGTGGACGGGTCGAAGGTGACGCTTTTTGGCCAGGTGGTGAACCCTGTTCTGAAGTCGGACGCCGGAAATGTAGTCAAGAAAATCGAAGGCGTGACGTCGGTGGACAATCAGATCGAGGTTCTCCCGCTGTCGCCCAATGACGACCGGCTGCGGATCGCGGTTTATCGGGCAATTTTCGCGCGTCCGGAATTGCAGCGCTACAGCATGGGAGCCATTCCGCCGGTCCATATCATCGTCAAAAACGGAAACGTGACGCTGGTCGGAGTGGTGGATAATGCAACCGATAAAAACGTCGCGGGGATCGCCGCCAATGGTGTCCCCGGGGTTTTCAAGGTTACCAACGAATTGCAGGTTCACAAGGAAGTCGGATAACGATTTCGACAGTACTCGGGGGGCGAGTTTGTGTGAAAAATATCGACGCTCGCCCTCCCTCTGGTCGCGGTTCATACAAACATGAAGTGACGACAATGAACCGCGACCGGAGGAAGCGGCGAGCATTGAGTTTTCACGCAGACTCTGACTGGCGCGGCTCCGCGCACTGGAGCGCTGGCCGTAGGGCAATCGACTCGACGCTCAGGAAATGACCGGGAACTACGGCGTCCACAACTCGTTGATCGGCCCGTAGGTGCCTTGCGACGCGAACGGGACATACTCGAAGCCGCGGTGGTAGGGATCGTCGTTGCGAATCGTCGTCCAGTCGATCCCCATCGCCGAATAGATCGTCGCTTCGACGTCTTCGGGCCGCACATAGCGCGGACCGGACTCGCCCGACCCGTTCCATCCGTAATCCGCTACATCCGATCCATCCGGCAGCGTCGAGCCGAGAACTTTGCCGCCCTTCACGCCCGCGCCCGCGAATAGAACCGACTGGATCACGTAATGATCGCGGCCCAGCGCCGCCGTAATCTGCGGCGTCCGCCCGAATTCGCCCACCATGACGACCAGCGTTTCATCCAGCAGCCCGCTCGATTTCAGATCGTCGAGCAGCGCGCCGACGCCGTTGTCCAGCGCGGGCGACATGGTGTACAAGTTGTTGCCCTTGGCATTCTGCGCGCCGTAAATATCGACGTGCATGTCCCAGCTTCCATAGCTGATCTGGATGAAACGGGTCCCCTGATTCGCCGCCAGGATCTGCGTCGCGGCCAGGCATGCATTACCGAAAGGGCTCGACCCGTAGCGGATACTGTCGGCGCTCGCGAATCCAAAAGCTTTGTCGACCGCCGGGTTGTACATCATCCCCTGGGCCGCCTGATAGAACGCGTTGTAATCCTCTAAAGGCTGTCCGTAGGGCGAATCGACGCGCAGATTGTCGTCGATCTGATGCAGCCGCTGATACATCGTGTTGAAGGTCGATTGTCCGGTGGGATTCGTCGTATTCGGCACGCCGGCGTTGGTTGTCGCCGAAGATTCGTTGACGCGAAACGGAGCATAGGTCGCCGGAAAATATCCGGGACCCGCCCCCGACGGCGAATTGAGCGCGACGAACGTCGGAAACACCTGCCCCGCAGTCCGCTGCCCGTCCTTTTCGATCGCCACGACGCTGCCAATGTTCGGCGCGATATCGCCCAGAGCGGCCGCCGGATTTCGTCCGATCTGCGTCCAGGTCTGCGCCAGCGAATGTACCAGCGCCCAGGCGCGCAGCGACCGCACGATCGCCAGGTCACCCAGATGTGCCCCAATCTTCGGCAGCAAGCCCATGGGCCAGTTCGTGCCGTTGATCGAGGTGGGGTCGAAATTCGACGGTGTCACTCCATTGGTGACTTTCAGATCGAACGTGTCCACCGTGCTGATCGCGCCCGTCAGCAGAATGAAGATGCAGTTCTTCGCCGTGTTCTTCGTCTGCATCCCCTGCGAAGTCTCGACACCGGAAGGCTTGGCTTTCTGCGCCAGAAACGATCCGGCCAGGCCCGCCCCGGCCAGATTGAAAAACTGCCGCCGCGTCCAGTGGGGACGATTGAAGTAGGTCCGATGATGATGCGGATACTTCCGCGCGAACTCTTCCGCCTGATCGACTCTCAGCTTTTCCGGTTCATATGTCATGGTGTCCTCCGTCAGTAATTGAAGACAAAATCGACCTTGTTATAAAGGCTCCACAGCAGGGTTTGCGCCTCCTGCGTGCGATTGTTCTTCAGATTGGCCAGCGCATCGCTCATTTCGGTGGACGTCGGATATCGCGACAAGACGGTCAGGAACAAAGTATTGATCATCTGATCGTCCGGCAGCGCCAGCGCCTTCACCAGAAGGCTGGTAGTGGGACCTTTCGGGCTGACCCGGCTCATCACGAAGTTGTCGTTCATCAGATCGAGCGCCTGCGAAATCGACCCGTCCGGCCGCCGCGGCTGATCGTCGCGATTGCCGCGCAGGAACGCATTGAGGAATCCGGCGATCCGGCCGGTGGCCCCGTCGGGCGTATTCAGCGGCTCCGGCAATTGCATCGCCCAGTTCACCGGACCCCACTGCTGGGTCTGATACGTGGGAACGATATTCGAACTCTGCGTGATGGCATCGTGAATTTCTTCCGACCATAGCCGGCGCACCAGCTTGCGCGCGAACAGCGTCTCGGTGGTCGGGTCCCAGGCGCCGTTGTAGCGCGAGGAAAGCTGATACGCGTTCGAGTTCACGATCTCCCGCATCAGAGCCTTGAGATCGTACTTGCTGTTGATGAAATCCTGCGCCAGCGCTTTCAGCAGCGCCGCATTCGAGGGCTGCAGCGTGCACGGATTCTGCGGATTGGGGCAATCCGACGGCGGATTATCCGGATCGAGGCGCGCCGGGTCGAACTGATTCGAGGGACTCACCAGGCCGATTCCGAAAAAATACTCCCAGAAATAATTCACGGTGGCGCGCGCGAACTGAAAATCTCCGGTGATCTTCGCCGCCAGCGCGACGCGATAATCCTGTCCCTTCGCCGGACTGCTTCCATCGAAGATGTACACCGGCGCGACCGTCGCATTGGGCGTCGACCCGCTG
>JAIQFJ010000433.1 GCA_020073325.1 Terriglobia bacterium | reverse complement strand
TCGTGGTCGAGGCGATGAAGATGCAGAACGAAATGAAGTCGCCCAAGGCGGGACGCGTGGTCGAGGTGAAAACAAAACCGGACGCCACCGTTGCTGCGGGCGACGTGCTGCTCGTGATTGAGTGAAGTATGGCCGACCCGAATTGTCCGCACTGCCATGGAGAAGGCTGGAGGATCGTCGAGCGCGACGGAATGTCGGGCGCGGCGCGCTGCGAGTGTGCGTCGGTGGGCCGCAGCGACGGACTGCTCGAAAAATCGCGCATTCCGGCGAATTACGAACTGGCGTCGCTCGATAATTTCGTATTGCCCCAGGACAATCCGACGGCGCGATCGGGGCTGGGCATCGCGCTGCGCCAGGCGACCGGATTTGCGCGCGATTTTCCCGCAGTGACTCCGCCGGGACTGCTGCTGCTGGGCGAGCCGGGGACCGGCAAGACTCACCTTGCCATCGGCGTGATGAAAGCGCTGATCGAAAAAGGGCACGAGTGCATTTTTTTCGACTACCAGAATCTGCTCGACAGGATTCGTTCGGGTTACGACAAGCTGAGCGGCACGGCGGATCGGGAGGCGTACGCGACGGCGCTCGATGCGGATGTGCTGGTGCTCGACGATCTGGGCGCGCATCGCGTGACGGATTGGGTGGAGGATACGGTGACGGCGATCATCACTTATCGCTGCAACAACCGCAAGCCGCTGATCACCACAACCAATCTTCCGGATCAGGACGTGACGGGAAAATCGGTGGAGTACACCGGAGCGGGTGGAGTCGCGGTATATAAGAAGACGCTGGCCGAGGCAATCGGAATGCGGGCTCGGTCGCGTTTGTTTGAGATGTGTAAAGTGATCCGGATGCCGTCGACGGAAGATTACCGGGTGAAGCACGCGAGGTAGCGCTTGAAGCTGGTTCCTTGGCTTGCGCTTCTCGTCGCCCTCGTCTATTTCATCGTGATGAGCTCGGTGCTGGCGAGTATCACGGGTGATGCAGAGGAAATCTCTCTTGCGTGGCTCGTATTCGGATTCCCCGCGATCTTCTTTGCTCGAGGATTGACGGCGATCGCAATCAATGCGGGACTGCCGCGTTGAGTCCGTGCCCTACTCTCCACCTTCGAGATGCGTGAGGCGACGCTCATGAATCTCGGCGATGCGGACCAGGGCGCGAATGTTTTCGCCGTCCTGGGTGACCAGCTTCCATTGTGCCGTGATCGCCTCGCGCAGCTCGCGCGTCTCGATCAATAGCAACTCCACGCTCTGGCTTAATGCCTCATGGCGCGTCGCCAGCTTTTCCAATCGCTCGTCGATTGTCATTCCCTTATATTATGCGCCCCCTTGCGCTCTTCGCTAAACTGAAAGATCGCCAATGATATTTGAATTTGAGCAGTTTCAGTCGCGCCATATTGGCCCCGATGCGTCCGAGCGGGACGCGATGCTGAAAGTGGTGGGGGCTGCGTCGCTTGACGCGCTCATGGACGAAGCGATTCCTGCGCGCATCCGGCTTCAGAAGCCGCTCGATGTTCCCGAAGGCATCAGCGAATACGAATATCTGCGGGAGCTGCGCGAGACGGCGGCGAAGAACCAGGTGTTTCGGTCGTACATCGGGCTCGGGTATTCGGACTGCGTCACGCCGAGCGTGATTCTGCGTAATGTGCTGGAGAATCCGGGCTGGTATACGCCGTACACGCCGTATCAGGCCGAGGTCGCGCAGGGCCGGCTGGAGTCGCTGCTGAATTTTCAGACGATGGTGAAGGACCTGACCGGCATGGAGGTGGCCAACGCTTCGCTGCTCGACGAGGGGACGGCGGCGGCGGAAGCGATGACGATGCTGCATCGCGTGGCGAAATCGGACGCGATGAAGTTCTTTGTCGCCGATTCGTGTTTTCCACAAACCATCGACGTGCTGCGATCCCGGGCGGAGCCGCTGGGGATCGAACTGGTGATCGGCGATTTTAAGACCGCGCAATTCGACAAGACATTCTTCGGCGCGCTGGTGCAATCGCCGGATGAAGCGGGCATGGTCCACGATCTGCGCGGATTCATCGCGGAGGCGAAAAAGGCCAGCGTGATGGTGGCGGTCGCGACAGACCTGCTGAGCCTGGTCCTGCTGACGCCGCCGGGCGAGATGGGCGCCGATGTCGTCCTGGGCAATTCGCAGCGGTTCGGTGTGCCGATGGGGTATGGCGGTCCGCACGCGGCGTTTTTCGCGACGCTCGAAAAGCATGTGCGGCAGGTGCCGGGGCGCATCATCGGAGTATCGGTCGACGTGCACGGAAATCCGGCGTATCGCATGGCGCTGCAGACGCGCGAGCAGCATATCCGGCGGGAAAAAGCGACGTCGAATATCTGCACGGCGCAGGCGCTGCTCGCGAACATGGCGGGATTTTACGCGGTATGGCACGGGCCGAAGGGGCTCACGCGGATCGCAACGCGCGTGCACGGTTTCGCGAAACTGCTGGAACGCGAGCTATCGAAGGTCGGCGTGGCGCAGCGCAATGAGGTTTTCTTCGACACGCTGCGGCTGGAGCCGCCGGCGGGATCGCTCGGGCAGATCCGCAAATCGGCGATTCAAGCCGGGATGAATTTCCGCTATCGTGACGACGGCACGATCAATATCGCGATCGACGAGACGACGACGCTGGGCGATATCGAAAAAATCGTCAGCGTGTTCGGCGCGACGCCGGAATTCGATGCGTCGGGCGACGGATTGGAATTAGGATTTGACCTGGCGCGGAAAACGCCGTTCCTCACGCACCCCGTGTTCAACACGCATCATTCGGAGTCGCAGATGATGCGCTACATCCGGTCCCTGGAACGGAAGGACGTCGGGCTCGACACGTCGATGATCCCGCTGGGATCGTGCACGATGAAGCTGAATGCGGCGTCGGAGATGCTGCCGGTCACGTGGCCGGAGTTCGGCAAACTCCATCCGTTCGTTCCGCTTGAGCAGGCGGCGGGATATCAGCAGGTATTTCGCGAGTTGGAGCAGGCGCTGTGCGCGATCACTGGCTTCGCGGCGATTTCGCTGCAGCCGAACGCCGGGTCGCAGGGCGAGTTCACGGGACTGATGGTGATTCGCGCCTATCATCATTCGCGCGGCGATACGCATCGCGATGTGGTGCTGATTCCGGCGTCGGCGCACGGCACGAATCCGGCGAGCGGCGTGATGGCCGGGATGCGCGTTGTGGTGGTCGCGTCGACAGCCGAAGGAAACATCGATGTCGCGGACCTGAAGAAGAAGGCTGAAGAGAATCGCGACAAGCTGGCCGCGCTGATGGTGACGTACCCGTCGACGCACGGCGTGTTCGAAGAAAGCATCCAGGACATTTGCGCGATCGTGCACGCCAACGGCGGCCAGGTTTACATGGACGGCGCGAACATGAACGCGCAGGTGGGCCTGACGAGTCCCGCGGCGATCGGCGCCGACGTCTGCCATCTCAATCTGCACAAAACGTTCGCGATTCCGCACGGCGGCGGCGGTCCGGGCATGGGACCGATCGGCGTCGCGGCGCATCTGGCTCCATTTTTGCCGGGGCATCCGCTGGTGAAGACCGGCGGCGCGCAAGCGATTCCCGCAGTCGCGGCGGCGCCTTGGTCGAGCGCGAGCATTCTTCTCATTTCGTACGGATACATTAAGATGCTCGGCCGCGACGGCATGACCGACTCAACGCGCTTTGCGATTCTGAACGCCAACTACATCAAATCGCGGCTCGAGAAATTTTATCCGGTGCTGTACACGCGCGAAAACGGGCGGGTCGCTCACGAGCTGATTTTCGATCTGCGGCCGCTGAAACAGGCGACGGGCGTGGATGAAACGGATGTCGCCAAGCGGCTGATGGACTACGGATTCCACGCGCCGACAGTTTCGTTTCCGGTGGCGGGGACGCTGATGGTGGAGCCCACCGAAAGCGAGCCGCAGGAAGAGCTGGACCGGTTCTGCGACACGATGATCGCGATCCGCAAAGAAATCGAGACGCAGCCTACGGTGCTGAAACATTCTCCACACACGGCCGCCGCGGTTTCGGCTTCGGAATGGAAGCACGATTACACGCGGGAGCAGGCGGCCTATCCGCTGCCTTTCGTGCGTGCGCACAAGTTCTGGCCAAGCGTTGGTCGAATCGACAATCCCTACGGCGACCGCAACCTGATGTGCTCCTGCCCGCCCGTGGAAGCTTTCGCAGAAAAATGATCCAACTAGACGGTGATTCGCTCACGACGGCCCAGGTTCTGGCCGTCGCTCTTGGAAATGAGAAAGTCGGGATCGCCCCGCGCGCGGTCCAGGCGATGCAGCGGTCGCGAGCGGTGGTGGAGCGGCTCGCGTCGGGCGACGCTCCGGTTTATGCGGTCAACACTGGCGTCGGGCTGCTGGCCGACGTGCGCGTCTCGAACGGCGATCTGGAAACGCTGCAGCGCAACGTAGTGCGGTCGCATTGCGCGGGCGTCGGCGATCCGCTGGGGCGCGCGGAGACTCGCGCGATGATGCTGATTCGCGCGAACGTGCTCGCCAAGGGATTTTCGGGAATTCGTCCCCTGATCGCGGAACGATTGTGCGATCTGCTGAATCACGGCGTGACGCCGATCGTGCCTGCGCGCGGCAGCGTCGGCGCGTCGGGCGATCTGGCTCCGCTGGCGCACATGGCGCTGGTCATGATCGGCGAGGGCGAAGCGGAGTTCGGCGGCGTACGCATGGCCGGCAGCGAAGCTCTGAAGCGCGCCGGAATCGAGCCGGTCGCGCTGCAGTCAAAGGAAGGAATTTCGCTGCTGAACGGCACGCAGGCGATGCTCGCGATCGGCACGATCGAACTGCAGCAATGCGAGCGCCTCGCGCAGGCGGCCGACGTGATCTGCGCGATGTCGCTGGACGGACTGAAGGGCACGCCGCGCGCGTTCGACCGCCGCATTCACGACATTCGTCCGCACCCGGGGCAGCGCGCAAGCGCGGCGAATCTCGAAAGACTGCTGGAGGGCAGCGAGATTCGCCAGTCGCACATCACCTGCCGCCGCGTGCAGGATGCGTACTCGCTGCGCTGCGCGCCGCAGGTGCATGGATCGGTGCGCGACACGATCGCCGAAGCGCGGCGTGTGTTCGAGATCGAGCTGAACTCGGTGACGGATAATCCGCTGGTGCTCGACGACGAGATTGTCTCCGGCGGAAATTTTCATGGCGAGCCGCTGGCGCTGGCGCTCGACTATCTGGCGATCGCGCTGACCGCGCTTGCGGGAATCTCGGAGCGGCGCATCGACCGGCTGGTAAATCCGGCGCTCAACGAAGATCTGCCGGCGTTTCTCGCGGGAAATCCGGGACTCGAATCGGGCTTCATGATGATTCAGGTCACGGCCGCGGCGCTGGTCGCCGAAAACCGCGTGCTGGCGACACCCGCGTCGCCGGGATCGATCACCACCAGCGGCAACAAGGAAGACTTCGTCAGCATGGGACAGACCGCGGCGTTAAAG
>JAIQFJ010000432.1 GCA_020073325.1 Terriglobia bacterium | reverse complement strand
ATACGATCGAACGGCGGCGATCAGGCCGAGATTTTCGAGAATCGCGGGATGCAGGCGGTAGCAGATGCGGTGCACATCGTCGGCGATTTCGCCGACGCGCTCGCGCAGCGTCACCAGTTCGGAGGCAAGCTGCTCGCCGGGATTCACGCGCCGCTTCATCGCCTCAATCTGAATTTCGAGCAGCGCGAGCCGCTGTCCCAGTTCATCATGCAACTCGCGCGACACGCGGCGGCGCTCTTCTTCCTGCGCCTGCAGCAGGCTCGCGGCCAGGCCGCGAAGTTCGAATCCAGTCGCGCAAGTGTCGCCGATCGGGCTCTGTGCCTTGATCGCTGCCCAGCTCGCGTTTTGCGGCATCGCTTCCGCTCGTCTCAGCATATTGTCCTCGGCGCGCAAACTTAGGGACGCTCGGTCGATCCTGAGCAAGCTTTTATCCATTTCCATGTTTGGCTTTCGTGCTGAAAGTGAAGGCGAAACGTCGCAGGCAGGTGACGTGAAGAAAAATTCTGCACTCCGGAGATACCATTTGACGGAAGATCCGTTCCCCGCATTTTCAACCCGCCGCCGCGGCAGGACAATGCTTTTCCAGGGCCTGCAGGGAAAGCGCGGTTCGCTTGTCGGCCTTAAAACTACGGCTGCGGCGCCGCGCACGCGTAAGCGCGACAATCCAGCGCGCCAGCTTCATCGGGTCGTGGCGGATCTCAGGTCCGCATTCGGCGAGCAGATCGATAGCGATCGGGAGAACGCCGAGCGCCGAGACCTCGGCTTCGTCCGCGGCCACCGGCATAGAACCGCCGGCGGCATAGCGAGCCGCCAGGGAATCGGGGATCGGGCGCGCGTTGAGCAGGCAAAGATGTACGGCTTCGGCGCCGACGTATTGTTGAACGGCGCGGACGTGGTCGGCCGCGGAATAGTGCTCGGTTTCGCCCGGCTGCGTCATGAGGTTGCAGACCAGTATCTTAAGCGCTCGCGATTCCCTCATCGCCTGTGCGACATCTGTGGGAAGCAGATTCGGGATGACGCTGGTATGAAGGCTGCCTGGCCCCAGGACGATTGCATCCGCGCCGAGCAGCGTGTCCACCACGTCGGGCGCGGCGGGCGCCTCTTGCGGGTCGAGCCACACGCGACGGATCGCTTTGCGTCGCGCGGTAATTGCGGTTTCGCCCGAGAGGATCTCGCCGTCGGAAAATTCCGCGCACAGCGTGACGCTACGCTCGGTGCACGGCAGCACGTCGCCCTGCAGATCGAGAAATTCGGAGGCGACCTGAATCGCCCGGCGCAAGTCGCCCGAGCGCGCGCTCAGCGCGGCGACGATCAGATTGCCGATCGCGTGTCCGTCCAGTCCGTCGCCGCCGCAAAGGCGGTATTGAAAAATCTCGCGCAGCGCGGGATTGCCTGAGGAAAGCGCGATCATGCAGTTGCGCAGATCGCCTACGGCGGGGATCCCGAAAGCGCGCCGCAGTGAGCCGCTGGATCCGCCGTCGTCCGAGACACAAACGATCGCGGCCGCCGAAACGCGGTCCCTTCCGACGCCGTCCGCGTGTTGTTCGCGCAACTGCTTTAAACCGCGCAGAAGCGCAGGCAGTCCGGTGCCTCCTCCGACTCCGACAATCTTCATGCCTGAAAAATTAGGAGCATTCAAGCTGCCAGCCGGAGATGGGATTCCGATCCCGCGGCGCAGTCGTGTATTTTCTTCGGTGCCAATGGATCCCTACAGTCCGCTCTCGGCCGTGGCCGCGTGAGTTTCTTCGGTGTCCTCGGCATCGGACTCGAAGCGTCCTCCGAGCTGCCAGCGCCGCAGCTTATTGAGCAGGGACTTGTAGCAAATATTCAACTGCCGCGCTGCCTGCTTGCGATTCCAGTTCACTTCATCGAGCGTGCGCAGGATCACTTCTTTTTCGGCGCGCTCCGCCGCGCTGGCGGAAAGTTCTTTGAGCGATCGCGATTCCTGCGGCGCAGGCACCGCACTCGACGAACGATGTGCTCCGGGCCTCTGCAATTCGGCAAGCGCGTGGTTCAGGTCAGGAAGAATCAGGTAGCGCTTTACCGCGTTTTCGAGCTCCCGGACATTGCCCGGCCAGCTATTGCGCGCGAAAGCCTGCTCCAGTTCGGGCGGAAACTGCGCGACCGTGCTCTTGTATTTTGTGCGATACAGATCAACAAAGCGGCGGCACAGCGGGACGATGTCTTCCGGACGATCGCGCAGCGGCGGAACCTCCACGGTGATGACGTTCAGGCGGAAATAGAGGTCCTCGCGAAATGCGCCGTTCGCGACCAGCTCTTCGAGATTCTTGTTCGTCGCGGCGAGGATCCGCGCCTCCGAGCGCAGCGTGCGGGTTCCGCCGAGCCGCGCGTATTCGCCGTCCTGCAGAATGTGCAGGAGCTTCGCCTGCAGCAGCGGATGCATCTCGGCGATTTCGTCAAGCATGATGGTGCCTTCGCCCGCGATCTCGAATTTGCCGGGTTTGTCGCGCATCGCGCCGGTGAATGCGCCGCGTTCGTGGCCGAACAGCTCCGATTCAAGCAGATCCGACGGAAGGGCCGCGCAGTTCACCTTCACAAAAGGATGGTCGCGGCCAGAACGCGCGTGGATGTAACGCGCCAGAACTTCTTTTCCCGCTCCCGATTCGCCCAGGATCAGAACAGGAACGTCGGCAGGGGCCACCTGCTCACAGATCGAGCGGATGTGCAGCATGCGCCGGTTCGAGGAAGGAAAAGCGATTTCGGAAAGCGACGGATCGGTCGCGTGGCAATGCTTCAACGCGCTCTCAATCGCCGTCTCCAGTTCGCGCTCGTCGAACGGTTTGAGCAGATAATCCAGCGCGCCAAGCCGCATCGCCTTAACCACGGTGGAGACCTGGTCGACGCCGGAGAGCACGATCGATGGGACATGCCGTCCCGCATCCGCCATCTGGGCGAGCACATCGAGCCCGCCGACATGCGGCATGCGGATATCGAGGAGCATTACGGACGGCTGCCGTCCGTTCGAAAATCGCCGCAGAGCCTGCTCGCCGGAATCGACGCACTGCACGTCGTAGCCGCGAGAGGAAAGAAAATCCCACAAATAGCTGCGCGCGCTGTCGTCGTCGTCAACCACCAGCACGCTCGGTTTTTCAATCAACGTCCGTTCGACACGCATCGGCGTCACGTTATGCATGCTACTTACCTTCTTCGAAAAATTGCGCCGGGCGCACGAGGGGGAGCCGGATGGTAACGTGAAAAACTGCTTCGTGCTGATCGTCGATGTGCGCCGAGCCTCCATGCAAGCGAAAGATATCGCGCCACATCGTGAAATCGCGCTTGGGAGCTTGCGAAAAATTCTGGCGCGCGCCCGAGAATCTCACCGTGAGTTCGTCTTCGTCGCGGCCCGCATGTAACCGCACATCGCCGCCGGAACCTGCAAATTCGACCGTCGCAGTGAGCAATCCTTGCAGGGCTGGCACAAGTTTGGCACGGTCTGCGGTGGTTACAAAATTTTCCGCGGGAACACTTGAATGGATGCGTAGCGCCGGATACTGTTGCCGGTATTCCTCGCATGCGGTGCGCAGAACGCGCGCTACATTGACGCATTCGAGATCCAACTTGTCGTCGGAAGGAAAATCCTGAAACGCCTCGACTAGCGCGGCGATGCGGCTGAGGCTCTCTGAAACGCTCTCGAGATAGCGCCGCTGATTCGAGGTTACCGAACCCTCCATATCGTCAAGCACGAGTTTGGTGTAGCCTCTCGCCGCGAAAAGCGGTCCGCGAAAATCGTGCGCGAGGCGCGACAACCAGTGTTCGCGAATTTTTCCGAGCGCGTCAGTGTCGTTCTGGGCTGATTTCGCCGCATGTTCCACTGGCATCCTCCGATGGGATCTTTCGACCCGACGCCAGCATAACCCAGACTTCCCGAATGTGCAATGAAGTAACTGGAAACAATCTAGTGAAGAGAACTAGAAACCGTGCCAGACGGCGAAGCCGACAGCAGCGGCGAGCGCCGCTTCGCCAACCTTGACCGCCGCGCGTTTCGGCATGCTGGTGGGCACGAGAAGAATGTCGTTGGCGCGCAACGTAACGTCTTCCGATTTTCCCGCGGTGATCTTGCGCAAATCGACGGCGATCTCTTTCCGGTCCGGGCTCCCCGGTGTGAGGCGCAGAATCTTCGCGTTCTGCGGCTGAGGCTGCGGACCATATCCGCCGGCCATCGCGAGCGCCTCGAGCACCGTGACGTTGCTGCGTGTGTTCATCGGGAAAGGACCGGGCTTCTGCACCGCGCCGATCACCGAAATCGAATCGCCCGGAGCGATCGCGATCACGTCGTGTGGACGAATCAGAATGTTTTCCGCGGGCGTCCGCGCGCCGAGAATGTCGGCCACCTTCACTTCCGCCGTGCTGTAGCGCCCCGAAGGATCGGTCACCGCATTCGACAGCGGGATCGGCCCCATGTCCATTTCACGCGTAATGCGAATCGTTGGGCCGGCATCGGGACGGATGCCGCCGGCGCTCGAAAGAACCTCGGCGAGCGTTCTGCGCCCCTTCAACTGCTGAATTCCGCCCTGATTGATTGCGCCCAAAACCGAGACGGGCTGGCTTCCGTAATCGGCGATCTCCACCGATACCTGAGGCTGCCGCACGACTCGCTTCATGCGCTCCGAAAGTTCCGCTTCGAGCTGGGCCGTCGTCAACCCGGCGGCTTTCACGCGCCCAATGGCGGGTAGATCGATGTCGCCGCTGGGCTCGACGCGGATCGTTTTGTCCTTCAGTTCGTCTTCAAAGCCGAGCGCCCAGATTTTGAGTTGATCGTCGGACCCCAGCAGGTAATCCTGATTCGCGCCTGGCACCGGCCGCACGGGCTGCACAAGCGTTTGCGCCGAGGCCGAGCCAATCACCATCGCGAACGTCAGAATGATCTTCATGTTTCTCTCCTCACGCGTTTGAGCGCAGAGCGCCGACCGTCTAGAGGCACGGCCCGTGCCACAGTTTTCGTGTTGGCGCAGAAGATTTTCGAAATTCGCGAAACGATGCGAGTGGTAAGACACGTCTCAGGAGTGGCAATCCACTTCCTTCTTTCCAGATTCGATCCGGAAGCAGGTAAGTACCTGCCGCCGATTCCAGCATTGGCATCAACGTTGCTCCTGCATTCGACGGCCTTGGCTCATGCCGGGTATCTCGCAGAAAAAGTTCCATTCGACCATCAAGGGGCCGGCCGCTGAGGCGCTCGACGTCGTCAGTCCGCATGCGGAGGAAGTGTTGCGGGCGTGGGCCACATCGATTCGCGGGCTGGGACTTTCGGTCGCCGACTTCCCTTCGGATGCCGACCTCGACTTCAGCGCGCTTGCCGATGCGTTGCGCCGCAGCAGTTTCGGCGAGCTGCACGACGCGATCGGCCGCGCGGCGCGAAGGCTTGGGCGCAGAGGAGTCGGGATCGATCGCGCGCTGGCGGCGTTGAATCGCCTGTTCGAGATTTGC
>JAIQFJ010000431.1 GCA_020073325.1 Terriglobia bacterium | reverse complement strand
AGGATCACCACCATCGGATTCAGCAGCCGTCCGAGAACGCTGGCCATCGCAACGCCGTGACGGACAGGCGCGGGCTCGTTGGGGCCATCCTGGTCCAGACGGCGGAGCGCGTCTTCGGAACTCAAGCCTTGGATCACGGCAGGAATCCCGCGGCGATCAGTTTGTCGACGATACGCGCGGCGGCCGCTTCGGGATCGTCGCGGTCGCAATGGATTACGATGTCAGGTTGTTCGGGAGCTTCGTAGGGCTCATGCAGCCCGGGCACCGTTCCCTTCGCCGATTCGCGACCGCGCCGATAGATGCCCTTCGGATCGCGCGCTATGCAAACTTCCAGCGGACAATCGACATAGACTTCGAGAAATCGCGAGATCGCGCGGCGCGCCTCGTCGCGCCAGACGCGGCGATTCGCAGTCGCGTCGAAGATCACGGGGACTCCGTGATTCGCCAGCAGCGTGCCGGTATAAATGATCGCGCGATAAAACTGGTCCCGTTCCGCCTCGTCGTAGCTCGGCTGCGGCGTCAGGATCTTGCGCAGCTCGTCGGATTCGAGAATCGCCGCATCGACGCCGCGCGCGGCGAGTTGCATATTGAGAGCCCGTGCAACAGTCGACTTCCCCGAGGCGGGGAGCCCCGTGATCCAGATCGCAAATGCGGGTTCAGACGCCACAATATTGATTGACGGAGGCTGGATCGAAAGCTTCGACTTTCAGAATCGCGACGATCATCCGCAACAGCGCCGATCTTACGGAGCCGGCAAGCGCCGGATACCAAACCGGGCTCGCCATGACCAGGCCGCGGAAGGCACAGAACGGCAAGGCGACTTCCAGAATCTCGCGATCGCCCGTGCGATCCAGGTAGCGGTCCCAAAATCGGCGGAAAAGATTCTCGAACGCTCCTTCCAGACGTCCGCTGCGCTGGAGCGAGAAGAAAACATAATTCAGAGTCAGGCTGGTGACATCGTCCGCCGGATCGCCGAATTCACCGCGCGACCGGTCGAGCAGCGTGAACTCCGTGTCCGACGCGAACAGAATATTCCATGGATGAAAATCGCCGTGCACCTGGCGGAGCCGATGCGTGTAGCGCTTCAACCGCCAGCGCCAGTCGACCGCGAGATGCTCGATCTGCTCCAGCCCATCAATCGCATTCGAAGGATAGGAGTCGGTCAGGCCGAAAATACACTCATTCCCGCCGACCAGTTCCCGCGCGCGGCGCAAATAGAGTTGCGGATCGTCCTTGGCAATCTGATGGATGCCGGCCAGGTAATCGCACAGCGCGTCCGCGCGCGCGAAATCGGAAGGAGTCGCGCAGCCGTCCCGACAGATCCGTTGCAGATCGGTCGCGTACTCGCGGCCTTCCGCATACTCGGTCAGCAGGCACAGCTCGTCCAGCTTACCCAACGGAATCAGTCGCCCGTCTTCCATGAACCCGCCCGAATCGAGCGACCGTACATGCCGCGGCAGGCGATTGAAGGCGCGATGCTCCCACAGCAGTTCCGCCGCCCGATCCGCCATGTGCTCATGCCCGAACGGTCCTGGACTGATCGTGTGCAGGACCGCGACGCGCCGTTCGCCTCGCGATTCGTAGTCGACGCGCACGGGCGTCCCGTAGCCGTATCCTTTGACATCCGCGGCACGGCCGCCGAGCGGCGTGAGTGCGTGAACCGTTACAGGCTCCCCCAACACCGAGCCGAGATAGCTCGCGACATTTTTCGGGCTTAGATCAGGCATAGGCCCGCTCAAAATCGTGCAAGTCGATCCCCAATCGATGAGCGAATCCGCTCAACGGGTTGCCGCGAGGCGTGCATTTGCATCGCTCCAAGCTGGCCCCACGGGTGCAGAGGAGGTTACAGAAGAATATTACGGGGAGGTACCCGGTGGCATTCAAAGTCATCGTCGAGGGATTTTCGGAGGCGGCGAACATGCCCGATCGGTTCACATGCGACGGACTCGATGTTTCGCCCGCGCTGCACTGGTGTGGCGAGCCCGTATCGACAAAAAGTTTTGCCCTGATCGTAGACGATCCCGACGCTCCGGGCGGCACCTGGAACCATTGGTTGGTTTGGGACATTCCTGCCTACATCCATTCGCTACCCGAAGGTAGCGAGAACTCATCGCATGGAAAGACAGGCCTGAACGACTTTGGCAAACGGGGCTACGGAGGGCCGTGCCCGCCCAAGGCCAGAGGCCCGCATCGCTACTTTTTCCGGATGTTCGCGCTGGACACTTCTTCGATCGAACTGGCGGATGGCTCGAAGCGGTCGGCGTTCGAAAAAGCGCTGAGGAAGCACGCCCTGGCCGAAGCCTCGTTCATGGGACGCTACGAACGGCACTGACCTGCGGTTCGCGTACACTTGGGGATTACGGCGCATCGCGTTGGGGTTTTTGGCGATGCGTAACGGAAGGAGAGTCTCATGAAGATTCTGCTGGCGATTGACGCTTCGCCCGAAAGCGCGGTGGTCGCCGAACAAATCGCCGCGCGGCCGTGGCCTTCGGGTTCGACGTTCGCCGTGCTCAGCGTAGTCGAGCCGTCGCATCTGTGGACCACATCCGAAGTCGCGATGGAGTTCGCCCGCCGCGCCGATGAAGCGGTGAAGAACGCCGTGACGCAGCTTCAATCGAAGGGCTGGAAGGTGGATGGCTCGGTGCTCTCCGGCGACCCGAAAGGCACGATTCTCAATGCGGCCAAGGGCGCCGACTTTATTTGCGTCGGCTCTCACCGCAGCTCTCTCACGCGATTTCTTGCGGGCAGCGTGGGGACGGCGGTGCTTCGCTATGCGCCCTGTTCGGTCGGCGTCATTCGCGGAAAGGCGCCCGCGGGAGCAATGAAGATCCTGCTGGCTACCGATGGCTCCGAGTTTTCCGACGAAGCCGCCCGGTCGATCGGCGAGCGTCCGTGGCCCGCCGGAACCGAGGTGCGCGTGCTGAGCGCGGTCGAGATGATTCTGCCCGCTACACGCGCGCTGCTGGAGCCGCCGTTCATCGACTCCGAATTTCTCGAAACCGCGCGCGCCGAGGCAATGAAACGATCGCAGGACGCGATCGCCCAGGCCCGGCAGATCCTTTCGAACGTAGGACTCCAAACGTCGGATTCGCTTTCCGTCCTGCTCGATCCGCCCCGTACGATCATCGCGGAGGAGGCGTCGCGATGGCCAGCCGACTTGATCGTGCTAGGCTCGCATGGGCATAGCGCCATCGACCGGTTTTTACTCGGCAGCGTTTCCGAATCGGTGGCTCTGCACGCGCCGTGCTCGGTGGAAGTGATCCGCAAACGCGTCAATGCCCCGCCGGAGCGTTCCCCTGCGGTTTGAATTTCCGGACCAGGAGGATCAGCGGGACCACCGCCACCGTCAGCCATCCGATGATGCGGAAGCAATCCATGAACGCCAGAATGCTGACCTGGTGCTGAAGCTGCTGGTAGAGATATCCCTTCGCGGCGAGCGCTGCGTCGGGGCCTGAAAATCCTTTGTGGATCAGATCGCCGGTCAGCGCGCCGATGCGATCGGCAAGCTGCTGCGACGTCGATCCGATCGAGTCGACCAGATTCGTCTGATGCAGCGCATGCCGCCGCTCGGCCGCCGTCGTCACCATCGCAATCCCGAAGCTTCCACCCCAGTTGCGAAAGAAATTCGTCAGGCTGGACGCTTTATTGTTCTGGTCAGAGCGAAGCTGCGAATACGCGATCACGTTGACCGGAACGAAAAAGAATCCATAGCCGAGGCCTTGCAAGGCTCGCGCCAGCGCGTAATGCCCGTAATCGGTCGCCAGATTGAAGCTGCTGTAATACCACATCGACCCCGCCACGATCGTCAGGCTTGCGGCCAGCAACAGCGTCGGCTGAACCACGCGTCGCTGGATCAACTGCGCGGCCACCGGAGCGAACAGCGTGATGACAAACGCGCCGGGTCCAAGTACCAGGCCGGCGTCGATCGCGCGGTAGCCATACAGCGACTGCAGAATCTGCGGAATCAGCGTCGTGCTTCCGAAAAGTCCGAATCCGAACACGAAAAACATCAGGTTCGCAATTGCGAAATTGCGGTTTGTGAGCAACCGGAAATCGATCACCGGATCCTTGCTGCGCAGTTCCCACAGCACCGTCGCGATCCAGCCGAAAACGGCGATCGCGATCATCGACGAAATGAACGTGCTGCCGAACCAGTCGTCGATCTGGCCGCGATCGAGCGCCAGTTCGAGCGACGCCGACGCCAGCGCGATCAGCCCGATCCCGAGCCCGTCGATCCGATGATGCTTCTGCTCGGCACGCTCCGCCGCGAACGACGGCGGATCTTTTACAAATCGCCCGGTGAGGAAAAATGCCGCAATGCCGATCGGCACGTTGATGAAGAAAATCCAGCGCCAGTCGTAGTTGTCGGTGATCCAGCCGCCTAACACCGGTCCGATCGCCGGGGCGGTCACGATGACGATCGTGTACAACGCAAATGCCGACGCACGCTTCGCCGCAGGGAACGTGTCGACGAGAATCGCCTGAACCACCGGAGCCAGGCCGCCGCCCGCGATTCCCTGCAGCACTCGGCTCGACAGCATAAATCCCAGCGACGGTGCGAGACCGCAGAAAAGCGACGTGAGCGTGAATAACGCGACGCAGCCCAGATAATAACGCGTGCGGCCGAAGACGCGACTGAGCCACGCGCTCATCGGCAGCACGACGGCGTTCGCCACCAGATACGTTGTCAGGATCCACGTGACCTCGTCGTAACTGCGGCCGAGTCCGCCGCCGATATAAGGAAGCGAAACGTTGGCGATCGACGTATCCAGCAGTTCCATGAACGTCGCCAGCGTCACCGTCATGGCGATCACCCATGGGTTCACGGGTTTGGATTGAGTCGGCATGTTAGCGAACCTGTACCGACGGCTCAACCGACATCCCGGGCCGCAGGAGTTTTTCGGGATCCTGATCTTTGTTGAAGCGGATGCGCACCGGGAAGCGCTGCACCACCTTCACGTAATTGCCTGTCGCGTTCTCCGGAGGAAACAGGCTGAACAGCGGACCCGCCGCGCCGGGCAGGTTCTCGACCGTGCCCTCGTAATCGCGCCCGAACGTATCGACGTAGACCTTCACGCGCTGACCTGCGCGGATGCGCTTCAACTGCGTCTCTTTGAAATTCGCCGTGATCCAGATGTCGTCAAGCGGGACGATCACCATCAGCCCCTGCCCCGGCTGAATGCGGTGGCCCAGTTCCACCGTTTTGCGACCGATCACGCCGCTGACGGGCGCGTAGATTTTCGTGTAGCTCAGGTTCAGTTGCGCGGTATGCAGATCCGCCGAGGCTTGATGGAGCCTTCCCGATGCCGATTGCGACTTCGCCTGGGCGTCGGTCACCTGCTGCGGAGCACTGCGCGCCGCTTCGATCTGAGCATCGCGCTGGGCGACTAAGCTGCGCGCCTCGACGATCCGTTGTTCGCGCGCGGCAATCTCGGCGCGATCGGCTTCGACGCCCTGCGCCGTGGCCGCAGCCTCGGTCTGGCGCGCATCGTAATCGGAGCGCGAAA
>JAIQFJ010000430.1 GCA_020073325.1 Terriglobia bacterium | reverse complement strand
AGGCCCGGCAGATCATGCGGCTTGATCCTCAAAAAATGTACGGTACCATTCGACGGTTTCGGCAAGCCCGCGATCCAGATCGTACTCGCAGGTCCAGTGCAGAGAGCGGCGGGCCTTTTCGGCCGACAGGTATTGATTGCGGATCTCGCCCGCGGCCGAATTCAGGATCTGAGGACACAGATCCTCGCGCCCGAGCAGCTTTTGAAGCCGCGTGACCAGCTCGATCACGGACACCGGCGACGCGGGACCGAAGTTGAATACTTCGCCATGCATTTGGGGACTGCTCACCGCTTCGGCCAAGCAAAGATAAGCCTCGGCGGCGTCCTTGACGTAGAGATAGTCGCGAAGAAAGGTTCCGTCGCTGCGCAGGACGGGCCGTTCACCGCGCAGCAGAGACCGGATGGTGCCTGGAACGATGCGGCTCCAGTTCAGGTCGCCGCCGCCGTAAATATTTCCGCAGCGCGAAACCGCCACCGGAAGCCCGTAGCTGTGGTGATACGCCATCGCAAGATGTTCGACGCACGCCTTCGACACATCGTAAGGATGGCGGCCGTGCAGCGGCATGTCTTCGGTGTAGGGAAGCTCCGGCTGCTCTCCGTAGGCTTTGTCGCTCGACGCCACCACCACTTGCTTCACCAGCACGCTCTGGCGGCGGCAGGCTTCGAGCAGATGATACGTGCCGCGAATATTCGCTTCGAACGTCGCCAGAGGATTGCGATGCGCGACGGGCACGATGGTCTGCGCGCCCAGGTGAATCACCGTCTCCGTTTCGTAGACGTTGATCGCGCGCTCGATATCGCCGATCTCCTCCAGGCGCCCGTTCACCACCGCCACCCGATGAACATTGCCGCTGCGAAAGAGCTCCGTCTGCGGATCCGCGTCGAGCACCAGCGCCGCCACGAACGCGCGCCGGTCGAGCAATTCCTTGATCAGCCAGGAACCGACGATCCCCGTGGCGCCCGTCACCAGGACGCGCTTATCGCGCCAATAATTCATCGCCAGATTCTCCAGGGAGCTTCGCCGCTGTCCCACATCTGATGCAACTGGCGCAGGTCGCGCACGGTGTCCATGCAGTGCCAGAAGCCCTCGTGGCGATACATCATCAACTGGCCTTCGCGCGCCAGCGTTTCGAGCGGTTCGCGCTCGAACTTGGTGTCGTCTCCCGAAATGTAATCGAGCACGCGCGGCTCCAGCACGAAAAATCCGCCGTTGATCCAACCGGCTTCGATCTGCGGCTTTTCGGAAAACGCCTTGACGCTGTCGCCTTCCGCCGTCAATCCTCCGAAACGCGACGGGGGACGGACCGCGGTCACGGTGGCCAGACGCCCGTGGCGCCGATGAAACTCAATCACCCGGTTGACGTCCAGATCGGCGACGCCGTCGCCATAGGTCATCATGAACGTCTCGCCGCCGATGTGCTTCGTCAGACGGCGCAGCCGGCCGCCGGTATCGGTGGCGATGCCGGTGTCGGTGAGATGAACCAGCCAGTCCTCGCATTCTCCGTCGTGCATGTCGATGGATCCGGTGGCGAGATGGACGCTCACGTCGCGCTGCAGGCGATGGTAGTTCAGAAAATAGCTCTTGATCGCGTCGCCTTTATACCCCAGCGCGAGGACGAACTCGTTGTGGCCGCGGCTCGCGTAAATTTTCATGATGTGCCACAGGATGGGGCGCCCGCCGATCTCGACCATCGGTTTGGGACGCACGTCGGTCTCCTCGGCGAGGCGGGTCCCCTGGCCGCCGGCTAGAATGACTGTCTTCATGAATTCGCCACTTGTCTCAAGACTTCCAGGGTACGACGCGCGGCCTCGGTCCAGCGCAGCTCACGGGCCCGCTCCAGTCCCTTACGGCTCAGTTCCGCTTGCAGATTCGGATCGCCGAGCACCCGGCGCAGCGCGTCGGTGAGCGCGTCGACGCTCGGCTCCTCGATCGTCAAGCCGTATCCGTGCGCGACCTCGCCCAAGGCGGCGCGATTCACGGTAATCACCGGAGTCCCGCAGGCCATCGCCTCGGCGAGGGTGAGCGAAAATCCCTCCGACGACGAGGGCAGGACATACGCGTCGGCGGCGCAATAGACCGGAACCAGTTCGGAATGATGCGCCACCTGGCCGACGGTATGAACGACGCTATCGGCAATTCCCAGTCGCGCGCTCAGGTCGCCCAGAGGAATGTTCGCGCGATTCGGCCCCATCAGCAGAAGTGCGTGCGGAATCCTGTCCTTTTTCTTGAGAATGCTGAAGGCTTCGAGCAGAACCGGAATATTGCGGCGCTGCGAAAGACCGCCCATGAAAAGAATAAACGGACGGTCCGAGCCGAGATATTTCCTGCGCGTTTCCCGCAGCAGCGCCGGATCGTCCAGCGGACGGAACACATCGTCGGCGCCGAGCCACACGACGTCGATTTTTTCGGCCGGGACGCCATAGATCCGCACCAGGCGCTGCTTGACGTAATGCGAATTTGCGATCACGCGGTCGGCCGTCTTCGCGCTCCAGCGATATTTCTGTTCGTAAGTGTGGCGATGCCACCACGGCACGGTCCCGTGCAGTTCGTCGACGCTATGGATCGCCACCACGCTGCGGCATCCGGGGCGCAGCGGCAGCGTGTAGCTGGGGCCGAACAGGACGTCCAGATTTTTCGTGTGCCTCGGCAACAACAGATTCTCCCAAAGCGCGTTCGTCAGCGCCGGCCGGATCACGCGCGCCGACATTCCGGTACCGGTCAAATCGAGCGACTCGCGAACAAAGACCGTGACTTCGTCCCCGTGCAGGATCGGGCTCCAGTAGCGGAGCAGGTATTCGATGTACCGGCCGATCCCCAATCTCTGGCCCGCCAGCCGCCAGGCGCTGACCCCGAGTTTCATTGCAGATTAGACCAAGTGTACTATCGTGAGGATGATCCGGCACCTGACCGTCGCCGCCCGGCAGCTCAAACAGAGGGCGATTCAGCGCATCCTGCGGCACCGGATTCTCGCCCTGAACCCGACGCTCACCTGCGATGGATCGGCGATTTGGGATTATGCCTACAACGCGCCGGACTCCATAAAGATCGGGGAGAACGTCTGCGTACGCGCGTTTTGCGAAATCGTGGTCTACCGGCGGACGACGCACAGCTCGATTGAAGGAAAACTCGTTTTAGGGGATCACGCGCTCATTTCGACCGGTGTCAACATCCGGGCGGCGGGAGGCTCGATCGCGATTGGAGCGCACACGGCGATCAGCCAGCATTGTGTTTTGATTGCCGCCAATCACGCCGTGGTGCCCGGGCAGCGCTACATCAACACGAAGTGGGACGAATCGAGAACCGGGATCGAGATCGGCGAAAACGTATGGGTGGGCGCGAGCTGCGTGATTCTTCCGGGATCGAAGATCGGCGACAACTGCGTCATCGCGGCGGGAAGCGTCGTGAACGGCGAAATTCCTCCGAATGAAATCTGGGGCGGCGTCCCGGCGCGCAAGATTCGCGACGTCGCGTAAAGGTTCCTTATCGATTGTGGGGCAGGCTTGCAGCCTGCGGCGGGCATTGTGCCCGTCCGGCCAGCGCGGCTGCAAGCCTGCCCCAAGAGTTCTGTCGAAATCGCTGGAACGCTACACCAGTAAGATGTCCCGGCGATTTCGAAAGCGAACGGGTCCGCTCACTCGCGTTCGCGGTTCAGTGCTCAGGGATGACGTGGCAGTGTGGACCACAGAACCACGAGCGCCAGCGAGTGGGTTTCGAAACCGCCGGGACATCTTACTAGCGCTTCCGTCCATTGACGAAAAGCGCGGCGTAAGGATACACCAGTCGTCCTCCCCCGGCCAGCACGCGCCGGCAGCGTTCGAGAAAAACGCTCTTCACGCGCTCGCGGTCCGATTCCGAAAGCGCGCTCAGCCGTTTTCGGGAAAAACTCGAATAGACGCGCTGCACCAGCCAGAAACGTTCCGGATCGTCGAAGCTGTGTTCGTAGCCCTTCCAGCGCGACGTGACGCCGGAAAATCCGGCGGCGCGCATCAGCGACAAAACTTGAGGTCCGCGAACATGCGAGTGGCGCGCGAGCTCCGTTTCCTCGCCGTGCGAATCCGACGGATACATTTCCCTCAGCAGTCTGTCCAGAAACCACGGCGCCAGCAAAAGGCGTCCCCGCGCGAGCCGCAAGAGGTCGGGCGATCGCGCGATGCGGTGGCGGAGCCCCGCCCAGGAGAGTCGCGGCGGCGCGCTCCCCAAGGCGATGGTCGCCGAGGCGCCGGGACGCAGCACGCGAAACATTTCGTCGAGCGCGCGTTTCGGATCCGGGAAATGCAGCAGCGCGAACAGCGAGAGAATCGCATCGAACGAATCGGTCGCGATCCCCAGCGCCTCCGCGTCCATCTTCAGAAACCAGATCCCTGCGGCTTTCCGGCGCGCGCTCTGCAGCAGGCCGTCGGAAAGATCGATGCCCGCGATCGTCGCCTTCGGACCCAGCCGCCGCGCCGCCTCAATCGCGACGATTCCCGTGCCGGTGCCGATGTCGAGCAACCGCCCGCACCCGCTCAGATCGGCGCTCGCGAACAGGTCCCGCAGGACGGGCTGGCGGATTTCGTCGAACTGATCGAACTCCTCGGCAAAGGAATCGTAACTGCCCGCGTCGTCGATCTTGAATCGATCGACCTTGAATCGATCCTGGGAACTCACCGGGCGTCCTCCCGATCGCGCGTTGCGTACAGCACCCGCTCGCGGGCGTTCACGTGAAATCCGCGTTCTTCAAGAAAACTCCGCAGCGCGGCAACCGACCAGTCCGGCCGGTCGAAGATTTCGCACTCGACGATCATGCGCCGGATTTTCGCCAGCGTTTCCCGGCTTGCCCCGAAGAGAATTTCGTACTCGCTTCCCTGGCAATCGATTTTCACGACGTCGATCCGCTCCAGGGCATTTTCGCGAACGATCGCGTCCAGGGACCGGCATGCTACATCGAGAGTCTTCGATCCCCGGCCCGGGAACAAACTATAGCGCCCGGTGTGGCCGGCGTCGTCGGGCAGGAACATGGCCCGCGCCGCCGATTCAGGCCCGACCGCGTGGGGAAACGCCTGCACCCCCGTGAGCCCGTTGAGCGCGATGTTTCTTTGGAGCGCGGCGAAATTTTCTGGAAACGGCTCGAACGCGAACACCCGCGCTCCGCGTCTGGCGGCTCGCACGCTGTAGCAGCCGATCTGCGCGCCGATGTCCACAACGATATCGCCGGAGCGCACCGGCGCGGGATAGATGTTCTCGACGAAGATTTCGAAGACCACATGGCGATCGTCCGTGCCGCCGCGAATCTCGATCACCGTTCCATCGCGCAGGCGGCAGACATACCCTCCGCGGCCGAGCCCCAGATGATCCGCGGCTTCGGCTCGGTCCTCAACCCGGTGGACATTGCTGGCACGGCGACGCCCTCGGTCTACGAGCGCGCCTTCGCGGCGGCGTTCGAGGACCCGATGGTCAGCGCGGTGTACGGATCGGTGTGCCCTTCAGCCATCACCAATGTGCCGGCGATCGCCGACGTGGCGCTGAAGGTGCAC
>JAIQFJ010000021.1 GCA_020073325.1 Terriglobia bacterium | reverse complement strand
ACGGGATGATCGAAGAGCCGCTGGCGACAACATCGATTGTGCCGATGTTCGCGTTGTCGCGGCTGGCATCGAGTCATGTGAAGGTGGTGCTGTCCGGCCAGGGCGCGGATGAGACGATGGGCGGCTATCGGCGTTACCAGGTCGAGCTGCTGCGCGGATTCGTTCCGCCGTTCGCGGCCGCAGCGCTGGCAAGAGTCTCTCGCGGGATCCGCAGCGACGCGCTTGCGCGCGGATTGGGCGCGGCGCGTGAAACGGACGACGTCCGGCGGTTCGAGTCCGTCTACAGCGTATTTTCGCGCGATCAGATCGCGAAGATGATCGGCAGCCGGGAAAATCGCGCCGAGCAGCGGATCCGGTACTTCTTCGATCTGCTCGGGTGCTCGAGGCAGGAACACAGCGTGGAGCGCATGATGACGCTCGACGCGCGGATGAATCTCGCCGACGATCTGCTGCTCTACACGGATAAGATCACGATGCATCATTCGCTGGAATGCCGCGTTCCGCTGCTCGATCTCGATCTGGTGCGCTTCATCGAATCGCTTCCCCGGCATTTCCGGCTGGGGATCGGAGAGGGCAAGCGGATTCACAAATGGTCGGCCGGGCGGATGCTCCCGGCGGGGATCGTGAAGCGCAAGAAGAAGGGGTTTCTTTCGCCGACGCGGCAGTGGTTCCAGTCGGGCGGCGCGGTTCGCGAAATTCTGCTGGAAAAGAATTCGCGGTTCGCGTCGGTCTTCGATCTGCGGGAGGTGGAGGACGTGCTGCGGCGGCACGAAGCGGGCGCCAATCGCGAACGCCACATTTTTCTTCTGCTCAGTCTTCATTACTGGATGCGGGATTTTCTGGCGCCTCGCGCGCCGGCGTTCGGATGCGCGGTCGCGGTGTAAGGCGGCCACCTATGAGTTATTTGAGTGAAACGCGAATGATTCTCGGAATGCCGGTGGACGTGTTTCCATCGTACGCATCGGCGGCGGAGACGGTGCGAGGCCGCGTCAGCGCAGGTGCGCGGACTTTCTGCGTCGCGATGAATCCGGAAAAGCTGTATCGCGCGCGGCGCGATGCGAAGCTGGCGGAAATTCTGAAGCGCGCCGATATGCGGATCTGCGACGGCGTGGGATTGTCGCTCGCGTCGCGTATCCTGCACGGCTCGGCCATGCCGCGATGCACGGGAGTGGACCTGTTTCTGACGCTGATCGCGCTGGCGGAGGAGCGGCAGTGGAGCATTTTCCTGCTGGGCGCGTCGCCTGAAGCGAACGCGGGCGCGTGTCGCGAATTGAAGCGGCGTTTCCCCGCCCTGCGGATCGCCGGCGCGCGAGACGGGTTCTTCTCCGCTTCCGACGATGTCATCGCCACGATCAATGAGAGCGGAGCGGATTTGCTGTTCGTCGCGATGGGATCGCCGCGGCAGGAATTCTGGATTGCCGAACATCGCAGCGCGCTGCGGACGGCGTTCTGCATGGGTGTCGGCGGCAGCCTGGACGTGCTTGCGGGAGTCGCCAAGCGAGCGCCGGCGATCTTTCGAAAAACGGGAACGGAATGGCTGTTCCGGCTGCTTTCAGATCCGCGGCGCGCGCGGCGGCAGATCGCGTTGCCCCTGTTCGCATGGGAAGTCTTGAAGTCGGCACTGAATCATTAAATGATCAAATCAACGCTGGAAGCCATCCGAACTGCTGAGCCGGCATTGCGACGACGCATGGCCGCGGGCGCGATCTGGTCGATCGCCGGCGCCGGAATCGCAAGCGGATGCACGATGCTCGCCAATATCATTTCCGCGCGCGTTTTGGGTGCGGCGCCGTTCGGTGAAATGGCGATCGTGCTCTCTACGACCAACCTGTTCACCAGTCTTTTCACTGCGGGAATGGGCATGACCGCAACGAGATACGTCGCCGAGGCGCGCGATTCGGAACCGGAACGTGCCGGGGCGATCGTGGGGCTTTCGTGGGCGACGTCGATGGTGGTCGGCGCGGCGGCGGCACTGCTGGTCATCCTGTTTGCGCCCGTGTTGAGCAGGCAGGTGCTGGGAAAAGAGACCCTGGCGGTTCCGTTGAGCCTGGGCGCGGCGGCGATGTTTTTCGCGGCGCTGAACGGATCGCAAGTGGGGACGCTCAGCGGGTTCGAGTCGTTCCGGCATGTGGCGACGGGAAATCTGGTGCGCGGCATCGGAATCGTAATTCTGGTTTCGGCGGGCGCGATATTCGGCGGACTGAACGGCGCGTTGCTGGGCTACGCGCTGGCGGGTGCGGCGGCGACAATCTATTATCAGCTTGTCGTCAGGCGGGAATGCGAGGCAAACGGGATCCGCATCTCCTACCGGTTCAGCGGCGACGAACTGCGCGTGCTTTCGCGATTCACGCTGCCCGTCCTGATCACCACATTCTCATTCACGCCGGCGCAATGGTGGGGCAACGTCCTGCTGGCGACGCATAGCGGGTATGCGGAGGCGGGCGTGTTCAACGCCGTCCTGCATTGGCAGCTTTTCATTTTGTTCTTTTCGACGGCCGTGTCAAACATCGGATTACCGATGCTCTCGAATATTCGCGCGGAACGCGATCCGGCGAAATACAAACGATGTCTGGCTCTGACGTTTGCGCTGACCACCGCTCCGGCGATCGTCATCGCGATTCCGATTGCGATTCTCGCGCCGTGGATTCTGCATCTGTACGGGCGCGAATTCGTGCACGGATCCACGGCCCTCATCTTCATTAGCGCCGCATCGGTATTGACGGCGCTGAATATTCCTGTCGGCCACGCGATCTGGTCGCTGGACGCGATTCGTCCGGCGGTCGCACTGGCGCTGCTCAGGGGAGGGGTGCTGATTATCGCCGCGTACGCGCTTGCAGACAAGGCCGCGACAGGCTTGGCGGAAGCATATCTCATCATGGCGGCGATCCAGACTGCCGTCAGCATTCCCTTCATGTTCTGGCTGCTGAAGAACTCCTTCGTTCACGAACAAGTGGAGGCGATTGCCGCGTGAGTGCTCATACAGTCGCGTTTGAAGAAGCTGTCGAGATCCGGCCGTCGGAACGGATCAAGGCGGGAGATCGCTTCACGTTGTGGGTGATGGGCGCGGGGATGCTCGCGGGGCTGGTCACCTACATTATTTACGACGTCGTGGCGAGCACGCAGCTTCAACCGGGTTGGTTCATTTCCGCCGACGTCGCGAAGCCGCCGATCTATTACGCGGCATACGCGGCGGAATTGGTTCTGCTCACTGTGGCCGGGATGCTCGCTTTGTTGAGCGCGAATTTGCGCAAATTGGAGAGCGGCTATACCGTGCGATTCGCGTTGTTCATCGGCGCGGCGCTCGTGATGGCGGCCCGGGGATTCACGGCCGCGGATTGGGCCTCGACCAAGCTGGTGGACGGCACAGGTCCCTACCCCATGATCCTTTCGCTGCTGATTTTCATCGGAGCGAGGCGCAGCAACTGGGTGGTCATCGAAAAGATCATGTTTGCGTTCGCGGCGATCTTCAGTGCGCTCTCGCTGTATCGCATGGCGACGCTCGAGACATTCACGCGGCAGGAAGGGGTCGCGCACCTGCAATTCCCCCTGAACGCCCTGTTCTGGCCGGCGGCATGGATCGCCCTGCGCGGTTATCGGAGGGGCTCGATCGGGGATCGGTTGAAATTTCTTCCCGTCTTCGTGTTCGCGGCGGGGAGCTTGTTTACGCAGACGCGTTTGAATTTCGTGATGGTGCTGGCGCTGTTCGCGATCTACGCCGTCCTGCAGCGCAGACGGCGCGAGCCGCAGGCGGGGTTATGGCTCGCGATGATTGTGACGGCGATCTGGGCAGCGCTCTTCGCCGGGGTTTTTTTGCGCGACACGCGGGGAGTCGACCGGTTACAGGATGTGACGTCGGCATTCGCGGAACGCATCGATGAGGACACGCGCACGGAACAGGTCACGGCATTTTTCGAAACGGTGCGGCCGCAGGAACTGGCGCTCGGCCGCGGCTCGCTCGCGACGTGGGATTGGGATGGATACGAGTGGCGCGGCGGAACCGACCTCGGCTATCTGACGCTGCTGTTTTACGGCGGCGTGCCGCTCTTCTTGACCTACATCGCAACGCACGTGAAGCCCTGCATCGCGACGTTCCGGCGTGGGGTCGAGGATTGGCGGATGGCGGGGGCGGGCGTGGGCGTGTTGTGGGCGATCCGCATGTTTTCGTCGTCGTATCCCGGAACCGACATTACTTACTACGTCGTGTTGTTCTGTATCGGTGCGGCGATCAGCCGCGAAACGTGAGTCGCCTTATGCGCGTGTTGTGGTTCACCAATGCTCCGTTGCCCGCGGCGCAGATCCGGCAAGGAATTACGCCCGGAGGGTCGGGCCAGTGGATGACGTGTCTGCTCGATCATTTGCGGCGGAATGGCGGTGTCGAGGTCGACGTCGTCACGGCGCATCCAGGGCTCAAAGAAGACGAGTTTTCCGCGAATGGGGTCCGCCACGTCGTGATCGCTCAACCGCGCTTCGATTCGATTTTCGAGGCGCGACAGCGCGATCTCGATCGCTGCGTGGAACTGGTGCAACGGTTGAATCCGGATCTGGTGCATGTTCACGGCAGCGAACGATTCTTCGGCTTGCTCGCGACGCGCGAAATGATCAAAGTGCCGGCGCTGATCTCGATACAGGGGCTGGTGGACGCGTGTCTGCCGGTCTTTTTCGGATCGCTTTCCCCCCGCGAGATTTGGGAAAGCGAGACATGGTTTGAGGTGGCTACGCGCCGCGGACTGTTGTGGCGGTATCGCGATTATCTGAAAGGCGCGGCGTTGGGGCGCGAAATTCTGGCGAACGGGAAAGCGTTCATGGGCCGCACGGATTGGGATCGCGCGCACCTGGCGAGCGTCAATCCTGGTGCGGCGTATTTTCACGGGGACGAAATTCTGCGGCCGCAGTTTTACGGCCCACGCTGGGAGCTGAACGCGTGCGATCGCCACAGCGTCATTTTCACCAACGCGGGAAGCGAGCCGCGGCGCGGCATTGAGGTGCTGGTCGACGCGATGCAGATCGTCCGCCGCGAGTTTCCGGACGCGGAGCTGCGCCTGGCGGGAACGCTGGGGAATCGCCGGGGCTACGACCGCTTCCTGCGGCGCAGGATCGTGCAGGCGGGACTCGAAAACTCGATCCGCTATCTGGGATTTCTCAACGCCGACCAAATGGTGGAGCAGCTTCGTTGCGCGCACGCGTTCGCGCTGCCTTCGTTCATGGAAAACAGCTCCAACAGTTTGTGTGAAGCGATGCTGGCCGGGTTGCCGTGTGCCGCCAGTTACGCGGGCGGCATTCCGAGCCTGATCGATCACGAACGAACCGGTCTGATGTTTCCCGCCGGCGACGCGCCGCTGCTGGCCGAATCGATCCAGCGAATTTTCCGCGACGACGAACTTGCGTCATGCCTGGGGCGATCGGCGCGCGCGGCGGCCTCCGAAAGGCATGCGCCGGCGCGCATCGTGGCGCAGGTGATGCAAGCCTATGAAACTCTCGCCGGGTCGTCACAAGGAGTTCAACATGTCTCGTACTCTGAATCGCGATAGCGCTCCACATCTGGCGAATTGCGCCCTTACGCTCGCGCGGGAAAAGGTTCAAAGCCTCACGGCGCGATGCCTGGCCGCATGGTGGGGAGTCGAAGTCGGACCATGCTGCAGGTTCTACGGCCTGCCGCTGTTCCGCCGGCTACCAGGCTCGAGGATGCGCATCGGGGCCGGCTGCGAATTCCGATCGGCGCACTGGTCGAACCTGGTCGGCGTGAATCGGCCGTGCATTCTTTCGACGATGCTCCAGGACGCGCTGCTCGAAATCGGCGAAGGATCGGGATTCAGCGGGACGACGATCGGATGCGCGGCGCACGTGATCCTGGGCCGCCGCGTGATGTGCGGAGCCAACGTGACCATCACGGACACGGACTGGCATCCGCTGGAATGGCGTCCGCGCGCGGAGGGACTGACGGGACCCGTCGCGCCGGTTTCGATCGGCGACGATGTGTGGCTCGGTATGAACACGACGGTTTTGAAAGGCGTGACGATCGGGCGGCGAACGGTGGTAGGCGCGGGCAGCATCGTGAGCCGGTCGATCCCGGAAGGAGTGATTGCAGCGGGGTCGCCCGCGGCGGTAATTCGAAAGCTGGCATCGGCGGACGATCCGGAGATCGTCGCAATGCGATTCTCCACGCGAGGAGCGGAGGTTTGATGACGCAGGAGACTCGTGTTGTCTGCATCTGCGGAGGCCTGGGGTTTCCTTTGGGGAGCGCAAGTTCGGCGCGCATCGTGATGATCGGCAGGGCGCTGTTGAGCGCGGGTGTGGGATTCCACGTCCTGCATTGCGGGCCGACGCCGGTCCCTGTCAACACGCAGCGATCGGGAGTCTACGAAGGAATTTCGTTCGAGTACACGACCGTTCTCAAGCGCCCCGAAAACAAGTTGCTTCGATGGCTGGTGTACGCCGTCGCCATCACCGGGCTCACATGCCGCCTGATCCGGATGTTGCCGGAACGGCGCCGCACGCTGGTTCATCTGTACGTGATGATGGGCCCGCTCAACCTCTACATCGGGGGGCTATGCCGGATTTTGGGATTTCCTCTTTCGCAGGAACTGTGCGAATGGTGGCCGGGCGTCAATGTGTGCGATCGCTTCACGCATTGGCTGCATAAACGCGCTATGTTCGAGCACGCAACCGGGGCGTTGGTCATCTCGAAAGAAATCGAGCGTCGCGTGATGACGAAAAAGCTGGAGGTGAACCCCGGACTGGTGATTCACCGCCTGCCCGCGATCGTCGATTATGAGCGGTTCGCCACCGCCCCCGGGACAGAGCCGTGGACGTTTACTTACTGCGGCACATGGTTGCACGACATCTGCTTTTGCATCGAGGCTCTGGCGCAGGTTCAGCGCCGCGGCTACCGGTGCAAGCTGACCGTCGTCGGCGCGGGCGTGGAATACTGCGACGAAATTTTCAACTTTGCCGCCTCCCAGAACGTTGCCGCGGAGGATGTCATCTTCACGGGATGCGTGGATGAGGCTGGTCTTGCTTCGCGCTACCGGTCGGCGACGGCGCTGCTGTTGCCGATGCGTGACGACGACCAATCGCGCACGCGCATGCCCAACAAGCTGGCCGAATATCTGGCCTCCGGCCGTCCGGTGGTGGCAGGCAACATTGGGGAACTGACCGCGTTTCTCTCCGACGGCGAAAACGCCTTTTTAGCCGAGCCGGGCAGCGTCGCGGATTTCGCGGAGAAAATGATTGCGGTGCTGGATCATCCGGCGCGCGCCGCGAGGATCGCTGCGGCTGGTCAGGCAGCCTGCAAAAAGTATCTCGACTATAACGCGCACGCTCTTCAGCTTGCGCATTTCGTTCACCGCTGCATTCAACAGCACCAGTCACCCCGGGAGAAGCGTTCCGCTTATCACAACATGACGCGCGTTTACTTGCAGGTTCGCAATTGGTTTTGCGGATTGATCGCGCTGTGCCTGATCGCCGCCGGATCTGTTCGCCGTGGCCGCCGCCGCGCGCAAAGCGAAGGAGTGGTCACCGCCGTCTATTTTCATAACCCGAACCGGCGGCTGTTCCGGAAGTGCGTACGCTGGCTGACGCGGCGCGGCTACACGTTTATTTCGGACGGCGAATTGAGGGAAATTCTCGCGGGAGACAAGACGGCTCCCAAGGGCGCGGTGTGGCTCTCGTTCGACGATTGCTTCAAGGAACTGGCGCAGAATGTGATTCCCGAAGCGTCGGCACGGCAAATTCCGATCACACTGTTCGTGCCGACGGGAATCGTCGCAAACAGCGGCAATTTTCCGTGGCTCTCCCACGCGCGGGGCCGCGATGCGCTCACGGTGGAGCAGTTGTTTGAAATATCGCGCTATCCCGGCGTTTCGCTCGGTTCGCATACGGTGACTCACGCGGTCACGCGGGATCTTTCGGCGGCCGAGCTTCAATTCGAATTGAACGAAAGCAAACGGGCGATCGAGACCTGGACCGGGAAGGAGGCGGCGTGTTTCTCGTATCCGGTGGGCCAGTTTAGCGGGGCGGAGCGCGAAGCTCTGATCCGGTGCGGCTACGCGGTCGCCGTGACGACAGAAGACGCGTTTATCACGAATCGGACCGACCCGTACCTGGTTCCGCGATTCTGCATTGGAGACAACATTTCTTTTCCTGAAGCGATCTGCAACATGGTTGGCGTATGGCAGCCGGCGATCAGCCCGTTGATACGGCTGCTACAGCGCTTCGGCGGTGCAGCGGATCCGTTGTGGCGCGCTTCGGGAACCGACGTCGTCAGGTCGCGCGCGCATTCCCAATCGACGCAGATCTCTTCGTGATTCCCATGCAGAGCAGCGCTGTCAAGACCAGTCGCGAAGCCAGAGTGCGCGCAACGCGATCGGCGGCGATTCGTGAAACCCGTCCGGAGGATTACGACCGGATCGCCGCGCTGCATCGCCGTAACGGGCTGAGCATTCCTCCGTTCGAGCACTGGATCGGGCTGTGGACCGGAAATCCGGCGTATTCGCCTGAGGACGTTCCGCTCGGCTGGGTACTTGAGACGGAGCGCGGCGAGATTGCGGGATCGGTGGGTAATCTTCCGCTGGCTTACGAATTCCGCGGACGTGCACTGACCGCGGCGACGGCCTACGGATGGGTGGTGGATGAAGCCTATCGCAGTTATTCCGTGATGATCCTCAGCCGTTTCCTGCGACAGAGCGGCGTGGATCTGTTCGTCTTCACCACGGTCGGCGACAAGGCTGAACCGATCTACAGCGCCGGTTTCCAACTGTCGCGCGTTCCGGTGGGCGCGTGGAACCGGTCTGCGTTCTGGATCACGAATTATCGAGGATTTTCACGAAGCCTGCTGAATCGCAGGGGAACGCCTTTCGCCGGCGCCATGCGGTCCTGTCTCGCCTTGGGGTTCTGTCTTTGGGATCGCTGGCATGGGCGCTCGATTCCCGCTGCCGCGCACGAATACCGGGTGGAATTCTGTTCCGAATTCGACCGGCGCTTCGACGATTTCTGGGAGACACTGCGTCGCGAGAACCCGCATCTTCTCGCGGTGCGGAATCGCGAGACGCTCGAATGGCATTTTCGCGGCGCGCGACCGTCGATTCTGGATATTTTCCAAGGCTCGCGAATGGTCGCCTATGCGATCTTCAGCCGCCAGGACAATTCCGCTCTCGATTTCGAGCGGATCCGCTTTGTCGATTTTCAAGCGCTCGAAGGGCATAGCGCGGCGGTGAGTACGGCTCTTCAATGGATGCTGCGCCGATGCCGCCGCGATGGATTGGACGCGCTCGAGGTGATGGGCGACTGGCTCCATCGGACCGGCCTGCCGCGAATCGATCCGCCCTACCGGCGAACGCTTTCGTCCTGGACTTTTTACTACAAAGCCGCGGATCCAGAACTGGCCGAGGCTTTGCGGGATCCGGCCGCCTGGATCCCCTCATCGTTCGACGGCGACGCCAGCCTATAGATTCTTCGCCGGAGTGAAACCGTGGTCTCCATTTCTATTCTCGCCCTGGCTTCTTTTCTCTTTTCCCTTTTGCTGACCCCTCTGTTGCGCGATTTTGCGCTGAAGCGGGGCTGGCTCGATATTCCGGACGAGGATCGCAAGACGCACGCAACACCGTGTCCGCGCCTGGGCGGCGTTCCGATCCTGGCGGCCTGCACGGCCGCGTTCGGAATCCTATGGATCGCCGAAGCGCGCGCGAGTGCCGTTCCACGGACTGTGTGGGAGGCGGCGGGCGCGGTGGGATTGATGTTCGCCGTTGGATTGCTGGATGATTTCTTCACCTTGGAGCCGTGGCAAAAGCTCGGAGGAGAAATCGCCGCGGCCGTCGTCATGTTTCACAGCGGAATTCGGATCGAGCATTTGGGCCCTGCCCTGGTGCCGGTTCCTCTGCGGGCTGTCGCCACAGTGGTGTGGCTGGTGGGGTGCACGAACGCGTTCAATCTGATCGACGGCGCCGATGGACTCGCAGGAGGACTGGCGCTGATCGCCTCCCTGGCCGTTTTCACCGCAGGAATGGTTCACGGCGACACTCTGCCGACGTTCGCGGCCGCGGCTCTGATCGGCGCGCTCGCCGGGTTCCTTCGCTTCAACTTTCATCGCGCGTCGATTTTTCTGGGCGATTGCGGAAGCCTGCTGGCGGGATTCGTGCTGGCTGCGTGCGGTGTGGTCTGGTCGCAGCACGCCACTTCGCTGATCGCGGTCACGGCCCCGGCGATTGCATTCGCCGTGCCGCTGTTCGACACGGCGATTTCCATTCTTCGACGTTTTCTGCGCCGCCAGCCGATCTTCAGCGGGGACCGCGACCATATCCATCATCGATTGCTTGACCGGGGATTCACCGCGACACGGCTCGTCGGCGCGCTGTATTGCATGGGAGCGCTGGCCGCCGTCCTGGCGCTGATCGAAACGACGGCGGGTCCCTTGGGACGCGCGTCGGCGCTGGCGGCGTTCGCCGCGCTGCTTTATGCCGCCATTCAATACCTGCGCTATCGCGAATTCGGGCTTGCCGCGCGCGCGTTGCGCCAGAACGGCGTGCGGGCTACCGTACGATCCCATCTGACTCTGGGCCGCTGTGAGGAAGCGCTGCGCGACGCATTGTCGGCCGAAGAATGCTGGCAGGTGATCCGGTCGGTGGGCCGCGATCTTGGATTTTCCGACGTCGCGCTGTGCCTGGGCGGACACATCTATCGCGATCGTCCCATGGGCCGTCCCGACGGGCACTGGACGCTGCACATACCGCTTGCCGGTCCGGACTATCTTCGGTTCATGTACCCGCTTGGATCTCCCAAGCCGCCCGCGATTGTCGCTCCGCTCGCGGACGCGCTTCATCGAACGCTGACGGCCAAGGCGGGCGAGTTTGCCCCGCAACCCGAAGAAATTCGCGCGCGCGCGGCCCGAATCCTTGCCAAACGCCGCATGCGGATGAGGGCGATCGCGGCGCTGGCCGCGGCCTCGGATCATGGAGAGGCCGAAGCGTTCGTTCCCCAGAAGCACTCGTGAGCAGCCCCACCCCCGCCATTGCGATGAAGAAGCCGGCGCGAGCGTTGAAGCTTCGCGCGGCCAACTTGAGCGACTATTCGCAGATCGCCGCTCTGGAGTGCCGCTTCGGGCTCGCTTCGCGAAGCTATGAGGAGTGGAGCCACGTTTGGCTGGCGAATCCGGCCTATCGCGAGCGGGAGAACGGCTGGAACATCGGCTGGGTGCTTGAAGAGGGCGGGGGGCGAATCGTCGGCTCGATGGGCAACGTGCCGCTCGCCTACGAATGTGGAGGCAAGCGTCTGCTCGCCGCGTCGGGACGATCCTGGGTGGTCGAACCCGAGTATCGGAGTTTATCGCTTCAACTGCTGGACCGTGTCGTGAATCAGCCGGACATCGACGTGTATCTCAACACGTCGGTCAGCACCAGTTCGATCGATTCGGTCAATCTGTTCGAATGTTCACGCGTCCCGGTGGGATCCTGGGATCAGTCCGCGTTCTGGGTGACGAAGCACCGCGCGTTTTTCGAAAGTGTTCTGGTGAAGCGCCATGGTGCGTTGCTGCGTCCGCTGACTTATCCCTTGTCGGCCGCCTTTCGATTCAAAGATTGGATGAGCCAGTCTGCCGTTCGCGCGCACGCGGGCGATGTCGAAAGCTGCAGCCGCTTCGATGCGCGCTTCGATGATTTCTGGGAAGCGCTTCGCGAGAGATACCCGCGCGTGTTCCTGGCCGTGCGCACGCGCGAAATCCTCGACTGGCATTTTCACGTCCCGTTGCGCGACCGGAGCCTGTGGATCGGAGCCGTCGTCAGCGGGAGATCGATTCAGGCCTATGCGATTTTCGATCGCAATGACAATCGCAAGTCGGGAATGACGCGAGTGCGCCTGGTCGATTTTCAGTCGCTGGACGGCGACGTGTGGCTGCCTTCGCTGCTCTCCTGGGCGCTGCGCCGGTGCGGCCGCGAGAACGTCCACGTTCTGGAGAGCACGGGACGGTGGATGGAGCCGCACGGGTTCATGCGGAAAGCGGCGCCGTACCGCCGCAAGCTGAATTCGTGGACGTTTTTCTATCGCGCAGCTCGGCCCGAACTGGCGGAGCACTTGAAAGATCCGGCGGCCTGGGCGCCCACACTCTTCGACGGCGATGCGAGCTTCTGATTCCACTAAACGAAATGGATCAGACCGGGCAGCGTTGCCAGCAGCCGTTCGCGCTCGCTTGCGTTCTCGAAATAATCGATGGGGATGTGCGCCATCCGCGATGCCAGTTCGAGGCTGGCGCCAGGCGGACGCACGAACGTCGACTGGAGCGATTCGTAATTTCCCGGCACGATGTCCCAGGTCCGCATCACGAACAGTCCGCGGCGATACAGTTTCGTGATCATTTGGTCGCGCGAACCCTTTTGAAGCGCGAACGAAACGAAGTGAGCCGCCGGCGAGCATCCTTCGGCGGCTTGCACCGGGACCACACAGGGGATTCGAGATAATCCGCCCGTCAACTCGGCGGCGATTTCCCGGCGCATGCGCGCGCGCTTTTCAAGGTCGCGCAATTCGCGAATAAACCGGCTCGCGCACAGCTCCGAAGGCAGCCCGCGCTGTATTTCGAAATCGGGAGCCGCAGCCAGCGGACGCGCCTCGAACAACGCGCGTCTTTGCAGCATCTGGTGATAGAGGAACCGCGCCGGGCCGAATGTGCCGGCACGCTCCTTCATACTGACGGATCCGCGCCTGCCGTCGCGCGGGATGGAGAGCGGCGCGTTGGCCAGCAACACCGCGCCGCTACGCGATCCGCGGACCGTCTTGTACATCGAAAAGAGAATCCAGTCCGAGTGGCGGCCCGGAAGTTCTCCTCCAATCTCGACGCCGAGGGCGCGCGCGCAATCCTCAATCAGCAGCAGTTTCGGAAAGAGCCGGCGCACTTCCGCGATGCCGCCGAATGGATAGCCGAAGGAGTGATCGATCAGGACGATGGCGTCCTCGTGCCCCATTTCCTGCGGCGCCGGATGAAGCGTCCGCGGATCCACTTCGATGTGGATGAGCAGCTTGCCCGCGGCCGCTCCCATCGCCGAAAGGCTCGGGCAGATGTAGGCGGGCAACACGAATCGCGATTGAGATTGCGCGCGGATAGCGTCGTGAAGCAGCGTTGCGCCGCTCAGCCCGAAATAAACATAGGGATGCCGCGGAAAGCGCTCGCGAAACCAGCCTTCCATCCATTGCAGATCCCGCATTTGGGAGATCCGTTTGCAACCTGTGTGCCACTCTGCATTCAATAGGAGAGGCGATGCGGATCGACACAAGGCGCGGTTTTCTCAAATCGGCGATCGGCGCGGCGGGCTTCGCGAATGCCACGGCCGCGCGCCGGGATTACAAAGCGCTGGTCTGTCTGTTCCTGCGCGGCGGCAACGATGGAAGCAACATGGTGATTCCTGTCGCGACGTCTGTTCAGAATTACGAGACCTATAAAGAGGTGCGGGGATCGCTCTCGTTGCCACGGGGCTCGCTGCTTCCGATCGAGACGCAGTCGGGCGACGTGTACGGCCTGCATCCGCGGCTCACTGCGCTGCAGAGTCTTTTCCGTCGCGGCCGCGCCGCGATCATGGCGAACGTCGGCGTGATCTCGGCGCGCGCCGGGAATCGATACTCGCATGCAGATCAGCAGGCGCGGTGGGAACGCGCGCTGCCTCGCGCAACGCATCCTCCCATGACACTCGAACCCATCGTGAGGGCGATCGCGATGAATTCAAGGCGCGCCTCGAATCGCGAGGTTTTCTGCTGCAACCTTGACGGATTCGATACGCATGGCAATCAGTTGGAAACTCAGGACGGCCTCATGGCGAAACTCGATCGCGCCGTCGCGACTCTTCATTCGGCAATGGAACGGCTCGGGACGAACAGCCAAGTCACGCTCTTCACCGCGTCCGAATTCGGACGCGCGCTTCGGCCCAACTCGACCGGAGGTAGCGATCACGGTTGGGGCAATCATCAATTCATCATTGGCGGAGCGTGTCGCGGCGGAGAGGTCTATGGCACTTTCCCGAGCCTCGAATGCAGCGCAATGACGCCCACGACGGGTGTCGATCAATACTCCACAGACCTCGCCCACTGGTTGGTCCGCAAGAGTTCTGATACACTTTAGGCAGATGTTCGCCGCACTGCACCATCGCCATCATCATCATGCGATGCGTGTGCGGCGGGCTGAATCTTAGACAAGGATTCATTCAAAGGATCGGAAGCCCGCCGGCAACGGCGGGTTTTTTCTTTTTATGCAACTCGATTTCAGCAAACTCGATGGACTGGTTCCCGCGGTGATTCAGGATCACGTCAGCGGCCGCGTTCTCATGGTGGGATTCATGAACGACGCGGCATTCAAAATGACCGTAGAGACCGGCTGTGCCACTTTTTTCAGCCGCACTCGCAACAAGCTGTGGATGAAGGGAGAGACGTCGGGTCATCGCCTGGTGGTCAAGGAAATCTCCACCGATTGCGACCACGATACCGTTCTGCTGAAAGTCGAAGCGATCGGTCCCGGCGTGTGCCACGAAGGCTACGCGAGCTGTTTTTTCCGACGCCTGGACAATCAATCCTGGGTGGAGAACGAACCGCGCGTGTACGATCCCGCGACGGTGTACAACAGATGAAACTCAAACTCGGAATTCCCAAAGGCAGTCTGGAAACGGCCACCATCGAGCTGTTCCGGCGCGCCGGATTCATGATCACCACCAGCAGCCGCTCCTATTTTCCTTCCATCAATGATCCTGAAATCGAGTGCATGCTGATCCGCGCGCAGGAGATGGCGCGCTACGTCGAAGACGGCGTGCTCGACGCGGGCCTCACCGGACGAGACTGGGTCGCCGAAAGCGGCGCGACCGTCGAAACCGTCGCGGATCTGATCTACGCCAAACAGAGCTTCGGCAAGGTGCGCTGGGTGCTGGCGGTGCCGGAGTCGTCGCCCTATGAGTCGGTAAAGGATCTGGAAGGAAAGATCATCGCGACGGAGTTGGTGGAAGCAACGCGCCGCTATCTGGCCGCGAACGGCATCAAAGCGAAAGTGGAATTCAGTTGGGGCGCCACGGAAGTCAAGCCGCCCGAACTCGCCGACGCCATTGTGGAGGTCACCGAAACCGGATCTTCGCTGCGGGCGAACAAGCTCCGAATCATCGAGACCGTCCTCGAATCGAATACGCAGCTCATCGCGAATGTCGCATCCTGGAAAGATGCCGCCAAGCGCCGCAAGCTTGAGGACATCCGCATGCTGCTCGACGGAGCAATCAACGCCCTCGGCAAGGTCGGCCTCATGTTGAACGTGGAAAAGAAAAATCTCGCGGCGGTGCTTTCCGTGCTGCCGGCGCTCAAAAATCCCACCGTATCCACACTCAGCGACGAGGAGTGGCTCGCGGTCAATACCATTCTCGATGAAACTACGGTGCGCAACATTCTTCCCCGGTTGAAGGATGCAGGTGCGCAGGGAATCGTCGAATATCCGTTGAACAAAATCGTAATGTAATGATTCGAATCCTTGACTACAAACATGCCGCGGCCCTGGTGAGCCGCAAGACGGCGCGCCTTGAAGAGGCGGAAAACATCGTTGCGCCGATCCTCGCCGACGTGCGGAAGCGCGGCGATACGGCGCTGCTCGAATACGCGCGCAGGTTCGACGGCTTCACTGGATCGACCGTGCGTATCGACGTCGCCGGCTCGCTCCAGCCGGAGCTGCAGTGCGCCATCGAGACAGCCGCCGGGAATATTCGCGAGAACTCGCTTCGCCAGCTTCCGCGCGAATCCTTCGTCGACTATCCCGACGGCCGCCGCATCGGCGAGATCGTGCGACCGATGGATTCCGCTGGAGCCTACATCCCGGCAGGCCGTTTCCCGCTGCTCTCAACGTTGCTGATGACAGTGATCCCCGCGC
Source organism: Terriglobia bacterium (assembly GCA_020073325.1). Lineage (GTDB taxonomy): Bacteria > Acidobacteriota > Terriglobia > Bryobacterales > Bryobacteraceae > Palsa-187. The sequence goes on along the minus strand of JAIQFJ010000021.1, from coordinate 15,041 downwards.
AAGTCGCCGGCGTCGAAAACATCTGTGTCGCGTGTCCGAATCCCGTTCCCGAAATTCTCGGCGTAGCCGCGTGGCTGGGTGTGAACAATCTGTTCCGTATGGGCGGCGCGCAGGCGATCGCAGCGCTCGCTTATGGGACGGAAACAGTTCCCAAGACCGATTGCATCGTAGGACCTGGAAACATTTATGTCGCAGCCGCGAAGAAGCTGATCGCGGGCGAGGTCGCCATCGATTTCGTGGCCGGCCCCACGGAAATCGTGATTATCGCCGCCGATGGCAACCCGGCGTGGATCGCGGCAGACATGCTCGCGCAAGCCGAGCACGACGTCGATGCGTCGTCCATTCTGCTCACGACGTCGCGCAGCCTTGCCGAAAGCGTCGCCGTCGAAATCGAACGTCAGTTGTCCTTGCTTCCGACCGCCGCGGTCGCGCGACCCTCGATCGATCACAACGGCGCGATCATCGTGGTCGACTCGCCCGCCAGGGCCGTCGAAATTTCAAACGCGCTCGCACCGGAGCATCTCAGCCTGCACGATCCTTCGCTTCTCGGCGGCATCAGACACGCCGGCGGAATCTTCCTGGGCCCGTGGAGCACAGAAGCCGCGGGTGACTATGCATCAGGTCCCAATCACGTTCTTCCGACATCGGGCGCGGCCCGCATGTACGGCGGGCTCTCCACCGCGCATTTCGTCAAGATGATTTCGGTGCAGGAATTGTCCCCGCCGGGCCTTGCGAAACTTCGCGCGCCGATCACGACCCTTGCCCGCGCCGAAGGCCTGGAAGCGCATGCCCGCTCCGTGGAGGTGCGCTTTGCTTAATCCACGCAGAGCCGTTCAGTTGATGGCGCCCTACACGCCGCCCACTGGATCGCGCCTCGACAAGCTGCGGCTCGATTTCAATGAGAACACCGTCGGCTGCTCGCCGCGCGTTCTCGAAGCGCTTACGTCGTGTATCTCCGCGACGTCGCTTTCGATGTATCCCGAATACGCGGCGGCCATGCAGGACCTGGCCGATTTCTTCAACGTCGCTCCCGACGAGTTCACCATGACGAACGGCACGGACGAAGCGATTCAGCTCTTCATCAACACTTTCGTCGAAGCCGGCAGCGACGTTGTGACGCTCCGGCCGTCCTATCCTCTTTATCGCTTCTATCTCCAGCTCGGCGACGCGTCGATCCGCGAAGTTGACCTCCTCGAAAATTTCGATTTCCCCGCGGAGCAACTTCTCGCCGCGATCCGTCCCGACACACGCGCAATCTTCATTTCGAATCCCAACAACCCGACCGGCGGCGCCGTCGGTCACGATCTCATCCAGCGAATTCTCGACGCTGCTCCGCACGCCGCCGTCCTCATCGACGAGGCCTACTTCGAATTCTGCGGCGTCACGCTACTGCCTCGGATTCGACATTACCCGAATCTTTTCGTCAGCCGCACGTTTTCGAAGGTCTACGGAATGGCCGGCATGCGCTGCGGCTGTCTTTTCTCAGGCGCCGACAATGTGAAGTGGCTCCGCAAGGCGCAGTCGCCGTTCAGCGTGAACGTCCTCGCTCTCATTGCCGCTCGAGCCGCCGTGAAGGACACCGAATTCGTAAAGAACTACGTCGACGAAATTCTCGCCGCCCGCGACCTCGCCTGCAAGGGTCTCAAGCGTCTCGGCATCCGCTTCTATCCCACGCACTCGAACTTTGTTCTCTTCGACGCCGGCGACCGCGCCATCCCCATCCGCGATGCCCTCCGTGAGCGCGGCGTCCTCGTCCGGGAGCGCACCTTCGAAGTTCCCGGCGCCATCCGCCTCACCATCGGCACCCGCGAACAAATCCAAAGATTCCTCGACGAACTGGAGTGCCTATGGACTCGCTGATCGTTTTCGACATGGACGGAGTCCTCACCGAGGTTTCGGAATCGTATCGCCAGGCGATCGTCGAAACGGTCGACTCCCTCACCGGCCAGCGCATCACGCGCGACCTGATTCAGCAATACAAGAATCAGGGCGGCTGGAATAACGATTGGGCGCTGTCGAAACAGATCGCCGCCGATCTGGGTCACGACATTCCTTATGACGACGTGGTCGTCCGCTTCAACCAGTTCTTTCTCGGCGAAAATGGCAACGGACTGATTACGCGCGAACGCTGGTTCCCCGAAGCCGGCCTTCTCGAACGGCTGGCATCGAACCGCGGACTCGCGATTTTCACCGGCCGTCTGCGTTACGAGGCGCACATTTCTCTACGCCGTTTCGCAAGCGCGATTGCCTTCGATCCGATCATCTGCGCCGACGACGTGATCCACGGCAAGCCATCCCCTGAAGGCCTGAACACGATTCAGAAACGCCATCCTGACCGCAAACTCGTTTACGTCGGCGATACGGTCGATGATGCGAAGTCGGCCACCGCGGCCGGTGTTCCTTTCATCGGTATCGCCGCCGCGAATCACTCGCGCCGCGCCGATCTCATCCGTCTTTTCGAGCAGGAGCGCGCCATTGCGATCCTCGAAAATATCAACGAAATCGAGCCGGTCCTATGAGGCGCGCCGCCATTGAACGCAACACGAAGGAGACGCGGATCCGTGCGACGCTCAACATCGATGGCCGCGGCCGCTACGACATTTCCACCGGAATCCGTTTTCTGGATCACATGCTGGAGCTGTTCACCAAGCACGGCGCCTTCGACCTGAAACTCAACGCGCACGGCGATCTCGACGTCGATCAGCATCACACCGTCGAAGACGTTGGAATCGTGCTCGGGCAGCTTTTTTCGAAAGCCCTTGGCGACCGCAAAGGGATCAATCGCGCCGGGTATTTCGTCCTGCCGATGGATGAGACACTCGCGGTCGTGGCGGTGGACCTCGGAGGCCGGCCCGCGCTCGTTTATCAGGACCGCGTGCGCGTCCGTCTCGTCGGCGATCTGCAGACGGAACTGGTCGAAGATTTTTTCGGCGGCTTCGCCAACCATGCCGGCGCGAACGTGCACGCCAAGGTGCTGTACGGCCGGTCGAATCACCACAAGATCGAAGCAATCTTCAAATGCTTCGCGCGCGCGATGCGCTACGCCTGTTCGCGAGATAAGCGCCTGCGCGATGCGCTTCCGTCCACGAAAGGCCTGTTGTGATCTCTGTGATCGATTACGGGGCGGGAAATTTGCGCTCAGTTCAGAACGCCATCGACGCGATCGGCGCCAAGCACTGCCTGGTCACCGATCCCGTGGGTCTCCGAACAGCCAAAAAAATCATCCTGCCCGGCGTCGGACATTTTGGGCAGATGATGCGAGCGCTCGATCGGCTCGAACTTCGCGGGCCTCTTCTCGAGCGCGTTCGCGCGGGCGTGCCCTTTTTTGGAATCTGCCTCGGCCTTCAGGCGCTTTTCGAGTCGAGCGAGGAAGCGCCCGGATCGCACGGCCTGGCTATTTTTCCCGGAACCATTCGTCGATTCGCGGCCGATCAACGGGTCCCGCACATGGGATGGAATCAACTGCACCGCCGCGCGAAGTCGAAACTTCTTGCCGGTTTGAGTGAACACCCATTCGTCTACTTCGCCAACAGCTACTACGCGCCCGGTGAAGCTGCTTCGGCGACATGCACCTACGGCGTCGAGTTTGCGGCCGTCATCGAACGAGAGAACATCAGCGCCGTACAGTTCCACCCCGAAAAATCAGGACCCGCGGGATTGCAGATCTTGAAGAACTTCGTATGCTCGTAAAGCGAATCATCCCGTGCCTCGACGTGACCGCGGGCCGCGTCGTCAAGGGCGTGAATTTCGTCGGCCTGCGCGACGCGGGCGATCCGGTGGAACTCGCCGCCCGCTACAACGAACAGGGAGCCGATGAGTTGGTCTTCCTCGACATCACCGCCTCCAGCGACGATCGCGAGACCATGATCGACGTGATCGCTCGCACTGCTCGTGAGGTCTTCATCCCTCTCACGGTCGGTGGAGGCATCCGCACCGTCGACGATGCGCGCGCGATTCTTCACGCGGGCGCCGACAAGATCAGCGTGAATACCGCAGCGGTTCGAAGGCCGCGATTGATCGCGGAACTCAGCCAGGAGTTCGGCGCGCAAGCCGTCGTCCTTGCAATCGATGCACGCCGTGTCGCCGCCGATCGCTGGCATGTGTTCACGCGAGGCGGCCGTGATGATACGCGGATCGACGCCGTTGAATGGGCAAACCGCGGCGACGAATTCGGGGCCGGTGAAATTCTCCTCACCTCGATGGACACTGACGGTGTGCAGACCGGCTTCGATTGCGAACTGACGCGAGCCGTTTCCCAAGCGACCACGGTTCCCGTGATCGCCTCGGGCGGCGCCGGCAAACCGGAAGATTTTTTTGACGTGCTGCAATTCGCCGATGCCGCACTCGCTGCGTCCATCTTTCACTTCGGAACTTACACGGTCGCCGATCTCAAGCGATTTCTGGCCGGGCGCGGCACACAGGTGCGGCAGTGATCGTCCCGTGCATCGATCTGATGGGCGGCAAAGTGGTGCAGCTTGTGCAGGGACGCGAGAAGGCTCTCGAAGCCGACCCGCCGCTTGCGATGCTCGAAAAATTCCGGGATTTCCCTGAAATCCAGGTGATTGATCTCGACGCCGCGCTCGGCAGCGGCGCGAACGCGGAAACCGTCGCACTGCTTGCGTCCCGAGCGAAGTGCCGCGTCGGCGGAGGCGTTCGCAGCGCGGAGCGCGCACGCGACCTGATCGCCCAAGGCGCCCATCGGGTGATCGTCGGCACCGCCGCGTTCACACCGGCAATCGAAGAAATCGCCGCCGCCGTCGGACCCGAACAGATCCTGATCGCGCTCGATTCGCGCGATGGAAAAATCGTGGTGAGAGGCTGGCGCGAGACCACTGCTCTGTCTGCGGAAAAAGTGATCGGTCAGCTTGAGCCGTATTGCCGAGGGTTCCTCTGCACTTACGTCGATAAAGAAGGGACGATGCAGGGTACGGACCTCAAGTGGTTCGCCCGCCTTCGCGCCTCCACGAATCACGAAATCACCGCCGCCGGCGGCATCAGCTCGATCGAAGAAATCCGCGCGCTGACCGACCTGCGTATCGATGTCGCGCTTGGCATGGCGATCTACACCGGCAAGCTCGACCTGAAAATGCTCAGCGAACTGTAACTGCGATCGGATCGGAATAAGCCGGCTCGAAATATCCGAAAAACGCGAGCACGTCGCCGCGCGTCCCCTTCGTCACTTTCATCTGTCCCGAATTGAGCGCGCGCACAATCGACGATCGTCCCAGCAGGATTTGATCGAGCGTCTTCTTTTCCATCTCGATCGCCACATCCGAGCGTCCCGGCCGATCCGAAAATTGCGCGACGCCCCGCCGCACTTCGAGCGAATATTCTTCCTTCGCGTCCGGGAACCAGAATGCCATCGTCGTATGGACGTCGCCCGTCTTCTCGGCCTCCAGGCGCGTCTCCAATCCTTCCACCCAGACACGAGCCGGCAGCGCCGCGATGGTCTCCGGCGCTCCGAAGTTCGTCCTCGCGCGTTGCAGGACCGCGTTCGAATCGAGCGTTCCATCCAACTCATGCGCCGACGCCAGATACCAGTTCCGCCAGTTCGTGTTCTTCTGCGCCAGTCCGAGCTTGCGAAACGCCGCCGCCTTCACCGCGCGTGCCTCGTGATCCTCATGATTCACTCGAATCAGGTATGTCGCCAACTCCGCCGCCCATTGCGGATCGCTTGCATCCATCGCGCCTTTCGCTTCCGCCAGCACACGATCCCGTCCGCCCATCAACGCCACGTGCCGCCTTGCCGATTCCTCTGCCGGAGTCGGATCGAGCGCTACCGGATCGCCCTCAAACCATCCGAGATATCCCACATAGATTTCGCGAACCGAATGCGCAACCGTCCCGTAGAACGGCCGCAAATATGGCGCGTAGTTCTCCAGATGTGGCGGCAGCTTGATCTTTGCCGCGAGTTCATCCGGCGTCAGCCCCTTGTTCATGTAGCGAATCGTCTGATCGTGCACGAACTGAATCCCGTCGCGATAGTTCCGCATCACCTCTTCCACTTTTTCGCGACCCGAAACCGGCTGCCCGTGCGACGGCGCCAGATAATCTGCATGCAGCGCGCGCATCGCATCGATCGACGCCACCCATGCCCGCGGATCGCGGAAACTCGCGCCGCGCAGCGTGTGGATATTCGGAAATGCGGGCCCCTGAATCGTGTCGCCCGAGCACAACACGCGCGAATCCGGCAGAAAGACATTGACGTGATCCGGCGTCTCGCTCGGGGCGTGATAAAGCTGGAGCTTCACTCCCGCGATCGTCACATCCAATCGATCGCGAAACGTCTTCGTCGGCGGAATGAACGTCGACGTGCCCGGCATATAGATCGGGCCGAGCCCGAAATTCATCCCCTGCCGCTCCTCCGCCGTCATTCCCGCGCCAAAGGAATACGAGCTGCGCACCCCCAGGATCGGCCCGATCAGCGCGCCCTGCGTGACGTAATTCTCCATCAGCGATTCGTGCGCGTAAATCTCCACGCCCGGCGAATCCGCGAATGCCTTCACGCCGTGCACGTGATCGGGATGAAAGTGAGTCAAAATGATCGCGACGACGGGCTTCGGCGTGATCTTGCGAAACTCCTCGCGCACCTGCCGCCCCGCCTCCACCGAAGACATCGTATCGACGATGATGACGCCGTTGTCGCCTTCGATCATGATCGAGTTGCCGAGCGAATACCCCACGGCCGAATACACGTTCGCGGCCACGTGATAAATCTTCTTCTCAAAATGAGCGGTGTGTTGCGCCAACTCCGGATCGATCGACTGCGCCGCGGCGAGCGCGGCACAAGCCGCAACCAGCAGAAGTCTCATGGAGAAATTCTAACCCCGGCAAGCATGGTGTAAACTTTCTGCGTGAAACTTGTTGCGCTGCTCGCTGTTTTCTCCCTGGCGCTCACTGCGCAAAACCGGACCCGCCTCGCCACCGGACTCGACGATATCCAGGCCGCAAAGCTCCGCGCCGATCTGACGTTCCTCGCATCCGATTCGATGGAAGGCCGCATGTCGCTCGAGCGCGGATCCGAAGTCGCCATCCAGTGGATCGCCGCCGAGTTCGCCAAAGCCGGCCTGAAACCGGCCTACGGCGATTCCTTCCTGCAGCCGGTTCCGCTCGTGGAATACAAAATGGATCGCGACAATACGTTCCTCAAGGTTCGCTTGCACGGCTCCGAGCAAACGCTGCACGCGCCCGACGCCACCGGCAACTATCCCAACGACGGCGTATACAAAGGCAACGTCGTCTTCGCCGGCTTCGGCATCACCGCGCCGGAACTTCATTACGACGACTACGCCGGAATCGACGTGCGGGGAAAAATCGTCCTCATCTTCAATCACGAGCCGCAGGAATACGACGCCAATTCGATCTTCAACGGCAAGGGAAACACGCGCTACGCCAATGCTCGCGCCAAGATGATGATCGCCCGCCGCCACGGCGCGGTCGCATTATTGATCGCCCCCGATCCGAATCACAACCCCGCTGCTCAGAGAGGCGGACTCGACGCCGGAGGCCGCGGCGCCAACACGCTGCGTACTCCCCGCCCCACGCAGGCGATCGCCGAGGAAGACTCGATTCCAGTCTTCAACGTCAGCGCGAAGCTCGCCGAGCAACTGCTGGCCGCGACCGGCAAGAAACCGTCCGCGCTTCAGACAGCCATCGACACGACGCTGAAGCCGCAATCTACCGCGCTCGGCGATGCCGAAGCAGAGTTGCACGTCGCCACCGCGCAGCGCAAACGCGAACTCTCTTACAACGTTGCCGGCATCGTCGAAGGCAGCGATCCGAAACTCAAAGCCGAAACCGTCCTGTTCAGCGGCCACTACGATCACGACGGCCGACGCGTCGACGGAGCGATCTACTATGGCGCTGACGACAACGGTTCAGGCACGGTCGGAGTGGTCGCCCTTGCGCACGCCTTCGCGAAAAATCCAGTGAAGCCGAAGCGCACTCTGATTTTCGTCGTTTTCGCCGCCGAAGAGCGCGGATTGCTCGGGTCGTATTATTACGCCGACCATCCGCTGCGTCCGCTCAACAGCACGCGAGCGCAGATCAACTTCGACATGATCGGCCGCGATGAAAAGGACAGCAATCAAACCCACGGCCTGATCGATATCGCAGCCGACACCTCCAATGAAGTGAACATCGTCGGCACGAAATACAGTCCCGACTATCGCAAGGAAGTGGAAAACGCCAACGAATTCGTAGGCCTGCATCTCAACTACAAATGGGACGACGACACCGTGCTGAACGTGCTCTTCCGCAGCGACCAATACCCTCTGTTACTCCACGACATCCCCGCCATGTGGTGGTTCACCGGCTTCCATCCGGACTATCACCAGGTCACCGACACGGCCGACAAAATCAACTACGCCAAGATGGAAAAGATTTTAAACTCGCTTTCATCAGCGGCTTCGATTTCGCCGACACGCCGAATCCTCCGAAGTTTTTTCCGGCCGGCTCGCCGAAATAGTCAAGGCAGCCGTCGAAGAAGCATCTCCACCGATTTTCGCGGCGGGGACGAACCGAAAGTCGTCTCCGTCGATTCCGCCCACTCGCCCCGGTCTGTCAGCCGCATCGTGTTTGCGACCTTCAGAGGACCGGCCTCGTAGCCCCAACTGAATCCCTTGTCCGTGACAGTCAGTTCCGTGTCGAGATAACGGCCATCGTTATATGCCCTGAAATGATACTTACCGGTCGAGTCGTCATACGAAATGGTGGCCAGGGCTCGGAAGACAATTTCGCCCGCTGGCGTGCGCCCCGTTCCTTCGACCAGCATCACCAGTCCGTCGATCTTAAACTGGACCTCCTCTGTCTGCGTGATCTTCATGGGCGCACCAGGGCCGCGAGCCACCGAAGCGGCGCCTGACCATTTCCCTACCAGGAACTTCAGTTTCTGCATGGCCGCGCGCTGCGCCGCCACGTCCGGCCCCGATTGCTGCGCGGAACAGATCGCGACGAGGCTCACCAGACTGATCAGCAGGATTCGCATGCGCCCAGTTTAAACCGGCTGCTACGATAGAGAAATCCGCCTATGGCCCTGCGGTTCTACAACACCCTGACCCAACAGATGGAGGTTTTTACTCCGCTCTCCGACAACGTCGTGAAAATGTACACCTGCGGGCCCACCGTGTACAACTACGTCCACATCGGCAATCTGAGGGCTTTCACGTCGCAGGACATTTTGCGCCGCTGGCTCGCGGCGCGCGGCTACAAGCTCGACCACGTGATGAACATCACCGACGTCGAAGACAAAATCATCCGCAGCGCCGCGGCTGCACACAAATCGATCTTCGAATACACCGTGACCTATACTCAGGCGTTCCTCGAAGACACCGCGATCCTGCGGCTCCAGAAACCGGAGCGCGTTGTCAAAGCGACCGATCACATCCAGGAAATGGTCGCCGCCGTCGAAAAACTGGGCGAGCGCGGATTCACTTATAAGAGCGACGGCTCGGTTTACTACCGCATCGCGAATTTTCCCGGCTACGGAAAGCTCTCGCATAATGATTTTTCCGGCATCCGCGCCGGTGCCCGCGTCGATGTCGACGAATACGACAAAGCCGACGCCCGCGATTTCGTCCTCTGGAAAGCGAAAAAGGATGACGAGCCCGGCTGGGATTCGCCGCTCGGGACGGGCCGCCCGGGCTGGCACATCGAGTGCTCCGTCATGTCGATGAAGTATCTCGGCGAAACGCTCGATATTCATGCCGGCGGCGTCGATCTCATCTTTCCGCATCACGAAAACGAGATCGCGCAATCGGAAGCGCTCACCGGGAAGCAGTTCGTGCGCTACTGGCTGCACTCGGAACATCTGATTGTCGAAGGTCAGAAAATGTCGAAATCGCTCGGCAACTTTTATACGCTGCGCGATCTTCTCAAGATGGGATATGCGCCTGAAGCGGTGCGTTATCTGCTCGCCTCGGTGCCGTATCGCAAGAAACTCAACTTCACGTTCGACGGTCTCAAGGCAGCCGCGACCTCGATCGATCGGCTGCGTAACTACAAACTCCGCCTCGACACCGGAAAGTTCCCCGAAGGCTCGAACGAGAAGATGGTCGAGCGTACCGTAGTCGCCAACAAAGCGTTCGAAGAAGCTCTCGATGACGATCTGAACACCGCAGGAGCGCTCGGCGCGGCGTTCGAATACATCCGCGACACCAATACCGCCATGGACTCTCGCGAATTTCTCGCCGGCAACGTCAAGGGCGCGCTCGATTTTCTGGCGCGGTTCGACGCCGTATTCGACGTGCTCAATCCGTCGGTGGCTTCCGGCGGCCTGAGCGATGCCGAGGTCGACGCTCTCGTCGCCGAGCGCACCGCCGCAAAAAAATCGAAAAATTTCAAGCGGGCCGACGAAATCCGCGCCGAACTCGCTGGCAAAGGAATCATTCTCGAGGACACCAAAGAAGGAGTCCGTTGGAAACGCTAAAGCCCCGCCAGTCATGGCAGGGGTAAGTCACTCCGAACCAGCCGTATGAAAATCGAAAGCAAACTCGTCCACTCCGGCGATCGCAAAAAAGCCGGCGACTACATTCCCGTCACAACTCCTATCTACACCGCGGCCAGCTATTTCTACGATTCGATGGACCAGCTTGATCGCGTCCTCGGTCGCGAAGCCGAAGGACCGTGTTACGCGCGCTACGACAACCCGACCACCAGCGCGCTCGAAGAGCTGGTGAACGATCTCGAAGGTGGCCACGGAGCGCTCGCCTGCTCGTCCGGCATGGCCGCGCTCCAGATGGGATTCATGGCCGCCCTGATCGACCGCCCCAAGCGAGTGGTCGCCGCCACCGGCATGTACGGCGCGACGACAAACATGCTGAATAATGTTTTGGCGCCCTTCGGCATCGACACGACCTATACCGATGTCTGCGATCTCGCCGCGCTCGAAGAATCGGTCAAGGAAACCAAGCCTGGCGCGATCGTGATGGAGACGGTTTCGAATCCGCTTCTCCGCGTCGGCGCCATCGACAAGATTGCTGAAATCGCCAAGAGCGCGAACGCCGCCCTGATCGTCGACAACACCTTCGCGACGCCGCTTCTGATCCGGCCGATCCAGCTCGGCGCGTCGTTCTCCGTCCATAGCGCGACGAAATACATGTCGGGCCACGGCGACGTTCTCGGCGGCATGATTATCGCCGACGAAGCGCATTACAATACGCTTCGAACGCTCGCCCGCACGACGGGTCCGAACATGAGCCCGTTCGAATCGTATCTGACGATGCGCGGCATCAAGACCATGGGCCTTCGCGTCGAACGCCAGTGCGCGAATGCGTGCAAGGTTGCATCGTGGCTCGTCTCTCATCCGGGGGTCGAAAAAGTTCACTTCACCGGCGACCCATCGCATCCCGACGCCGCCACCATCGCGCGCCTGTTTCCGAACAATCTCTACGGCGCGATGATCGCGTTCGAACTGAAAGGCGCGGGTCGCGCCGAAGTATTCCGCTTCATGGAAAAGCTGAAGATGATTGTCCGTGCGACGTCGCTCGGCGACGTCCACACCATGGTGCTCTACCCCGCGATCGCCTCGCATCGCGACCTCGCGCCGAAACAGCGCCAGCGTCTGGGAATCGGCGACAATCTGATCCGCGTCTCGGTTGGAATCGAGGCTCCGGAAGATATCATCGCGGACCTGGAGCAGGCGTTCGAAAAGTAGGACCGCGTAGATTAATTTACGTCCCCGCCACGATTAGCGCGCCAGATTCCGATAAGAGTGCAACGCGTGCGGACAATGTAACATGGGTTGGTGGACCTCGACCGCGCCACACAATTCGCCGGACTGTGTTTTCGCACTCCGAAATACGTCCTCCGGCCGCGTCCTCAGCTCCATCTCATGCGCGAGGATCCACCTGGACCTCCGCTGATCTCCATCATCATCCCGACCTTCAACTGGAGCTCCGTCCTTCGTCTTGCCATCCGCAGCGTCCTGATGCAGTCCGAGACAAATTTCGAGCTTCTCGTCATGGGCGACGGATGCACGGACGACTCCGAAGACGTCGTTAAATCCTTCGGCGACGTGCGCATTCACTGGCACAACCTGCCCGTCAATTCCGGCCACCAGACCGCGCCAAATAACGCCGGACTCGCGCTCGCGCGCGGCACTTACGTCGCCATGCTGGGCCACGACGATCTCTGGCATCCCGACCACCTCCGCACCATGCGATCCGCGATCGAGCGTGAGCGTGGCGATTTCGCTTCCGCGTGGACCGAAATGATCGGTCCGCCCGGCTCGCGCTACCGTATCGTCGCGGGAGTGTATCTGCGCGGCGCCTACGACGCCGAAAAGCCGCTCGCGCCCTCCGGTCTCATGTTCCGGCGCGACGCAGCGCGCGCCATCGGCGGCTGGATGGATTACCGCACGATCCCACACACGCCCGATCTCGACTTCGTCCGCCGCGCTCTTGCCGCGGGTTTTCGCTTCGTCTCGACGCGCGAACTCACGGTGTTCAAGTTCGCCTCCTCCCATCGCAGGAATTCCTACGTCGAAAGGCCGTGCCACGAACAGGCGGCGCAGCTCGCGCGAATCGAGTCCCGCCGCTGGTTCATGCCGCGCGAGGTGCTGGCGATCGCCCGAGCCTATTCCCCCGCTCGAAGAATAGAAATGCCCCAGGTCGCGCCGCCGCCCGGCGGCCACGCGCTGGGCTGGGAAGTGACGCAGTATCGAAGATCCCGTGGTTTGGAGTGAACGAAAGAATGAGTCCTCATCCCAAGAAAGACATCCAGACGGTTAAGTCCGACGGAAGTCCCGTTCAGAAGCTGATCCACGGCGTTGTGATTCAATCCTCGGTCACGCACGTCGACGATCGCGGCACGCTCTGCGAGATCTACAGCCCGCACCGCCCGCCACACGAGGCTCCGCTGGTGTACGTCTATCAGTTCACCATCCGCCCCGGGAAAATCAAAGGTTGGCACGTGCATCATCTTCACGATGACCGTATCTTCATCAGCCAGGGACAGGCGCGAGTCGTGCTCTACGACATTCGCAGGGATTCGCCCACCTACGGAATGGTCAACGAAATCTACCGCTCTGAGCTTGCCCGCAACATCATGGTGATCCCGGCCTATGTCTTCCATGCGCACCAGAATGTCGGCAGCACCGACGCGCTCTTCATCAGCATGCCAACGCGCGCCTATCAGCACGACGATCCCGACGTCTATCGATATCCCGTCGACACGGACCAGATTCCGTATAAGTTTGATAACCGTCTCGGAGGCTAGATCAGTTCGCGCGGATCGTCGATCCAGTAATCCGGCGCAAATTTCGCCATTTCGTTCAGGTCGCCGTATCCATATCGCACCCCGCACGTCGCGACACCTGCGCGGCGTCCCGCTTCCATATCCGCCGGCGCATCGCCGATCAGCAGACAGTCCGACGGCTTCACCCCAAACACCTCGATCGATTTCAGCAGTACATCCGGCTCCGGTTTCGCGGGAAACCCGTCCGTGCCCTGGACGTGATCGAAAAACTGAACCAGTCCGAATCGCTCCAGCACCGCCCGAGTCGTGACCGATCCCTTCGTTGTCGCCGTCGACTTGCGCCCGCCGAGCCCCGCCAGCATCTCAGGAACTCCCGGAATCACCGACGTCGAAGAATGCTCGCGAGCCAGATAGATCTGCCGGTAATCTGCGATCATCTGGTCGATCTTCCCGCGCTCGAATCCAAGGTCTAAAAATAGATCGATCAGATGCCGCCCGATGTAGCGCTCGAGAAAAGCCTGCTCGACGTCGCAGCGCCCACACGCCTTGAGGACGTCCTGGATCGCGCCGCAAATATCGCCGGCCGAATAGACTAGAGTCCCGTCTACGTCGAAGAGGTAGACGGGAAACCGAGGCACAGGAATCGCTCGCGATTCGTTTAAGGAATGGTTCAAGCGGGCTGCGGACCGCCCTCGAGAATGCCCGGCATGCGCTTGCCTGGATCGGGCTTGATCACCTGCTGCGTGCCGTCCCCCGAAGTGGGCGGCTGATACGCGGCCAGCGTTTTGCCTTCGATCAGTTGCCGGACTTCGCTCCCGTCGAGCACTTCGCGTTCCAGCAGCGCCATCGCGATGCGATGCATCGCGTCCGTATACTGCTCGATGATCTGATGCGCGCGGTCGTAGCCGTTCTGCACCAGCTTCTTCACCTGCTCATCGATGCGGATCGCCGTGGCTTCGCTGAAATCGCGATGCTGAGCGATCTCGCGGCCCAGAAAGATCTGCTCTTCGCGCTTGCCGAAACTCAGCGGACCGAGTTCGCTCATGCCCCACTCGCATACCATCTTGCGAGCCATGTCCGTCGCGCGCTCGATATCGTTGCCCGCGCCCGTCGTGATCTGGTGCATGAACAGGTCTTCCGCGATGCGTCCGCCCATCAGGATGGCGAGTTGCGCTTCCAGATAGACCTTGTTGTAGCTGTGCTTGTCGTCTATCGGAAGCTGCTGCGTGAGGCCCAGCGCCATTCCGCGCGGAATGATCGTCACTTTGTGCACCGGATCCGCTTCCGGGATCAGCGCCGCGACCAGAGCGTGCCCCGCTTCATGATACGCGGTGTTCTTCTTTTCTTCGTCGCTGATGATCAGGCTCTTGCGCTCGACGCCCATCATCACTTTATCTTTGGCGATTTCAAAATCGTATTGCGTCACCACTTTGCGATTCTGGCGAGCCGCAATCAGCGCCGCTTCATTCACCAGATTCGCCAGATCCGCGCCCGCGAATCCCGGAGTTCCGCGCGCGATCGTCGTCAGATCGACGTCATCGGACAGCGGAGTCTTCTTCGTGTGAACTTTGAGAATCTGCTCGCGTCCCTTTACATCGGGCCGTCCGACTACAACCCGACGGTCGAAGCGACCGGGGCGAAGCAGCGCCGGATCCAGCACGTCCGGGCGGTTCGTCGCCGCAACCAAAATGACGCCTTCGTTCGACTCAAACCCGTCCATCTCCACCAGCAACTGGTTCAGCGTCTGTTCGCGCTCATCATGACCGCCGCCCAGGCCCGCTCCGCGATGCCGTCCGACCGCGTCGATTTCATCGATAAAGATGATGCAAGGAGCATTCTTCTTGCCC
>JAIQFJ010000429.1 GCA_020073325.1 Terriglobia bacterium | reverse complement strand
CCGCGCGTTGTCCCACGGCTTCTGAATGAAGTCGCGAGCGCCGCGGCGCATCGCCTCAACCGCCAGATCGACGCTGCCCCACGCGGTCATCACCACCACCGGCACCATGGGATCGATGGCTTGAACGCGCGTGAGCACGTCGAGCCCTTCCTGCCCCGAGGTCGTATCGCGCGTGTAATTCAGGTCCATCAGGATGACATCAAAATCGCGCGTTTCGAGCGCCGCGAGAATTCCGGCAGGCGAGGTCGCGGATTCCAGTTCGAATCCTTCGCCTTTCAGCAGCAGCCGCAGCGCTTCGAGGACATCGGCTTGGTCGTCGGCGATCAGGACTCGCCCGGGCTTGGTGTTCATTCGAGTAAATCCGATTGTAGCGAAGTGCCATCGCAATCCTCGGGCCGAACTTAACTTTCTGTTTTGCAATAAGATCCGACTCGTCCACGTGTCCGTTTTTGGGACGAGCCGTTCATATTAATCTGGAAGACATGTTCTGCGCGATGCTTCGTCCCGATGTCGAACTGCGGCTGCTTGAGGAGCGGCACGCGGCCGCCGTGTTCTCGCTGATCGATCAGGACCGCGCGTATTTGCGGCAATGGCTGCCGTGGGTGGACTCGACGGAGACCGAGGACGATTCGGCCGCGTTTATTCGCTCCGCGCTCGAGCAGTTCGCCTCGGGCGAGGGGATCACGGCGGGCGTGTGGCATGAGCGGCGCTTCGCCGGAGTGATCGGGACGCACAGGATCAACCGGCTGTATCGCAAAGTCGAGCTGGGCTACTGGCTGGGCGAGTCGTTTCAGGGCAATGGCATCATGACCGATTCGGCGCGCGCCATGGTCACGCATCTTTTCGACGAGCGCGCGGTGAATCGCGTCGAAATCTGCTGCGCGGTGGGGAACCATAAGAGCATTGCGATTCCACGGAGGCTCGGGTTCACGCTCGAAGGCACGCTGCGCGAGGCGGAGTTTTCAAGCGGCCAGCACCACGATCTGATGGTCTTCGCGATGTTGAGGCGGGAGTGGCCTGTGAGCTAGTCGTTCACGTCGACGTTTTCGACGAAGCAACTGTGGAAGGCTCGATCCAGAATTTCCTGGTTCAATGCAGGCGAGCGCCGCTCGAAATTGATGATGTCGATGGCGTGCGTGATCACGTCGCGAGGATGGCAGCGGCGAAAACGTTTATCACCGGCGATGTAGTGGCGCTGCACGAAGGACTCCACCAGGCCGTCGGGGCAATCCAGCTCGCGCGATTCGGCGAAGCGGCGGAAGATCTGGATGAACTCGGGGGCCTTGGGACTCCGCAGGAACATTTTGTATTGAATGCGGCGCAGAAAAGCCTCGTCGCCTAAGTTGTCCGGGCGCAGGTTGGTCGAAAAAATCAGGAACGCCTCGAACGGCACGGTCATCTTGCCGCCCGCCTGGAAGCTCAGGTAGTCGATGTGGCGTTCCATCGGGACGATCCAGCGGTTCAGGATTTCGGCGGGCGACGCTTTGGAGCGGCCAAAGTCGTCGATGAGATAGATTCCGTTGTTGGCCTTGAGCTGAAACGGAGCGTCGTAGACTTTCGACACCTTGTTATAGCTCAGGTCGAGCATCTCCATGGTCAGTTCGCCGCCGGTGATGATGAACGGACGTTTGCACTTGAACCAGCGTCCGTCGTGAGGAAGATTCACGCGCAAGGCGGAAAGTTCGCCCTCTTCGTCCTCGATCCTCTGGTGATAGATGGGATCGAAAATCTGGATGATGTTGCCCTGGCATTCGAGCGCGTAAGGGAGATAGATCGGCTCGGTTTCGACGCGGAACAGCGCTTCGGCCAGCGCCGTTTTTCCGTTGCCCGGCTGGCCGTAAATCAGGAACGACTTGCTGGCGTTCACCGCCGGGCCGATCTGAGCGAGAATGTCGGGCTCGACCACCAGGTGCTTGAAGGCCTTCACCAGCAGTTCGGGACTGAGCCAGTTATCGCGCAGCTTCTGCAGGCGGACCACTTCGCTGTATTGATACAGCGGCACCGGGGCGGGTCCCGCGTACTGGTTGTTTTCGAGAAATTCGCGGGCCAGGTTGCGACCGGATTCGGTGAGAATGAAGACGCCCGAGATGTTGCCCATCCCCAGCGACTTTTTCACCGCGACGAAGTGCTGGCGCTTGAAATTTTCCAGGATCTCGTCGATCAGGCTGAACTGAAATCCCAGCAGTCTCGCGATTTCGCGGCCGACCAGTTCACCGCGGAAATAGAGATATTTCAGGATGAGCTGCTCGAAGACGGCGGGCGCGATGCCCGTTTCATCAATCGATTCAGGAACCGGGGGTACAACTGTGTGCTGTTCGGTTTCGATGGGGTCGACGACGGCGCTCATGGGAGTTTCTTATAGGCGGGACACAACAGTAGCGGCCCTGCCCTTATATCGGTGGTAAGGCGCGATCCCTGCACGGATCGCGATTACTTAGTACCTTGTCGCTGAAGTGTAATCAATGCAGCAAGACTGATGGCGATTCCGGCCAACGCATCCGTGGCGAAATGATAACGTCCGTAAATCGTCGCGATCGCGACCGAGAAGCCGTACAGAACCATCAGCATGCCGATCCAGCGGCGTTCGGGGATGGCGTCCATCAATCCCCAGGCCGCGGAAAATGCGGAGGAGACGTGCGCGCTGGGGAAGACGCTCGAATGGATCCCGTAGCCTCCGACGATCCACAAATTGAACCGGCGGATTACGGTGACGATGTGCGGCAGGTCGTGCCCGGCAAAAACGGTGCGGGGAGGTTCGGAGGGGAAATACGGAAATAAGGCATAGGCGCCGAGCGTCCCCACCAGGTACGCCAGCCAAAAGCGGTCGATGTGATCGCGGCGGCGATTCGCGAACAGCAGCGCGACCGAGACCGCGCCGACGGCGTAGACCAGCGCGTAACAAACCTCCAGATACGACGGCACCAGCATCCCCGCCACTTCAATCGCCGATCGCAGATGCAGATCGTCGAGCAGCCAGCGATCCCAGACGATCCAGGCATGCTCCAGATGATGATCGTAAAACTTCGGCGCGAACCAGTTCATCTCGCGATACGCCGCCAGCGTATAAGCGAGCGGCGCCAGATCGCGCACGACGCTTTTTCGCCGCGCGAGCAGCCAGACCGCTGCCGCGATCGCGGCCAGCATAATCCACGGGCGATAAATTCCAAAAATCGTGCCCGTGATCGCGACGTAGCAAAAATACGCGAGGACGAACCACTCAGAGCGGCGCAGCACGTACATTAGATTCTCGCGCATGTAGACTGGGTTGCAGGTGCGCATCCTGATTTCAGCCGGCGAAGCTTCGGGCGACCTGTACGCCTCGCGCGTCGTCGAGTTGATCCGCGCCCGCAACCCGGAGGCGCAATTTTTCGGATGCGCCGGTCCCAGAATGCAGGCCGCGGGAGTCCGTCCGATTGTCGACGCGCGATCGCTCGCCGTCGCGGGACTGGTCGAGGTGGTGGAACATATCCCGCGCATCTGGGGCGAGTTCCGTAAACTGGTCCGCGCCGCCGCTATGGAAAAACCCGACCTGGCGGTCCTGACCGATTCTCCGGATTTTCATCTGAGGCTCGCCAAAAGGCTGAAACGGCAGGGGATCCCGGTGATTTACCTGATCGCCCCGCAGGTCTGGGCGTGGCGCGAATGGCGGGTCCGGGCGATGCGGCGGGATCTCAAGCGGCTGCTGTGCATTTTCCCGTTCGAGCAGGAATTTTTCGAGCGGCACGGCGTCCCGGTGACTTATATCGGCCATCCTTTGGCCCGGATCGTCCAGCCATCGATGAGCGCGGCTGAATTTCGCAGCCGGTTCCAGATTCCCGACCAGCCGATCGTCACACTGCTTCCGGGAAGCCGGCATGGGGAGGCGGAGCGTCATATGCCCGTTTTGTTGGATGCGGTTGCCCGGATCGGACCGGCCTATAGCTACGTCCTGGCACTGCCGCTGGGATTCGACGCGCATAAAGCCAAATTTTGGGAACGCATTCGGGGATCGTCCATCAAAGTAATAGAAGGATCCAGTTGGGATGCGCTTGCGCACGCGGAACTGGCCCTGGCCGCCAGCGGGACCGTTACGATGGAAGCAGCAATTCTGGGCGTGCCCATGGTGACCTTTTACCGGGTAAACGCGTTAAGTTGGTTATTGGGGCGGCGGCTGGTTCGTGCGCCGTTTCTTTCGATGGTGAACCTGGTCGCCGGGCGAGAAATCGTGCCGGAGTTGATCCAGCAAGAGATGACGGGGCAGCGGATCGCGGATGAGGCTGTTCGTATTTTGAAGAATGCGGATGTACGCGAGTCCATGCGGGCCGATCTGGGGGAAGTGGCGCGAAAGCTCGCCTCGGACCGGGACCCGATGGAGATCGCCGCGGAGTGGATAGAGAAGGTGTTCAGTGAGAGCCAAGAAATCGTACACGCTCGCTAGTCTTTTGCTGCTGGGTGTTGCCGCTTACGGACAGAATCGCGAGCGATCGCGGATCGATGTCCAGAGCTACCTGATCGAGGCGCAGATCGATCCGGCGGCGCAGACGATCAATGCGACCGCGCTGGTGCGTTTCACGCCGCTCGAAGATATGTCGTCGGTGGCGTTTGAGCTGAACAACTCGCTGAGCCTTTCGAAAGTCCTCGACGAAGACGGCAGGCAGGTGCCGGCGTCGCGCACGCAGGCCGACATGATGGTCCGGCTGAATCTCGCGCAGACGCTGCCCAAGGGCAAGCCCGCCGCGTTGACCTTTATCTACGACGGGAAAATCACCGGCAGCGAGGAATCGCCGGTCTTCGGCATCAAGTTCGCGGCGATTCATCCGGACTTCGCTTATTTCATGTATCCGGGCCGCTGGTTCCCGGTGAACGATTACACGACGGACCGCTTCAGCTCCGACATGAAGATCACCGTGCCTTCGGGATTCAAGGTTGTATCGAGCGACAGCGGATCGAACGAAACGGCTCCTGCGGGCATGGCGGCGTATCGGTTCCAGTACAAGCAGGCGTCGTTTCCGGGAAGCTTCGCCGTCGTGCGCGGCGAGCCGAAGATCATTTCCGCCGGCGGCGTGACCACGCGATTCTACGCGCGGCAATCGGCCGATATGGCGCAAGCCTATGGCGACGAGATCGCCAAAGCGATGGCGTTTTTCACCGACGCTTACGGCCTGCCGTACAAGAAGGACCTGACCGTGGTCGAGACGGAAGACGGGACACCGAACGGCTACGCCGCGCCCGGAATCCTGTTCTTTTCGCCGCACGGGCTGGGCAAAGCGGTGAATACGGATCTGGTGGCCAACGAAGTTTCCAGGCAGTGGTGGGGCGCGATGGTCTCGCCCACGACGCGCAATCATGAGTGGATCGAAAACGGACTGGCTCGCTATGCGGAATTTCTCTACGCGGAGCATGTCAACGGTCCCGGGGCGCGCACGCAGGAAGTTCGCGACAGCTACATCGCGGCGTTGACCGTCGAGCAGCCTCCGCTGATTCAGTCGGGCCGGCTGGAGGATTATTCTCCCGAGTTCTGGGCCGCGACGGCGGGCAAGGGCGCCGCCGTGCTGA
>JAIQFJ010000020.1 GCA_020073325.1 Terriglobia bacterium | reverse complement strand
CGTGGTTCTGTGGTCTACATTGCAACTCCTTCGCTTAGCACTGAACCGCGAACGCGAGTGAGCGGACCCGTTCGCTTTCGAAATCGCCGGGACAGCTTACTAGGACATCTAACCCCAGCACGGTAGCGCTCAGTGAATTTGCCAGTCTGCCGCCATCTCCGCCGCTTCGAGGTAAAGCTGTCGAATCACGCCCGTAGATTGCGCCCGATTACCTTCAATCGATTTTCTTGCTCGGAGACCAGCTTCGCTAACTTCTTCAGCCCACCGACGAGTGAGAATTGAGAGCCACGTTCTTGTGGTCTTATTGAACCGTAAGAATGTTTCCCGCAGCCGTGAATTGAGTGTAGCTGGACGATCCCTGGTATTCGCAAAAGAGGAGATTGTCACCGCTCGGAGTGCCAGTCGGCACAATGAGCGTGATCTGCGTCAGTCCTGGCGAGATGATGTAGGCCGACGTGACCGTCGCCTGAGCCGCGCCGATGTAACAGACCGGCATTTGCGGCAAAGGACCGGATTGAGTCGCCGATCCTGCCGTAACAGTCGTCGACGGAAGTCCGAATCCGATGGCGAATGCGAGGATCGTCTCGCCAGCCTTGGCCGGCGTCGACAATCCCGGATACAGACTGGCCGGACCGAGAAGGCTCGCGTCCAGGTGCACCGCAACGACGTGGCCGAGGATGTCAAAATCGAGGAACGACGGCGCGACCGGCCGCATGGGAACCACGAAAGGAGCGCTCGGGGTGCCGGCGTTGTTGACGAACAGGGTAATATATCCAGATGTTGTGTCGAGCGGGGTCAGGATATTCACCTGGTCGTCGGCGCAAGCGGGATCGGTGGCGGCGCTGCAATAGAACTGTACGTAGCCGCGCTGCCCGTTCACATTCACGGCGAGATCCTGGAGGATGGTCGGCATGTTTCCGGACGCGAAATCGGGTGCGTTATCCCAATTCACTCCGCTCGCCGGGAGCGTGGCGGGGACCAGATTCTTGCCCTTGATCGCGATCCACGCGTTCTGGCCGATCTGGCCGCTGCCGAATGCCGCCCTCACGTCGCTGATGACCGCAGCAGTAGGGGGTCTCTGGTTGATGGTCCCGAAGCCTGTGATGCTGAATCCATTGTTCGGCGCGGGATTCAGCGTGAGCGTAGCGTTCCCGGTCGCACCTGCGTAGGCTCCCGTTCCTCCAGCAACGACCGCCGGAACGCTCGATGCATTCTTGGAGGTGAAGTTTAGAAAGAAGTTGACGCTGTCTGTTGAATTTAAGTTGACCGTCAGGGTTCCCGAATGACGGTCTGAAGCGTCGTCGATTTCCCCCGTCACGGTGGCGCTGGAAACCGCTCCGAGCGGCGGGAGGTTGCCCCCACCGTTGGCAATCATCCGGTCTTCATCGACGGTCGTGTACGGGCCCGACAGATTCCCCAGGGTGAACGAGGTGGTCTTGCTCCCAATTGTCACGCTTCCCGATCCCGAAAGCGAGAGCGATGAACTTCCCGGTGCCGAGCTGAGCGTCAGGCTTACTGCGCCGGTCGCCCCCTTATAGGCGCCCGTACCCGCGGTGACGTTCGCGCTAAGAGTGGTACCGGCCGTGTTCAGCGGAACACCCTTTAACGTGAGATCGAAACGATCCAAGCGGTTGAAAACGATACTGAGCGTGCCTTGAAAATTCCCCGACGGCTTGCCGCTGTCATCCACGGTCTGCACGCCGTCAAGCGACAGATGCGCGTTCCCCAACGTGCCGATCGATCCGTGAAGCATCGCGAAATGGTGCACGGCGGGTCCCCCGGACGAGTTGAAAGAGAGTAGGAAATTCACGTTGGTGCTCGTTTGTGCAAGCGCCGGGACGGCCGCGATCGAAGCGGCAATCGTCCAGTGTCTAAACGCGGACTTCAGGGATACATAGTTGGCCATAGTTAGAGAACATGGCGGACAAATCACGGCAAAAAGGGACATCGCTCACGGAAGAATTTCGAACCGCGCTCCTCCGAACGTGGAAACTCCACGCTCGCCGAGATATCTCGTGATGCCGAATACGAGCCCGTACGGGTTCACGTACTCGGAGTGCCCTTTGTATCCCGAAAGCACGGTTCGGCCGTCCACATCCAGGCTGGCGGTGGCCGAGCGCGGGTCGAAACGCATGCGGAATTCACGAAACTGAGGCTCCCCATGCCCGAGATCGGCTTCCTCGCCGAGCAAAGCAGGAATCAGTTTGTCGATCAGGCGAACCGATGTTCCCCCGTGCCCGTTCCGGAAAACAAAGATGTCGTAGCGGCGGTTGACGCGATCGAAATCGGCGATCAGAAACGTCCCGCCCTCCTCAGCGCGGACGGTTCCGGTGAGAATCCATCCTTTTTTCATCGCGGCGTGCTGCTGGGCTGCCCTGAACGGATGGACCAGATATCCCTGAGTATTGGTAAACTCCCGGATTCCTTCAAAACCTGTGTTGTCGGGCGTGAAGACCATTTTTCCCGTCATTTCATTCACGACTTCGAACTGAAATTTGGTCGGATCGTACCCGCGCTGGACTCCCACGACGCGCTCGTAACTACGATCGATGACAAAAGCCCATACACACCAGACCACAATAGCGAGCATCGCAATCGCCGAAAGAGCAGCGACCGCGGACCTTCTGCGGATGCGCTCTCGGCGGAGCCCCGATTCGACCTCGGAAGCGAGCTGCTCGCACATATGGCCGACATCCCGGGGCCGAAGCGACGGCTCGGAGGACAGAGCGCGCCGCAGCAAACCCAGCGCGCGTCTGGAGATTTGGGCACCGGCCGGCGTCAATTCCGGAATCCGCTGGAAGCGCTTGGATACCTCATGATCGGCAAAGGGCAGGCGGCCGGTTAACATCTCAAAGGTGATCACACCGAGCGCATAAGCGTCTGAGGCAAGCGTATGGTCGGAATAAACCTGTTCCGGAGCCATATAATTCAAGGTTCCGGCGACGAAGAACGTGGATGTCCCCGTGGCCGCTTCCGACCGCGGACGGCGCGCGATTCCGAAATCGATCAGCCGAACTCTTCTATCGGATTTCGCGATCAAAATGTTTTCGGGTTTCAGATCGCGGTGTGCGATCCCCTTCGCGTGCACCGCGGCCATCGCCGAGCCGATCTGGCGCAGGATCGATGGGGCCGCGCTCCGGGCCGTTCCGTCGACCATCAAGTTGCGCAGTGTCCAGCCCTCAACGTACTCGATCGTGAGAAACGGCTTGCCCTGCCATTCTCCTGCGTCGAGAATGCCGACGATCGCCGGATGGTTGAGCTCAGCGAGGATCTCCACTTCCCTTCGCAACGTGGCCTGCATGGGATCCGGAAATGAGCTGAACAACATCTTCACCACAACCAGCCGGTTCCCCACCGAACCGTCGCGCGCGAGATACGCGACGCCCTGACCTCCCGAGCCGAGGACCGATTCAATCAGGTACCGTTGATTCACCGTTGCGCCGATCAGCGTGGTGGATTCGGCTGCCGGGCCGCTCGATCGCGGCCATTCGAGGAACGATCCGGCGGCCGCATGCGAGGCGAGCAGCGATTCCACCTCGCTCCGGATGTTCGGGTCGGAACACTTCGCATCCAGAAACCGGACCCGCTCCGACGGATCCAATTCCAGAGCCTGCTGGAACAGTATCGCGGCAAGCTCCTGGCCGGCGGGATTCACACCGCGTCCTTGGAAAGCTCGCGAAAGAGCCAGGTGCGCGCGTACTCCCAGTCGCGCTTGACGGTCCGTTCCGAAACATCGAGCGCCTGGCTGATCTCTTCGATCGACAACCCCGCGAAGAACCGCAGCTCGACGACCTGGCAGCGCCTTTCGTCGAGAGACTTAAGCCGGTCGAGCGCTGCGTCGAGAGCGAGATAATCGACTGAATCGCGGCCGATCAGACTCGCCGCATCGGACTTCAGGATTTGTTGGGGATTCCGTTTCTTGGATCGTTTTGCCCGGGCATGATCCACCAAAATGCGCCGCATGGCCCCCGCAGCCGCGCCGAAGAAGTGGGCGCGATTTTTCCAGCTCGGATTGGTCACTTCGAGGAGGCGCAGATAGGTCTCGTGCACTAATGCGGTTGCCTGGAGCGTGTGGCCCGCGCGCTCCTGACGCATGCGGCAGCCGACGAGTTCGCGAAGTTGCTGATAAACCAGCGCCGCCAGCTCAGGCATAGCTCGGCTGTTCCCTGCGTTTATTTCATGCAAAAGGGATGTGATTTGCCCAGGCTCCATCGATTAGAAGATTCTATCCTAGGACCGCGTCCAACTTGACGAAGAACGGGCCACCCTGGGGATTTTGAAAACCGTGACGAAGTCGGCTGCCGGAAGCTAGCACCGTGTCGGGACGCCACGCGAGGTTACGCGTCAGAGCCCAATTTCAACCTAAATGCGCTCGATCGGAAAGCTCTCGATGAACCGATCTAAGTGCTGCTGCGCGAGCCCGTCGAGACCGCCTTTTAGTTTGACGATCTCGATGATCTGGCCGTTGGGCGATTGAGTACGGGTGCATTTTGAGTTCGCCAGGTCGGGCGGACCTCCCGTACAACAGCGGATGATCGCCCGAAGTGGTTCCGGTACGACGCGAGTCCGTACCCACGTGATCGGCAAGTCGGACAATGCCATGCTCCACCATGGCCGGGGCCTCGGCACGATTGTGTACCGCCCTCGTTTGATCAGTATCGGTATGCTGGCGGCCGCGGCGAACGCGTTACCCAGTCTGGTTGCGGTCCGATTACCGGAGGCTTCGTTGCTTTCGCATATCGACGACCTGCGGAGGGTCGCGGTGACGGTCGCAGTAGCAGTGGCGGAGGCGGCCGCCGCGGAGATGACCGACATCGTTCAACAGGTGGAGGACCGATGTGGCAGCCCGAATATCGCCGGATCCAGGTGTCCTGATCATCGCGGCCAGTCAGCATTTTTCCGGTTCCCCGGTGAACCAACTCGGGTAGAGAGGTTTGCCGCCTTCTTTCATCGGGATGCCTTGGCGGACATGAACGCCGGCCTCATCGCTCCACGTCACCAGATAGCAGCCCGGGCATAACTGCAAATGCCGGAGTGGAGGCCCTTCCGTGTCCATCTCGATGGCCTCCATCTCACCACCGCATTTAGGACAGCGACTTTCAAATGCGAGATCGCAATTCTTCGAGGGCATGAAACCAATCTTCCTGTGATGATCCGTCCGGACAGCCCCTCGCACGCCACAGTTCATGAGCGAGGGCGGCGATATCGTCATGTTCGATCGCCTTGGTTCGTTCTCCTGCGGCGGCTTCCGTCTGCTTGTGAGCGAGTCGGGAATGCTCCAAGGCTTTCCGTGAAGACTCATGCCCGGTCAAGTGATCCTGCTTTCCGTGCGCCTGCTCAGCGACACGGTGGGCGTGTGCCGCGCTTTCATGGAGCTCGGCAGCTCGCTGATGATTCTCGTAATCCGATCCATTGTTATGGCGGGTTGACATTTTTATAAACTCACGATCTGCCCTGACTTGTTGTGGGCTTCCTTTGCAAGTTTGTAGGCGCGGTCCGAATATTCGAGGGCCCGCTCTGAATGCCAGGTTCCTTCCTCGTTCTCGCCTTTTTCATTGTGTTCGGCGGCTGTACGATGAGCCTTTGCCGCAAGTTCGTGCTCTTCGGCGGCTTTGCGATGTAAGTCCTGCATAGGGCTCCTCCTGCGGAAGCGTGATGAACACTAATCCCACTGCACGATTTGGGCCATTTCTGCCGGATCCACCATCCCCACCAGCCTCCGTCAGCCGGCCCCGCGACCATCCGCCGTCATATGACCAAATCCCGTGAGTCGGTTGTTCCGCTTCGCGAGTGCTCTGTTCAACAATCGTGCGGTCCTCGTCCCGCTCACTCCAGTGTGACCGAAAACTTGTCAAAGGAGAACTATGAAAATGCTTAAGCCGTGCTTATCGCTGACGGCAGCACTGATTGTCGGCACTCTCGCGGGATGTTCAACCACATCCACGCAGGCAGCCGATGTTTCCAGCAGTATTCGAACATCGCTCGACCAGGCGGGGCTGCAGGATGTTTCCATCAAACAGGATCGCGACAAGGGTCGTCACGCTCGGCGGACATGTTGCGGCGAATTCCGATGAACCGAGCGGGCGGCCTGAGTAAGTTGCCGCTCGAATTTGCGCCAGCTTTTCTCCGTCACATCCCTAGAACATTTCCCAGTGGTGGACGACAGAAATGCACGCCATCCTCGGGAGGAACAGAAAGGTAGGCAGGTCGATGAGATGGGTGGGACTCATTATATTGATCGCGGTGATCGCCGCCGGTAGCCCCATCGCCGTTACGTTTACGGGTACGGCTTCCGGAGTCGCTAGTGGACTCGCGCCTGGCTCACCCCAGCTGTCTTTCTCGGATGCACTATTCACGCTCGTGTTTACGGGCGATACGGCTAGTCTTCTTCCCGCCGGAAGCGAAGGGCTCCTGGCCGGCGCGATCCTTCTGCGCGTTTCGTCATCCAGCGAACTTATGATTGCGGGAATAAGCGAACCGTTCGATCAACCGGGTAGCTGCTTGCTTTGTTCGACTGCCTTGTTTGTTGATTCGAGCAACGGAACGGCGGGATTGGCGGTGATCTCCGACTTCGCCCCCTTCGCCCCATTCCCGATCCTCACGATCAGCAATCCGGCATTCACGACCTGGGACCTGGCTACATCCCTGGGGCCGATCACGATCGATCAAGCAGTCGGGCCGCTGAATCTCGGAGCTACTACCGCGGCTGAGCCATCTGTAACCGGTAGCTTCTTCAATTCGCTGGTTGACTTCTCTTCTTTATCCATCGATACTTTCCAAGCAACTGCGGGCCAACCAAATGGCGGCGGCGTTTCAACCGTGCCTGAGCCGTCCACGGCCGCTTTGCTCGCGCTTGGGATCGTTGGCACGGTCGCGGTGCGACGGCGATCCAGCAGCGCTTTATAGATGACCCTTCTCCGCATCCAGCACCAGGAACAAGTCCGGTGGAGCGCGCCTGCTTCAAGCAACGCTCGATTACCAACTGCATCGTAGGATGAATCGCTCGTCGCCGCAATCGAGTCGAATGGCCGATAATGATCCATAATCGGCGTGTCGAGCGACGATTTGGGAAACGCCGGCTAGTACCGCCTTTTTGAATCGAAAAAAGAAAGATCGATCACCTCGGCCATCGCCTGATATCCAACATCGTTCAGATGCAGATGATCCCCACTGTCATAACGCGGCAGGATTCGGGAAGGGTGGCTGGGATCTGCGATGGCCTTATCGAAATCTATGATGCCGTCGAACCCCTGGCCGGACCGGATTAGCTTGTTTACTTCTTGGCGGCGCGTTTCCCGCTCATCAGTAAAATAACCCTTAATCGTGCTTCCTTCAAACGGGGTCAACGTGCCGGCGAAGATTCGCAAGCCGTGCTCGTGCGCGCGTTCCGCGACCTGCCTCAAGCTCGCCACGATTTCGGCGGGTGAGACTTCTTCGGAGAGCGGAGCGAAGCTGGTACCCGGCACCCCGATGTCATTGATGCCGGCCAGAACGATTACGTACCTTACGCCAGGCTGCGCGAGCACATCGTGATCGAATCGCGTGCGGAGACTTGGTCCAGCATAAGCCAATGGGCCGCTGCCGTTATAGGTCACGCGATTGCCGCCGATTCCGGCATTCAGCACCGCGATCGCATGGTGAGTTTTTGTCGACGTGAGCCGGGCTAAGAGATAGTCTGTCCACCGGTGATTCGCATCGCGAGTGGACCCCGACCCATCGGTAATGGAATCTCCAAAAGCGACGATCGCCTCGGCTGGAGAGGAGCGCGCCACGTCAATCCCTGCTAGAAATGGCCACGAGGTCATCGTCTCCGCCCCGGCGGGAAATTCCGGTGTACTCGTCAAGTCGCCCTGGGCGAGATAGGACGTTTGAAACGCTGCGCGATGCACCGTTTCCGCTGGGGTCTCGGCGGGAAGAAATATACTGATGGCCAGATCGGAGTTCGCAGGCACGTTCAGGCTGGCAGGGTCGCTCACAACGAGTGCTCCGGGAGGAATCATGACGGTCGGCTGGCCGCCAAACTTCAATGTTCGATCGGACTCCGCGACGAAGCTTGATCCGCTACGCCGCAAGGCTACATGAGCGCTGCCGACCACGATCGGCTTCGTTCCATAAACGTTGGAGATCCGCACGCGAACGGGAATTCCTCCGAGACTGACGTGAACGATTTCCCGGATGGTTTGATCTTTAAACGACCGCAGGTTCGTGGCGGGTCCTCCCGGACTTGTCTCCCACGTTGCTACCCAGTGAAGTTCGCCTGCGGAAAGCGCCAGCGCCGCCAAGAACAGAAGCTGAAACGTCTTCATTTTGAAAGTATCGCACTGAGACGAACCCACACTATTTGGAGGAGGTAACACCACTTAACACCGGCGATCAGCTCTCGAAGATATCCAGCGGCAGGAATGCGGATACAACAAGATTCGGTACATCCACGACCTGGCTCACCCGCAGGTTCACCGCGACGCTGCTCAGCGCATACGCTTGCTGCCGGCTGTATCCGCGCGAATCGGCGATGTAGTCAATCATGTTGAGCAGAGCGTTCCGGCAGGCGACATTCAAGTCTTCCGATTCGTTGCGCCCATCCTTACGGGCACAAAACCCTGTGGTCGCATAAAAGCGACGTTCCGGACTCGCCTGCGCTGTATGCGCAAACGATGGATCGATCTGATTTCGCCGCTTCGCCTCGCCTTTCAGCAACTCCAGTTTTGCGACGAACGTGGATGAGGTCTCAATAGCGGTCCCGCACGTTTCTCCATCGCCTTGGGCAAAGTGGGTATCGCCGACTGAGAATAATGCCCCCCGGACATAGACCGGCAGGTACAGCGTCGAGCCTGCCACCAGTTGCTTGATATCAAAGTTGCCGCCGTTTTCGTGGGGCGCGATGGTGCGCAGGGCCTGCTTGGCGATGGCCGCATCCGCCGGAACCGCCGCCGCCGGATCGGGGGGCAGAACGAAACCTCCCCGGCTAGCCAGTTCGGCTTCGCGATTCACAATGCGCTGCATCAATTCGTGCGATGGCGCCACACCCATAACTCCCATAAAAGGAGCGCCGGCGATGCGCACGCCCGGAAGATCCTTCGAGGTAGCGTAACCGCCGGCCAGATCCCAATGCACCAGGAACGGCGTTAGAAACAGGTCGCGGAGATAGCCGAACCCGGGAAGAATCGCTGTAAAGGCGGAGCCGGCGGTCACGATTTTTTCGATGTGGACGGCCAGAAGATCCCCGGGTTCAGCCCCATCCACATACACCGGGCCGGTCAGCGGATGGGCCCGGTTGAGATCCACCGACAAGTCACTTGCTGTGGTTCCAGGTTTGATCTGACCGTCCACTGCATCGAGCGTTTCCAGTTCCACAAACGATCCCGCTGGGATGCGCACCGCCGGAGGAATGTCCGGATGCCATCGGTTGTGCCCTTTGTCTGGCTGGCTAGCGAGCGGCAAGTGGCGATCAATGCGGATCTTCGCGCGACTCGGGTGCGGTGCGTTTGTCATCTTAAGCTCCTTTAAGTCTCTCCGAGAAACGAAGTGTCACTTATACCATTTAGTGAGCGCGCAGGTTGAGAGGCATACCATGCGGAGGGGCGATCGCGTCGTCAGACAATCTGGCCAGCGATCGTCACGGGCGACGCGTCGAAGGAATTTCTGACAGCATTGCATTGCCGATGTTTCGGCTGTGTCTTACTCGACTTGGGCTGCCGATAATGCTGCATAGCGGATCGGATCCCGGCCAGGTGCTCGAAGACGCGAACGAAGCAAGGAGAGTTTCTTCGCTGGCTACGGATTAGATCATCGATTGGCGGGAATCGACCCTTCTTTTATCACGTGCTAAAACAGGCCGCCGAACGTGATGTGAATGCGGCCCCGATTCCGCTACGTCTGGTGAGGACCGCTATTCATGATTCGAGTCCATTTCGCCTTCACCGGATGCCGTGCGCTCCGCCCGATGGCCGCTCTAGCTGTACTTTTCGCGTCGGCCGCGGCAGCCCAATCCGATTCCGGAATCGCGGACAAACTTAGAGAGCAGATTCTGGGGCAAGTGAGGCGTCCGCTGCCTGCCGGCTTCACGGTCAGCGCGCAAAGCGGCTCGACCGGGCGGGCTTTGACCGGGAGCTTCGCGGCCAATGCGTCGGCAAGACGTGCTTTCTCAGCAGCCTGGCGCATGATCACACCCTATTTCGACAGCGCGCCGGTATTGAGGGCCGCTGCCGGCGATATTAAGGATCAGCAGGTGCAGGCGGCTTTCAGC
Source organism: Terriglobia bacterium (assembly GCA_020073325.1). Lineage (GTDB taxonomy): Bacteria > Acidobacteriota > Terriglobia > Bryobacterales > Bryobacteraceae > Palsa-187. Next base: position 20,697 of record JAIQFJ010000020.1, on the reverse strand, counting down.
GGCGTCTATCAAGGCGCGCCGATGCGCGGATTCATGTTCGTGAGCTCGTCGAATGGGGCGGGACATGCGGCGATTCTGTTCGATCGCGCGGATTTGTTTCCGCGCACGGTTCAGATCCTTGCCAGGCAAGTGGCCGCGTCGCTGCCCCGGGGAGGACAAAGTAACAGCCACCCAGTTGCGCCAATGGAACTCACCAGGACCCAACTGACCGATGGAAGCGGGTGGGTGAGCCTTGCTCCGGGCTGGAAAATCACGGGCGCGTACAAGGGCACGGTGGACACGGTGGGGCCGAATGGCGAATGGATGTCGCTGGGCGGCTACTCTCAAGTGTTCGCCAGGACCGCGCCGAACTCCGGACAGATGTACGGTCCCCTGCGTCCGCCGTGGCCGGCATTGCAGCTCTCCTACGACGTGCAGTTCAAGGGGGCGCTCAGCCGTGGGGAGACCAGGATGCGGCTCATCGAGCAAGCTCCCGATATGTATCCGGGCGGGCAGGCGGCCTGGCTGCATTACGAGATCCAGTCCGGAGGCAAATCATACCGCGGCCTGGCTTGGGTCGCGACGGCAAATATTCCGAGTGACATTCCGATGTGGTTCTACTACAGCTCCTTTTGCGGCGCTCCCTCGGAACAGTATCCGCAGGCTCTGCCGACGATGATCGCGCAGTGGAAGTCGTGGGGAGTGAGCCAGGCGGTATTTCGGGAGCGCATGGATGCTGCGCTGCGGTCGATGCGTGAAACTTATCAGATTATTCAGGACATTCACAATAACCAGACGCGCGCCTACTCCAACGCCAACGCGGCATGGGACGAAACCATCCGGGGCGTCACGATGATCGAAGACGTGACGAATCGCGGCCGAGCGGAGGTCACAAGCAACAACGCCCAGTGGATCGTCGACGAAATGAATCGCCAGGGCTACAACTTTCGCGTGGTCCCGCTGAACGAACTGGTGCCTTAACTTCTGGACAGCCATATGGATAACCTCAACCTTACGGCCTGCGACGGGTGCCGCAGCAATTTTCCGGATGCATCGCCGTGCGACATGGCGCATATCCACTACCCGAATCGGGACGCATTGGTCGCTGTCGACTACAAAATGGTGGGCAATCCCTGTCCTTTCGTCGCGAATTGGAGTGACTTCGTTACGTTGGCCCGGGATGACCACGGCTGGGTGCCGGAGGCGACGAAAGGCAAGTCGTACGACGTAAGGGAGATCATGCACAAGATCGGTTACGGGCTTACCCATGCCGGAAAGACCGGGGCGGCATCGATGGCCGATTGCAAATGTGTCGATGAGGACGGCCACGGAAATCGGGTGAGATATGTCGGCCTGTACGTCAGCTCCTACGAGAAGCTTCCGCAACTGGTGTTCGTCCGCAGCCGGCGAACGTCGCACCAGTGGGCTCAGTATGTCGCGACGGTCGATTCCAAACTGGCTTTGGCGAGCGTCCTGTCGCCTACCGACTGGGAGGTCAACACCAGCGGTGGCGTGGACCTGTCCAGCAGCTTGACCAAGAAGCTGCCCCTGTCGCTGACGCACACGGAAATCTATGTGAAAAAAGCCAGGAGCCCGCATGTGCTCAAGTTGTCCGGATCAGGGTACTCGCTGAACTGGGGGCCGAAGCAACTCTCGTTCCTGCTCGGCGCATCGTTCAGCAAGGCAGATTGGTGGAGCGCCGGAACGCGTGTCTATCGCGGGCCAATGGGGCCGAATCCCGTCCAGGAGAAGGGCTTTGAGGGACCGTGCCTGATTCTTGGGATTGGCGGAGCAGTGCTTAAATGGGGGAAGAACGTCAGTCTCATGTTCTTCAACGTGAACCGGCTGGCGTTGGCCGGAGGGGCGCTCCTCGGCGGCGCATTTGCATCGTGTAGCGCGCTCGGAGTCCTGGCGGGCGATCTGGCGGCCCCGATCGCGGCGGGCGGAGTCTCGGGGACGATGGTCACGCTGAAACGAAGCTGACCTTCGCGTTACCGCACGGCGGATGGGCGGCGGCATCGGATAGCGTAAGATGATTGTTCCGCACGCTATGGATACCGAAGCGCCGATCCCGAGCGAAATCACCGCGCTCCTTCATCGTTGGAACGAAGGTGATCGGGCAGCCCTGGCGCGCCTGGCATCGGCGGCCTACCCCGACTTGCGCGCCATCGCGGCGAGCTACGTCCGGCGGGAATCTCCGGGCCATACGCTGCAGGCTACCGGGCTGGTGAATGAGCTGTACCTGCGCCTGGCTCAGCTCAACGACGTGAAGCTTTCCAACCGGCGGCACTTCTTTGCTTTTGCCGCCCAATTGATGCGCATGATTCTGATCGATTATGCCCGCCAGTCGCGCGCGCAGAAGCGTCCCAGTTCCGCGGCGCGCGTTCCGCTCCACGAGGAAATGGCGTGGATCGACGCATCCGGCAGCGAGATGCTGGCCCTCGACGAGGCTCTGGAGCATTTGGAATCCGTCGATGAACGGAAGGTCCGCGTCCTGGAATTGCGCTTCTTTCTCGGCTGCACGACCAGCGAAACGGCCGAATTGATAGGGGTTTCCCCGGCCACGATCGACCGGGATATGGAGTTCGCCAAAGCCTGGCTTTTTCGCCGTCTTTCTTCGAGCCCATGAGGTGAAATGCAGCCCGTTTCCGCAAATCAATTAGAGGGTGTCTCTGGCTGAGCAGCATGACACGCATGGAGCAGGTCGAATCATTGTTTCATCATGCGCGCGGCCTGTCGCCCGACGGCAGCCGGCACCGGTGGCTCGAAGAACATTGCGGCGGCGACCCCGGGCTGCTTGAGGAAGTCGTTTCCCTGCTGGAGGCGCACGCGGAGATGAAGGACGCGGCCGCTTGCACCGCCGACGCGCCCCTCCCAAGCGCGTTATTCGGCTCGTATCGCGCGGTCGAACTGATCGGGCGCGGCGGAATGAGCGCGGTCTATCGCGCCCAGCGCGTCGACGGAAACTTCGATCAGACGGTCGCGCTGAAAGTGATGGCCGCGCATCTGGCGGGCCCCGAATTTCTGAGCCGCTTTCAGACCGAGCGGCGGCTGCTGGCCTCGCTCGGCCACAATCACATCACCCGGCTGCTCGACGGCGGTGTCTCCACGGCGGGAGATCCCTACCTGATCACCGAGTACATCGACGGCGAACTGATCGACGATTTCTGCGACTCGCGCAAGCTGGATGTGAAAGCGCGCATCCGGATTTTTCTCCAGGTTTGCGACGCCGTCGATTATGCCCACAGGAACCTGATCGTCCATCGGGACCTGAAGCCCGGCAACATCCTGGTGAACTCGCAAGGCGAGGCCAAGCTTCTGGATTTTGGCACGGCTTCGCTGCTCGCGCGGCAGAGCGACGTCACCGTGACCCGCTTGCGGATGCTCACGCCGCGCTACGCGAGCCCCGAAGAGCTGCGCGGTGAACGCGTCAATACCTCGACAGATATTTTCTCTCTCGGGGTGATTCTGTATGAACAGCTGACCGGCGCGTGGCCTTTTGGCGAGCGCTCTTCGATGCTCAGCGACCTGAATCGCGTCGCCAAAGACGTCATTGCGCGGCCACCTTCGACCGCCGTGACAGCTGCGTGCGCCGAACAGCGCTCGGTGGCCCCCGCCGAATTGTCCCGGATTCTGAAGGGCGATCTTTCCGCGGTCGTTTTGAAAACGCTGGAGCAGGAACCCGGGCGGCGCTACGGATCGGCGCGCGAGCTGGCCGCGGACCTGGACCGATATCTCGACGGACGGCCGGTGCAAGCGCGTCCACAAACCGCGCTCTATCGCGGCGGAAAATTTCTGCGGCGGCATTGGCTTCCGGTCACCGCGGCTGCGGTCTTCGTCGTTGGACTCCTCGCAGCGACTCTCATTGCCTGGCGCCAGGCCCAGATCTCCCGCGCGCGTTACATCGATCTACGATCGCTTACCACGACTCTGCTGTTCGATTTGAAAAATGCCATCACCGACGTGCCCGGGGCGACCGAGGCTCAACGAATCCTGGTCACGCGCGTCTTGAAAAGCCTGGATCAGATGGTTCGCCAGAGCGGCGAGGATCCCCCGTTGAGACTGAACCTTGCCGAGGCGTACCGCCAGCTCGGCGAGCTGCAAGGTGATCCCTACGGACAGAATCTGGGAGACACAGCGGGCGCGCTGGCGAGTCTGGAGAAGGCGCAATCGCTGGCGGGCTCCGAGCTGAAGTTGAACCCGAGTGCCGCCGATGCGCTCCGGACGACTCTGCTCATCGAGCAAACCGTCGGCGAAGTTTACTTCGGAATGGGAAAAGGCAGGGAGGCGGGCGCCCACCTGGCGGCGGCGACCGACCTGGGAGAAAAGCTGGTCCAGCGAAGCGCGGCCGCGGCCGACGTGGTCACCGTCGGCGTCGCCTACCAGGTGCATGGCGACATCTACGGCCAGCCCGGCACCTCGAGCCTGTCGGACCCGGCGCGCGCCGCCGAGAGTTACCGCCGCGCCATTCAGCTCGATCAGATCGCGCTACAGGAGGATCCGAAACTTTGGCGGGCTCAACGCGGGATCGGCCTGCTTTATACCAAGCTTGGAGACCTGAACCGCTTCGCCGATCCCGAAGGCTCTCTTGCCGAATATCGCCGAGGGCTCGACGCCTATGAGCGCCTGCCGGCGGATGAATGGAACCGGCCGGGGAACGTTCGTTTTCGCGCCCGCATGATGCGCCAGATCGGGGGAGCGCTCCGCGACCTCCGGCAGTGGGGAGAGGCGGAAGAAAAACTCAACGAGGCCCTCCAGATGCACGAAGCTGCATCCGCGGCCGATCCTCACGACGTCCGTGCGAAGTTCGATCTGTTCACCATGCTCGAAAGCCTGTTGGAGTTGTACGACGACCTCAAGAATCCGGCGCGCGCCCGGCCGTTTGCGGAACGGATCATCCAGTTGCTGGACGATTTACTCAAGCAGGAACCGGCGAACCGCTTGTGGAGGCTCAATCGGGATTATCATCGATATCGCCTGGCGACCGAACTGTCACGCCTGGGCGACGCGAGCCGGGCGGCACAAATCGGAGCCGAGGGTCTGGCCGGTCTGCGAACGGAGGCGGATTCGGCGGAAGCAACGCCGATTGTTCTGCGTCTCGCCGCGGAAGCCTTCGCGAGGATCGAGCCGACGTCCCTTCGCGACCCTGCCCGTGCGGTCCGCTACGCGCAACATCTGATGCGCCTGAAGCCTCCCGGAGATGCCGAGGCGCTCTACTACATCGCCATCGCGGAGGAGTCAACCGGCAACAAGGCGGATGCAATCGAGTCGGCGCGGCTTGCCCTGGCAGCTCTGGCGCCGGTGCGCGACGGCCGCGTCCCGGTTACGCGCGCTGAGCTGGAATCGATCCGCTGATACTTGGCGTTATCTGAACGCGTCGGAAGACCGTGGAGATTCAGTTCACCTGCCGGAGCGCCCAATGATCTGCTGACGAGCGCGGGATGCACGGAATATCGGCGACTCCTTTTGTTGGGCCTGGGCACTCTGTCCCGGACTCCCTGGTGCTCTAGAACAGAGACTGTCTACTTTATCCGCGCGATAAAGGCTCGCAACTCGCGCAGCACATCCGCTTCGTTGGTCATGAAGACATAGTGATGCGCATTCGGAATCCGAACCACATGGGCGTCCGGCAGGCCTTGTTCGAACGCTCTCACCTGTTTCTCAGCAAGCGTGCCGAACTTTTGATTGAAGGCTTGTGTTTTTTCCCGCACGTCGTCTTTGGCGGTCGTAAGCCATGGCGGATCGGAATGTGGAATCGCAAAAATTGCCAGGATTGGCGCTCGAATTTCAGTGTATTTCCGGAAGCCCGAGAAAATATCCTGAGATACTTTCGGCCGCGCGCGCGGGAAGCCGACGCCACCATCCGGTCTGGCCGTAAATAGCTGCCGCACCTCGGATTCCGGAAGATGGGTTCCGTTGGTCCGGTCATTCCAGTCGCGGAACGCCGCGAAACTCGCGCGATCGGCCGCCAGCGGCAGAGGTCCGGGCGGTGGCGGATTTTTCATCGCTTCGTTCTGCGCCTCGGTCGTCATGCCCTTGCCGTTGTCGAAAGCATACGAGTATCCCGCGTCCAGATAAATCAACCCGGATACTTTCTCAGGATGACGCGTGCCGACGGAACTCAACTCCTCGCCTCCGAGCGAGTGTCCGGCGAGCACCGGTTTTGAAATCTTCAGCACATCGATTACCGCGAGGACATCGTCGCCCAGCCGGTCCGCGTCATAGCCGGATTCCGGCGCGCTCGAGGCTCCGAATCCTCGCCGTGTGATGCCGTAGACGTGAAACGCCCCTGTCAGCTTGGGAGCGAAATCGTCGAACACGTGCGCCGTGTTTCCCAAGCCAGGCAGGAAAATAACCGCCCGCCCCGATCCCCCCCAATCGAGCACTTCGAGTTTTACGTTTTCCTGGACGCTTACAAATTGAATATGGTGCGGTGAAGGGTCCTGCCACTCCGAGGGAGTCTGCGCCCAAGTCGCAGCGGCAGTCATCAGGACAATCGGGACGACAGAGTTGGCGCTCATGCTCCCGTCATTTTATTCGATCCCAGGCAATCCACGTGTCGCCGTCTTCGATCCACCGTTATTTGTGAAACTCCAGAAGCACGGTTCTCGGCAGTTCGGGACTGACTCAGAGTATTTCACCCGAACTGTGGTTCCGCTAATGTGACCTATCAGGCAACGTCGCGCTTACGATGCCGACGTGGTGGATGGTCGCTCCGAATTGGGAGTTCCGCCTGGCCTTTGTTCCGTTGGATTTGCCGGCAAAAGACGAAGGAAGGGTCGCCGCGCCGCGAGGCTTGCGCCGCGTCCATGGTACTTTAGCAACTTCATGCACGCGAAACTTCCGAATCGTTGGGTCATCGCCGCGGGCGCGATCGCCATCCAGATCTGCTGCGGATCGCTCTACAGCTGGAGCGTATTCGTGAAGCCGCTTACCGCTAGTCAACCGTGGACGCTGGTTCAAGTCTCGGCTGCATTTCAAATTGCGCTCGCGTTTATCGGGATCGGCGCGATGCTGGGGGGGCTCTGGCAGGATCGCATCGGGCCGCGACTGGTGATTTCGGTCGGGGGAGTGCTTTATGGTTGCGGATTCCTGATCTCAGCGTTTTCAACCGAGCATCACTCGCTCGCCGGATTGTACCTAGGCTATGGATTGATCAGCGGTATCGGCATCGGGATGGCGTACATTTGTCCAGTCGCCGCAATCGTCAAATGGTTTCCGGACCGGCGTGGATTGATGATCGGCGCGACGGTGATGGGCTACGGCGCGGGCGCGGTTTTCATGGGTCCGATCGCGGCCCGGCTGATTATTCATTCGGGGGTTCCCGCGACTTTCCGCATATTTAGCCTGGTCTATTTTGCGATCGTGGTCGGCGCAGGACAGCTTCAATTGAATCCGCCGCCTGGATGGTGCCCGGCTGGTTGGGAGCCGCGCACTGCCGTGTCCAGAATGGCGAGCCGGATCGATTATACGGTGAAGGAGGCGATTCGCACCTGGCGATTCTGGCTGCTGTGGCTGCTGCTGGTGATCAACACTTCGGCGGGAATCATGATCATCAGCCAGGCATCTCCGCTCGCGCAACAGCAGGTGGGGATGTCGGTGATTGAAGCGTCCTCGGTGGTGGCGGCGATTTCGATTTTCAACGCGCTGGGACGCATCGTCTGGGCGTGGACTTCGGATCGCATGGGCCGCGCGCAGGTTTATTTCGCCTTGTTCGCGATTCAGGTGGGCGTGTTTTTCGCGCTGCCGCATCTCCATGCCGCGATCCCGTTCGAGATTGCGGTGTGCACCATCGCGCTCTGCTACGGCGGCGGATTTTCCGTTCTTCCGATTCTCGCCGCCGATTTTTTTGGGCCCCGGTACATGGGCGGGATCTATGGATGGATCACCATGGCCACCTGGGTGGTGGCGGCGATCCCGTCCCCGCTGCTGATCGCGCATGTGCGCGAAGTGACCGGAACTTATGATTACGCCATTACTGTGATCGGATTCGTGATGGTCGCGTCGCTTCCGCTGCCGCTGCTCGCGGCCCGTGCGGCGTCGCGCATTGCGACCGAACAGGCGGCTCTGAAGGTCTCGTGATCGATGATCAGCCAAGCAAACTGCGCGGGTTCTCGGACGTTCCGATAATGTCCGTTAGCAGGTTCCCGAACCCATAACTACCGGATTCGCCGTCATTCCGGACTTAGCCCCAAACTCGCAATACCGAAAGCCAGGACGAATGCGAAGCTATTTCGACACCGCACGATGAGAATATTTGAAGCAAATGAAAAGGACAAACCGCCCTCCGTTCCGCCGCCTCTGCCCTGATCCCCATGGTCTTCGCGCTTGCGCAAACGCCCACCAGCATCAATCTGAAAATTGTCCCGACAAGCGGTTTCAGAAACTCACGGCGAAGGCAAGCCGCTGCCGTTTCTTCACGGCGGTGGAGGAATCGGCGACGACTGGCGATTTCTTGGCGCGCCCTGCGGTGTCGGTGGACGTTGCGGCGATTCAGGCCGTAATTGGCGGAAGAGGGGCCGTGTGTCGATCTTCGAACGGTTTTGATTGATCGGACGACATTCTGTTAATGCTGCACATCAGGCCGATCACTGCCCGCGTTTACGGACCGAAATCAGCGGACACAAGCCGATTTGCGAGGACGAATCCGGGAAGAAGTCCTTTTCTTAATGCCCGTAAAAATAGAAGTGCGCCCGCGGCTTCGTCGCGCACGAATACGATCCGTCGCCGGGCGCCGATCCGATGAGAAGGTCTTCAATATCGTGGATTCATAGCCTGCCTAGCGGGGCCGATTCCAGTAGTCGACGGGCCGGTCGTCCGATCGCAGCTCATCGCCGTCTACCCAGTAGTAGTCGCCGAACGGTTTCTTCGTGGGCCACACTTCGTCGAGCGTCGACGCTTGCCACACGCGTCCCGCCTTCATGACGTAGTCGATCTTGGCCGTGTTGCGAATATCCACCAGCGGGTCGGCGTCGGTGATCTCGATTCCCGGTGCTGACAAAATCCCTATAACGCCTCCAGTTTACCAATAATTCCGTATTTCTTGTGCGCGGTATGTGCTCTATTTGTAACATTAAGTTCTCTTGACTAGCGGAGGTTTTGGGTATATATTCCCATTCGTATTGGAGGTCCTCACCATGCCTCATGCTGTCTTGCGGAACGTTCTCGCGGTATCAAGTCTGGTTGTGCTGACAATATCGCTATTCTTGCTTACATACACGTCTCATCCGCGCGTTCTCGTCGCAAATCAAATTGCGATCACGGATTCGGGACATCACATTAGGTCCTTTGGGATGGCCTAGTGGAAAAAGACGAACGATTTAAGGGCGGAAGAAATCCATACATCCAGCCTAAGCCGTCCTTCATTGGCGTCTCGCTAAAGCGTGTACAGGGAACCCAGCTATGGAGGTCGTTAGGATTTACGCCGCCAACTGTTCATGCACAAGGGTGCGGCGGCGCCTACCAAGCGCAATATCCTGCTCAGTGCGCGTACGGGTGTGGAGGGCTCTATCAGGATACGAACATCGGCTCAGATCCTTGCTCAGGATTTGAATTTAGCGGTTATGTCTGTCAACAGGGTGATGGCTGTAGCCTTACAACTCCTTCTAACACCACCTGTTGCACCTGCTTCAGCGGCTGTGATTTCTGAAAGGAGACTCCGACATGAGTAACGCTTCTATAAGATGTGCTCTGATCGTAGCACTCGGCCTTCAAACCGCTCAAGGGCAAGGAAACGTTTCTAATCCTCAGCAGCAACTGCGGCCAATTGGCGAAGACTTTTCATTTAATATCGTGGCATCTGAGCCCTATCGGGTTTTTCCCATCTGGACCTTGGGAAAGGCAATTACGATCGAAAAGGATGGCACTTCTGCACCGGTCATTCACTTATACGACTCCAACGGAGAGTCGCCGGTCATATTCACAGTGAATGGCGCAGATGTGGTCAAGATCGATCACGTTGCTCGATCTCAAGATGGCACTGTCGGCATTGTCGGCTCAGCTTTCAGTGGCGGCGGATCTGGTGCTGGCTTCATAGGGCTCATCACTCAAAACGGGCAAAGCACGCAAGTTGTCCGTATGTCCGGTCATTTCCTACCGCAGCGCATTGCATTCTCACCTGACGGGACGATTTGGGTCAAAGGATGGGAATCGATCGATATGGCCCGTCGCGAATTGAACAATGACGCACTAATTCTGCGTCAGTTTGATCGGACTGGAAAACTGCTCGGGGGGCTTCTCTCGCGTCGGACTCTTACGGGAATGCCGCGCCACATTCTTACGGATTCCTACGGATTCCTGGTCGCGTCCAAGTACGGTGTGGGGTTGAAGCAGAAGTCTGGCGGCTACTATGAGATCCTCGCAGGCAAAACGGGTATTACTGAATACCCCGACCTGCCCTTGCATGGGGACAAAGTGGAATTTGTCACGGGTTTGACGCTGACCGATGATGGGGATGTTTTCGCAACAACGTCGGTCTATGCTGGAACCGAGGTGCCACACGGACTCTACATGTATAAGCTGGACCGCAAGGCGAGGTCATGGAGTCCTGTTGATGTTCGATCGGTTGGGCAGCCATCGCCCGTTGTGCTGCTTGGCATTCAGGGCAATACGCTGGCTTTCGGAACCGCGCGGGCCGGGTTGGTTCGATTTTTCGCCGTTGAGTAAACAACGCATGCGCACTTCGCTTATTAGTTCGCTAGTCCTTTGCGCTGCCCTGGCGGCAATCACCATCCACCAGGGCAGGCGCATACTTGATCTGGAGGCCCAAACTGATGAGTCCATCAATGCAGGCCCGCTACAAAGAGGTGAGACGGTCCCAGATTTGCGCGTCCGAGACAGGGGTGGGCACGCTAAGACTTTTGTATTCGATGGATCCCGAGAGAAACCCCTTCTGATATACGTTGTTCGGCCATCCTGTGTTTGGTGTGCTCGGAATACGGATGCGATCAACTCGCTATTAGCGCAAATTAGCGTTCGATTCGAGACGATCGGATTGTCCCTTGACAGAAGCGACCTAGATCAGTACCTCGTCCAACATGCATTGTCGCTCGAAACCTTTACTGATCCTTCCCCAGAGATAGTTGCGGCCTACAAGTTAGGACCAACACCGGAAACGATCGTCGTTTCTCCGCATGGCATTGTCCTACGAAGCTGGACCGGCGCCTTTGGTTCGACGGTCCGACCCAGCCTCGAGCGATTCTTCCTCGCTAGACTTCCTATCGCGAGCGGGTCCGATTTCGAATGAGAGCTCAAGCATTTGAGCAGCATCAAGTAGGACCCATAAACACAGGGACGGACGAGACGTTTCCATTTCGATTTCACCACAATTTCCAATTGATCCGCGTCTCCAATCCTGCCGGGTTGGGCAAACCTGGGGACCGACGAGACGTTTCGTCGGTTCCATCGCAACTCCGATTACACATCGTCTGCAATCCCGACGAGTCGTCCGCACGCCTGAGAGGGCCTTCAAGATCGCGGATTCATAACCAGCCTAGCGGCGCCGATTCCAGTAGTCGACGGGCCGGTCGTCCGATCGCAGCTCATCGCCGTCTACCCAGTAGTAGTCGCCGAACGGTTTTTTCGTGGGCCACACTTCGTCGAGCGTCGACGCCTGCCACACGCGTCCCGCCTTCATGACATAGGCGATCCTGGCTGTGTTGCGAATATCCACCAGCGGGTCGGCGTCGAGCACCATCAAATCTCCCAGCTTGCCTACCGTGATCGAGCCGAGATCCTTCTCGACTCCCAGGAAATGTGCGCCATGCAGGCTGGCGACTTCGAGCGCGCCCATCGGGCCGAGCGCCGCCGCCGCCATCCACGTTTCCCAATGCGCGCCGATGCCGTGCTGCTGCCCGTGCGAGCCGATGGCTCCATAGCCGCCCTGCGCGATGATGTCGGCAAGCCCCTGGGCGATCATCGGGAAACTGTAGTCCGTCGCGGGACGCAGAATGCGGCGGCGCGTATTCGGAATCAGGTTGCGCCACGGCAGCCAGCGCCGGGCTTTTTCGTCCTTCCACACATCCGATTCCTGCCAGAAATATTCCTCGTTCCAGGGCCCCGCGCCTCCGACGATGAACGTCGGTGAATAGACGGCGTGAGCCATTCCGAAAAATTTCGCGGCATCGCCGTAGAGCGGCGCGTAGCTCATCGGATGTTCGAAGCCGGTCTGCCCATCGAGGATCATACCGATGTTGTATTCGAGCGAATCGCCTTCGGCCGTCACCATCATTCCGCGCTTACGGGCGGCGTCGGTGATCCATTGGCGCTGATCGCGGCGCGGCTGCAGATACTGCTTTATCGATACGGAGCCCCAGTTCGCCAGGCGATTCACGTTCTGCGCTGCGACTTCGGCGCTCGTCAGTTCGCTCTGGCGCGGACCGTCGCCATTGTAGAGCGGATCGCCGGTCGCAAAAACGCGAGGTCCTAGAACGAGGCCCGCTTCGATCAACTCCGCGGTCGGAAAAACATTCTGCGACCACGGCGCGGGATCGAGCGTCGTCGTTACGCCATAAGCGAGATAGATCGCGTTCTCCCAATCGTGCGGCGGGACCATGCCGGCGTTTTCGCGATGATGATGCGCGTGCATGTCGATCCAGCCGGGGATGATGGTCTTTCCCGTCGCGTCGATGACGGTCGCGCCGGCTGTATTGCATTCGCCCACGCACGCGATCCGTCCATCCTTCACGACCACTGTTCCGCGATCGATCACTTTGCGATTTTCAAGCGTGATGATCTTCGCGCCCGTCAGTGCGACAGATCCCTTGGGAACATCACGAGGCTCCGCGAGCGCGATCTTTGCCGTATCGGTTTTCTGAGTATCGACGTGATAGCTGTAGTGCGCCGGGCCGCTGCCGAATTCCACGGTGCTCGCATCGCGCCAGTGAAGATAGATTCCGCCTTCTTTCGAGAGCGCTTTGATCGCGAACCTGCCCTTGCGCTTGTCGGCCTGCAGGGGCTCGGCTCCGATGCCGTTCCAGGAAAACGGTGTGAGATAGGCGTTGTCGCCTTCCTGGAATGCGACATATTTCCCGTCCGGCGAAATGACGGCCTCGTCGGCAAACTGGAATTTCATGTGGACGCGGCGATCGCTGCCGTCGGGGCGGACCGATACGAAATCGGTGATCGGCTGTTCGCGGCCCTCGTGGCGTTCGGTCGTGAACTCGGGGAAGAAAATGCGGCCTTCAGGACCGTAACTCGGCTGGACAATCGAGCGTCGACCGCCCGCGGCTTTATCGGTCGCGACCACGGTCACGGCACCGCCCGCGGCGGGGACCCGCACGATTTCCCACCACGGATTTTCCACCATCGTCCGGCCCCGGAACGTTTCTCCCGATCCACGCGCGAGCACCAACTCGCGACCATCGGGCGACCACGCGACTTGTGCGTACTCTGCCGCTGTTTTCGTCACCTGACGCGGAGCGCCGCCGCTTGCAGCGCTGATCCATACCTGGCCGGCATGCTTCTCTTCCCACGTCGTGAACGCCACCGTTCGTCCATCCGGCGACCAGGCCGGAGAATATTCGAAAATCTCCGGCGCGAGCGCGGTCAGGCGATGCGGCTTGCTGCCGTCCGCATCGGCGATCCAGATTTTGCCGAAGGCCTGAAACGCAAGCTTCCCGTGCGACTCCGTCGGCCAGCGCAGAAAACGCGCCGTCACCGGACCTTCGTCGAGCGGAATGCTCTTGTACGCCATCTGGGAAAGAGTCCGGTCGACCTTCGCGCTGAACTCGATGGTGTCGACGTGTCCACTCGCAACGTCGAGTTTGCGGATCTTTCCGCCCTGTGAGAGCCAGATCGATTTCGAATCCTTCGTCCAGTTGTAGCCGGGCAGAACACGCCAGGTCTTCATTCCTTCCGCCATATCCATTTCGATCGGATCCATGACGACGCGCTCCGCGCCGGAATCGAGATTGCGCAGGATCAGCGCCGAGCGCGGGCCGAATTTGTGACCCTTATAAGAGATGGTTCCGTCGGGAATGCGGCGCGCGAACGTGAGCCAGTGGCCGTCGGGAGAAATTTCCGGCGCGACTCCGCCGCCCGACGAAGCGCGCGACTGCTGTGCATTTTGGCCATAGGTGATGTCGTCGACGACCCCGGTCTTCAGATCGACGCGCTTGATCTGCTGGCATCCCTGAACGGCGTCCTGCTGTCCGCTCTGTCGTCCTTCGCAAACCACCGCGTGGAAGTAAACCTGTTTCCCGTCGGGCGAAACGGAAGGCCACGACGCCCCTCGCGCGGCTGTGGCGGATACGATTTCGACGCCCTCGCCGCCGTCTTTGTGATACATCCACAGTCCGCCTCCGCCACCCGCGCGATTGGCGACGTTCGCCCGCCGTACGATGATGAATTCGCCGTCGGGCGTCCACGCGGGCTCGAATACGCGAACATCTTTATTCAGAAAGACCGCTCGCGGCTCGGAACCGTCAGCATTCATGATCCAAAGATTGTTCTGGCCGCCGCGGTCGGATACGAATGCGATCGACTTGCCGTCCGGCGAATAGCGCGGATGGAAATTCAGCGCGGCGCCGCTCGATTGCGTCAGGCACTCGGCCTGCCCCCCTGCGACGGGGACTCGATAGATGTGCGCCAGCAGGTCGAAGACGAGCCATTTTCCATCCGGCGAACTGTCGACCGACATCCACGTACCTTCGTTGGTCGTGAAACTGACGTTGCGGGTGTTGCCGCGCGTCTGGGTCGTGTCCCACGCGGGGTCTTTCGCAACAGGCGTTTGAGCGATCGCAAACGATAGCGGCACGAACAGGAGAAGGAGATAAGGATTTCTCATGGCGAGGATGCGATTATATCGGCCGCAAGGAAACAGGTCAAATCTTCAACGTCCGCAGGTTGTGCTGACGTTCGGCGTTGGCGTACGAGCAGCCTCTCCGTGCCTGTGTCGCCGTCGCAGCAATTGTTAGAGATAATAGGCCTTTTGAAATATCGGAATCACAAGACAATTCGTTCAAAGCAGCCGCACGGCGCGATCATCGAGAAAATGAAACGCACATGAGCGACGAGCCCCTGGCGACCTCCGTTTTCCAGAGCACGCTTCCCCTCACAGCGAAGCTGGATCGGGCGCGTCTGGAACTGCTCGATTTGTCGGCGAGAAATCGCCTGCTGAATATGCCGCGCTCTTCGCGGACGGTGCGGACCATCGAGATCGTCGACGAAAAATCGACTGAAATTTACCGGCTGTTGGTGCGCGAAGGCCGCGCATTTACCTTCATTCCGGGCCGCGCCTCGAAGCCGGATTCGGAGAGCGATCCCGAAGAGATCCACGAACTGGCCCAACCTGAGGATGACAGCGTCGACGAGCGCGGCGTTCTGAATCGCCACTCCGACACGAAATTACAGACGCGGTTGACGTCGGGCGGCCTTCAGAAGCGCCTGCTCGATTTGTACGGCGACGCGCGAACACTGGAGGAGGAGCAGGGCGTCAACATTCTTTATCTGACGCTTGGGTCCTTGAAATGGATCGATCCGGCGAATGCGAACAACGTTCGCTATGCGCCGCTGATCCTGGTTCCGGCGACTCTGGAGCGCGGCACGGCGGCGGAGCGATTCAAGCTGAAATGGCGGCAGGAGGAATTGGCCGCGAATCTTTCGCTCGAAGCCTTTCTCGATCGCGCCCATTCGCTCAAGCTTCCGCATCTGGAAGCGGGTGACGATTTCGATCCGGCGGCGTACATGCGCGAAGTGGCCGATTCGGTTTCGTCAAAGGAAGGTTGGGAAGTGTTGCCCGACGACGTCGTGTTGGGATTCTTTTCCTTCGCGAAATTCCTGATGTATCGGGATCTCAATCCCGAGGTGTGGCCGGAGGAAGGCAAGCTCACGGAATTGCCGATGGTGCGGTCGCTGCTCGCCGAAGGATTTCCGCAGCGCGATTCCATCATCTCCGAAGATGCTCCAATCGATCCGCTGATTCCTCCGGCGGAGATGCTGCACGTGGTAGATAGCGATAGCTCGCAGATGCTCGCGATTTACGAGGCGCGCGCGGGACACAGCCTGGTGATCCAGGGTCCGCCGGGGACGGGAAAATCGCAGACCATCGCGAATGTGATCGCGGCCGCGATTGCGGATGGGAAAACGGTGCTCTTCGTCGCAGAAAAGATGGCGGCGCTTGAAGTGGTGAAGCGGCGACTGGACCAATCCGGCGCCGGAGACGCGTGCCTGGAGCTTCACAGCAACAAAGCCAATAAACGCCTTCTGTTGGACGAGCTGCGGCGCACCTGGGAACTCGGTTCTCCGCGCGGCGATTTCGCCGACAGCCTGAATGCGCGGCTTCAGGATGCGCGCGATGCGTTGAACGCACACGCTCAGCGGATGCATCGTCCGCATCTTCCCAGCGGACTGACGCCATATCAGGTGATCGGTGAGTTGACTCGTTTGCGCGATCAGGGGCAGGGGCCCACGGACATCGCTCTCGGCGGGCCTGAGCATTGGTCTGCGGACGAACGAGACGAGCGGGAAAAACTTCTCGCCGAACTGACGGAGCGCCTCCGCGAGATCGGTTGCCCTTCGGAGCATCCATGGTGCGGCGTCGGCCTGGAGTCGATTTTGCCGATCCATGCCGAGCGGATTCTTCGCCGCATCGGCGAATTGAAATTGAGACTGGAGCGGCTCGCCGCAGAGCAGGGCGATTTGTCGCGTGTCCTGGAAACAGCCCCGCCCGGCCGGCTGCGGGATTTTGAAAATGCGGCACGGCTCGCGCGGCGGATCGCGACGGCACCCGATTCGATCAACCTCGGCGCGAGCGCGTGGGACGATCGGTGGCCGGAGATTACGCCGCTGCTCGACGCAGGCGCGGAGTACGCACGGCTTTCGCAAAGTCTCCGCGGAAAAATTCAGAACACAGCGTGGACGGCCGATCTTCGCTCCGCGCGTGATGTGCTTGGGTCGCTGCCTGCCAATTCCAGCCGCGGTTCCTTCGATGGCGCGCGGCGAATGCAGCTTCTCATGCCTCAATGGACGGAAGCCGCGCAACGGCTCGCGGCCATTCTGGGCGTGGATGCCGAGGGCCAAAATGTCGGCGCGATCCACCGCCTCTTGGAGATGGGCCGGCAAGTGGTGGCGGCGCCATCGGCAAGTCCCGAAGCGTTTACAGCTGCGGTCTGGGATCATGGCATTGGGCAAGTCCACGATCTGGTGGACGCGGTGGCCGCACTCGAAAATGCGCGGGCACAGATCGGCAATCGTCTGGCGGAAGCGGCGTGGAGTTCGGACTGCACCGCCCCGCGCCACGCCCTCGCTTCCCATGGAACCAGCCTCTTGCGTTTTCTCAGCGGCGAATGGAGGCGCGCGAATCGCCTGGTCCAGTCATTTCTGAATCCGCCGGATCTCCCGCTGACCGAGACGATTTCTCTGCTGGACTCGTTAATCGTCGGGCAGCGCGCACTGTCCGCGATTCACAAAAGCGATGCTCTGGGGCGGGCTGCTTTCGGCTTCCAATGGCGAGGCGACCGGTCCAACGCAAGCGAACTTCGGCCGCTGCTCGAATGGATGCGCGGATTGGGACCGCTGGCCCGTGAAATTCGCGCCGTGGCAAGCCAAGATCGCGACCGCGCCGCGGTCGAGACTGCGACCACACGTCTCGCGCTCCTCTCGGACGAATGCGATCCTCTGCTCCACGCGCTGAGCCGCGACTTCCCCGTGATGGACGGCAACCGAACCGAAGCCATCGTGCAGTATTGTTCTGCCATCACGCAGGCTGATACGGCATGCGCGGAAGTCATGACCGAAATTCCGCCGGTAATGCCGGATCGGCTCTCGCTGCTCGATCAAATCATTGCGGCGCAGGACGCATCCCACGCGATCTCGGATGCCGCCGAACTTGGCCAGTCGTGTTTCGGATCCGCGTGGGCCGGAAACGGTTCGCCGTGGCCACTGCTGCGATCCGCTGCCGGGTGGATCGATGCGAATCGCGACATCCGCGCGCTTGCGTCGCGCATCGCTGCCCGTGCAGAGACCGCGGTGCGAGCCGATGCAGCCGAGTCGCAATCGAAAGAACTGCTGCGCGACGTCGACGCCATCTTTGCCGATCTGCGGCACGCAGAAAACGATCTGCCCACCGCACACATAAAGGCCCGATTCGAGCGATGGCTCGCGCACCCGGAGGATCTCTCGAAATGGGTGGCGTATCGCGGCCGCGCGGACCGGGCGCGTGCGCTCGGATTGACGCAGTTGGTCGATCGACTGGAGGATGGCCGTCTTGCCCCCAAGGCCGCGGCATCCGTTTTTCGCCATGCATATTTCGAGGCGATCCTGGAAGACCAGGTGCGGCAGACGCCCGAGATTGGCCGTTTTGACGGTCATCTTCACGGCCGCCTGACGCGCGATTTCGCGGATCTCGACAGGCAACGCATCGCGGCGGCACGGCTTCAAGTGGTGCGAGCCCATCATCGGCGCATTCCCCAAGGCGGCGGCATCGGACCGCTGGGCGTGCTGCGCGCGGAAATCGCCAAGCGGCGAGGTCACATGCCGATCCGCCAATTGATGCTGAAGGCAGCGCAGGCGATTCAAGCGCTGAAGCCGGTCATGATGATGAGTCCACTCTCGGTGGCGCAGTTTCTGCCGCCGGGGCAACTCACGTTCGACCTGCTGGTGATGGATGAAGCCAGTCAGATCCAGCCCGTCGATGCCCTCGGCGCGATCGCGCGGTGCAGACAGGTGGTCGTCGTCGGTGACGAGCGCCAGTTGCCTCCCACGAAGTTTTTCGCGAAGATGACCGGGGCGCAATCGGAGGATGACGACGCGGAAACCTCGCAGGTCGCCGATATCGAAAGCATTCTCGGCCTCTTCATCGCGCGCGGAATGCCGCAGCGCATGCTGCGCTGGCACTATCGCAGCCGTCATCAATCCCTGATCGCCGTTTCGAATACGCAGTTTTACGAGAACAAACTGTTCATCGTGCCGAGCCCCTACACGAGCGAAGCCGGCCGCGGGCTCCGCTTTCATCACATCAGCGAAGGGCGCTTCGATACAGGGAATAGCCGCACGAACGTGATCGAGGCGAAAGCGGTCGCAGAAGCGGTGATCAAACATGCGCAGCAGCATCCCGAACTGTCGCTCGGCGTCGCGGCGTTTTCGGCCAATCAACGGCGCGCGATCCGCGATCAGATCGAACTGCTGCGCCGCTTGAATCCCGAAACTGAATCGTTCTTCAACGCGCATGCGGGCGAACCCTTTTTCGTCAAGAATCTGGAAAACGTCCAGGGCGACGAACGCGACGTCATTTTCATTTCGGTGGGATATGGTAAAAACGCGCGTGGAGACATGTCCATGCTGTTCGGGCCTCTCAGCAGCGAAGGCGGCGAGCGGAGGCTCAATGTCCTGATCAGCCGGGCGAAACTGCGCTGCGATGTGTTCGCCTCGATTACCGACGAAGATATCGATACGGAGCGTGGAAAAGGAAAAGGTGTCTTCGCGTTCAAGCTTTTTCTGCACTTCGCCCGTACCGGCCGTCTTTCGATGGCGGAAACCTCGGGGCGTGGTCACGACAGCGTTTTTGAGATCCAGGTCGCGAATGCGCTGCAGGAACGCGGATATCAGGTTCACGCGCAGGTCGGAATCGCGGGGTTCTTCATCGATCTTGCCGTCGCCGACCCCGAACGGCCCGGACGCTATATTCTTGGAATCGAGTGCGATGGAGCCGCCTATCACAATGCGCGTTGCGCGCGCGATCGTGATCGGCTCCGGCAGGCGGTACTCGAGGACCACGGCTGGATCATCCATCGCATCTGGAGCACGGACTGGTTCCAGCGTCCGCAGGAACAACTCCAGTTGACGATCGCGGCGGTCGAAGCCGCGAAAGCCGAACTTGAAACCCGCGGCGAGCGCACACCGGTTCGAAACGAGCAGGTCATTATCGATCGCGAAGAACCCGCGCCGGCGCCGGCCACCGAGATCTCGTCAAGTGTCCCGTACGTGCAGGCGACGCCGCGCCCGCCCGCCGGATGGCCGGAGCTTCACGAAACCCCGCCTGCGCTTCTGGCCCAGATGGTGGAAGAAGTCGTGACCGTGGAAGGCCCCATTCACGCCGACGAAGTCGTCGCCCGCATCCGATCGGCGTGGGATCTGCAGAGAAGTGGCGTGAGAATCCAGACCGCGATTGAACGGGCGATGCGCGAGGCGATGAAGACGCGCAGGCTCCAGCGTGTTGGCGAGTTTCTTTCCATCACCGGCTCTCCGGTCAACGTGCGGGATCGAAGCGAAGTCGCTTCTTTGGGTCTCCGAAAGCCTGAGATGCTCCCGCCCCAGGAAATCAGGGTGGCGGTAATTCAGGTGGTCGCCGCGAACCTGGGGGGACATCAGGATCAGGTCACTCTTAGCGTCCTGCGACTGCTCGGCTTCAAGTCATCAAGCGCGCAACTTCGCGAGGTGGTCCAGTCCGCGATCGATGCACTCGTGATTTACGGAACGCTGGTTCAGCAGGGAGAATATCTTGTCCTGGCAAAGGCGGAAACTGCGGGAAACCCATCAGCATAGAAGGAGACGCCTGGAACAGTCACGCCGGTGTGAAGCCGTCAACTGAACCGCCCCGGGTTTACCGGAGGCGTGTTGATCTGAGTTACGCCACCAAGGCTGGCCGTTCCAGCGAGGCGTAGTAACGTTGTTCCGCTTCGGCCGGCGGGATGTTGCCAATCGGCCCCATCAGCCGGCGATGATTGAACCAGTCGACCCATGCGAGGGTAGCGAACTCCACAGCCTCGAAGGAACGCCAAG
>JAIQFJ010000019.1 GCA_020073325.1 Terriglobia bacterium | reverse complement strand
AAATCTTCCGTCGTCGCCGTTTGGGCGTAGGTGTCATAAGTCAGGCCCTCGACGCGCTCAACGGCGCGCAGGAAGGAATGTCGCGGCAATCGGTGCGGCGAAGTTGAAACAGGTCCGCACCGGGAGCGTTTCCCCCGTCCTGCGTCGTCAGCGCGCAGTGAAAATTCAGCCGCCGCAGTTCTTCGATCGTTTCCCGCGTATACGAATCGCGCTTCCCGAAGGGGAACGAAAACGGCCAGTTGCGCTGCGGTTCCATGTCTTTTTCCAGCAGGTTTTGATCCAGCAGGCGCCGGCACGTAGCCAGTTCCCGCTTCATCTCCGCTGGCGACAATCGCGACAGCGCGCGATGCGTGTGCGTATGCCCGCCGATCGTCATGCCCCACGACCGCATCTCTTTCAAGTCGCTCCAGGACAGGTACAATTCGCGCGCCGCTTCGGCCTGCGCGCCGATCGATTCACGAAACACCGCCGCGACCACCCGTTCCTGCACCGCCGCCGGAAGCGCGAAATTGAACAGATACTTGAATTCCGCGGTCTCGCGATCGTCCCATCGATAGGTGCGGGCCGCGATCTCCGGATCGGGCAACTCCGCCGGAAAATCCGGAAAAATATCGTTCAGACGGTCCATGAATTTCCTGCGATACACGCGCACTCCCAGCCGGGCCATCAACAAATGATTCTGGTGAACCGCCGCCACCGTTTCCTGGTCGAGGCACGACGTGATCGGGAAGAACGCCGCGGAAAGATTTCTGTCGCGCAGCATCGCGGCAATCGCAAAGTGTTCGCGCAGCCCGTCGTCGAACGCCAGCAGACACAGATCGCGCGACGCCGCATACCGCCCTTGCAGAAAATCCAGCGCCCGGTCAAGCGAGACCACCTCGAATGTTTCCGCGCAATAGTCGATCTGCCGCGCGAACTCCGCCGTGCTGAGGACTTTGAGATTCTCCCACTCCGTTCCCGCCACGTCCCGAACGTAGTGATAAGTCGCGATGCGAAGTACGGGTGTCATCTTAGCGGGGACGGTCCTGATCGGAATCCGATTTCGTCCAGTACCACGCGCAATCGTCTCCGGACTTCAGCGCAGGCAGCGTAGAGGATCGGAACATCGCCGCCATGATGCCTCCGCCGCGCCCGTCGAGGGGCTGAAAACGCGCCGGCAGCGACTCGCCGTCCGGATGCGACTGGCACGACCTCATTCCGCAGGCGCGGATCCACACACCCGTCGGACCGTGATATGAATAATAGTCCGCGCCCAGCGCATAGCAGCTTTGCAGATCGCGCGCCAGCGCAGCCAGCAGCAGCCGCGCATTCTCCTGCGACGTCGGCATGAACTCCACGATCCTTCCGATGCGGTCCACCACGTGATCCTTATGCCGGATCTCTTCCAGCCGCCAGATCAGCAATCCGTCGGACTCTTCCCCCGCCGCGGTCAGAATGCGATACGAAAAAGCCGGGTGGCGCAGATAGCGCCAGTCGAGATACGACGCCGAGCGCGACGCGCCGATCATGCCCTGCTCGAATTTGGGCCAGCTCTTTTCATCCCAGTCCCGCGGCAGCTCGCGGACCAGCGCGCAAGCCTCGTCCGTATCGATCGCGGTTTCAAAGGACGCCGCCAGATCGCGGACGCGCGCGGCATCCCACTCCGGCTGCGCCAGCGCGATCAGCGAGGCCATCCGCTCCGCGCATCCCGGCAGCACCGCGAGATAGCGCGGAATCGGAGGCAGGACCTCGCCGTGCAGAACCTGATAAACCGCCGCCGTCGCGGGATTGATTCCGAACGCGATCGTCGCCGCGTACGGATCGCCGCGCCAGGTGCCCATCAATTTCAGAGCCGTCGCGCCGCGCCGCTGGTCGGGCCGCATGACGTAATTCACGATCCACACCGCATCGTGCTTCTGCCCCATGCGCGTCAGCTCGAACGGGATGCCGCCCAGCATTCCGACAATCTGTCCGCTTTCGCGCGCCAGCATGATGCTGTATTCACTCGGCTCGGTGCGATATCCGTTGCGGAAAGTCCATTCGAACAGGCGGCGGTCGCGCGTGTACGCATGATTTTCCGCCCAGTAAGAATGCAGGAAATCGGCGATCTCCTGGTACTGGCCGGTGCCCGCGCGAACAAATTCGACACTCATCAAGCGGCCCTGGATTCCTGTTTTTCCACCAGCAGTTCGGCGATCAGTTCCACCGTCGCCAGTTCTTCCACTTCTTCGGGCGAAAACTCCACCGCGAACTCCTGTTCCAGCCCTACCACCAGCATCAGGTGTTGCAGCGAGTCCCACGCCGGGATGCTGTCCGGCGAGGACGCCTCCGACACCTCCTCCACCGGTAACTGGAAGGTCTCGGCCACCACGGCCTTGACGCGCTCAAGCACTAGCGAATAACTGGTCACTGGTCAGCAATTTCTCCTCGATGGTCAGTTGAATCCAGGCCGGCGCCGCCTTGCCGTTCGCCGCCGCGCGCGACCACAGCTCCCGCCCTTCCACTTCCTCGATGCATTCGAATCCATGCGCCGCATACATCCCGCGCGCCGGCGCATTTTTCGGCGTCGGAATAAACCAGCCTCGGATCTCCCGGGCGCCGCGCCGTGCGCAGATCTGCTCCACCGCCGCGAGCATCGCCGTCTCCACCGTTCGCCCGATCACCCGGCAGCTCAGCAGGAAAGTTTCGATCCGGCAGGCGCCGTCCTCGAATTTCGCCATCACCAGGCCGGTGATCCCGTTGTCTCCGAACCGGTCCACGACGCTGGCCGTCGCCATCATCCAGCCCGGGTCGTCCATCAGCGCGGCGATTTCCTGTTCGCTGCAGCGGCGCGTCGTCAGGTTGAATTGATTCGTCTTCTGGGTGAGCTGCGCCGCCCGCTGCAACGTCCGTGCATTCACCGGCTCAAACGTCACCCGCTGCTGGAGGCTGAAATAAAACTCCTCGAGCGAGCCCGCCTGTCCCGCCAGTTCCGCGCGCTCGCGCTGCTGCGCATACAGTGTCTGCCGTTCGCGATCCTCGGCGGAAAGCCACAGGCGCTCGAACAACCCGCATTCCCGAATCGTCCGCGGCGCATCCAGAGCGTCTCCGGGCCACTCGATCACCTTCACCTCCGGCAGTTCTGCCCGGACCCGCGTTCGCTCCGCCGGATTGTCGTCGAGAAACGCGATCGAATCGAGCCCCACATTCAGCTCCCGAGCGATCTCACGCAGATTGGCCGGCTTGTCGTTCCAGTTGATCCGCAGCGCGGAAAAATCGCCGCTGCGGAGCAGCATGTCCGGATGATGATTCAGCACGGCCATGGCCTCGTCCGGATTGTTCTTGCTGACCACCGCGAGAATGACGCCGCGCCGCACCAGGTCCTTCAGCGCGCGCTGCACCGCGCGATACGATGCGCCGGGATATTCCGCATCCATCTGCAACCGGTCCGCCCCATCCTCCCCCAGCACGCCGCGCCACAATGTATTGTCGAGATCCGTCGCCAGGACTTTGCAGGTCTTGCCGGTCAGCGGCCGCAGGAACCGTGCCCACTCGCGCGCCAGCGCTGGAATCAATTCCGCGCGTACAGGCAATCGCGTGGTCAGCCATTTGCGCTCGTCGTTCAGATGACCGCGCCCCACTGTCGACGTGAAGCGATCGTAGTCGAGGACATAACAGCCCCTGGTCGCCTGCGCCGCCGCTTTCAACGCTTCGTTCGCCGCGCGGACCAGATGAAACGCGCCGCTCTGGTCGCCCAGCAACCCGTCCGGCGCGTCGGCGGGACAATCGAAATTCTGAATCACGATGTGCGCCCCGCAGCGCTGCCGCACCTGCTCGACGCAGTTCCTCACAGCGCCCGCCGTTCGTTCGATCACCTCGTCGCGAGCCGGCGCCTCGCCGCCTTCCCACAACTCCGGCGCCACGCTGCGCAGATGCACGGCAAGAAACACGACGTCGGGCCGGAAGCGATACAGCGCGCTCTCGGGATCCATGCTCTCTTGCGTGTACGCTCCAAACTGCCCGCACTCCGCGGTCACGTCGATCCCGGCAAGCAGCGCTTCCGTCTTGAAGAACGGCAGCAGCGGTTCCACAGTGAACGACCTCAGGAAGAACATGCGGCACGCCGTCAACGGAACCCGGTCCGCCATCCGCCGCACTCGCGATTCCACAAAGCTGACCGACAGCATCGACGGTTTTTCCCGCCACAACGCTTCGAGCGCCGCCGACGCTTCGCCGTAACGCCCCGCCGCGATTTGTTCGTCGATCTGGACTCTCGGATCCGTCACGCTCTGGCTCCGCCGTTCACCGGAATCTCGACTCCGTTGAGATAATCCCCGCCCGCGCCGCACAAAAATACGACCGCCGCCGCAATATCGTCCGCCGACGCCAGCCGTCGCAGCGGATTCTGCAAGGCGCGAAGTTTTCGCTGCCGCTCCGGAATCGCCGCCATCGAGTCCGTCTCCGTCACGCCGGGCGAAACCATGTTGACCCGGATTCCCGCCGGCCCCAATTCTTCCGAAAGCGATTGCGTCAGCGCCCGCAGTGCGCCCTTCGCCATGGCGAGCGCCGTCAGGTTCGGCATTCTTTCCACCGCGCATCCGATGTTGACGATTCTTCCCGACTTCCGCTCGAGCATTGCCGGCAGCACGGCCTGGCAGCACTGAAACGCGCCTCGCACCGCAATGTCGATCGCTTCCTGGCAATCCCTCCAGTGCAGCTCTCCGAACGGTTTTGAAAGCGAGAAAGCGCCGGCGTTGTTGATCAGCATCGCGATGGGAGCCTCGAAGCGATGTTCCGCCGCGTGCACCAGTTTTTCGATCGATTCCGCGTCCCGCACATCGCCCGCCATCGCCATCGCCTCTCCGCCCGCCGCGTGAATCTCGTTTTCAAGCGCCTGCGCCTCCGCCGACGATTCGCGATAGTTGATCAGCACTTTCGCCCCGTCGCGCGCCAGCGCTCGCGCCACCGCCGCGCCGATCCCTCGCGACGCTCCGGTCACCAGCGCCACTTGCTCCGCCACGCCGCGGC
This sequence comes from Terriglobia bacterium, assembly GCA_020073325.1. GTDB lineage: Bacteria > Acidobacteriota > Terriglobia > Bryobacterales > Bryobacteraceae > Palsa-187. The sequence continues at coordinate 26,262 of JAIQFJ010000019.1, read as the reverse complement.
TTTCGCGCCGGATCGCCGGCTCCGGCAGGGTCACAATTCCATTGCCCGTCATCACCGTTTCCTCGTGCTGATTCGTTACGTTCACTTGAAGCTTCAGCGTGCGTCCCGCCTGCGACTTGTGGATCACCTCGACCACGAAGTCGAGCACATCGCCGATGAACACCGGCTTGCGCCACTCGAACGTCTGGCTGGCCCACAGCGCGCCCGGCCCGGGAAGCTGTGTCCCGACCATGCGCGAGACATAGCTGGCCACCAGCATCCCGTGCACCACGCGGCCGCGAAAATTCCTGAGCCGCGCAAACCCTTCGTCCATGTGCAGCGGATTGTCATCGCCTGAAACGCGCGCGAACCCATCGACATCGTCTGCGGTGATCGCGGCGCGAAACTCCGCGCGATCGCCGGGCCGGCAGGCCGCAAATGAAAACCGCTCTTCAACCGGGCAGGACGTCATCTTCCACAACAAATGCGCCGAGCTTCACGGCGCGCCGCAAACTGCGGCCTACGAGTCGATCCACCCGCTCCACCGGAATCCCCGTTCCGGGCTTTTTCGCCGAAAAATGATCCGCGCTGAGCCGCGTTCCTTCCGGCAGATCGCAGCGGAACGTCAGGCTCTTGGTGAAAATCCGCCGCACCGGATCCAGCTCCGACGTGAGCGCGTCCTTTTCGACCGAGCTTCCCGTCGCCTTCCCGATAAATCGCACGCCCTCCACCAGAGTCTTCAATTCGCCGGTCGTGATCGATGCGGGAACATCCGGACCGAAACAGTCGCGGCTGAACGTGACATGCACCTCGACCATCTGGGCTCCTAGTGCGCACGCCGCGAGTCCCGCGAAAATCGTGCCGCTGTGATCGGAAAGCCCCACCGCGCAGCGGTAACGCTCGCGAAACCGGTCCAACAGATTCAGCCCCAGATGTTCCGGCGCGCACGGGTACGCCGACGTGCATTGCAGGACCGTCACCGGAATCCCGCCCGATCGAAACAGCGCCACTGCCTGATCGGTTTCGGAAAGCGCGCTCATGCCCGTCGACACGATCACCGGCAGCCCCGTCTCAGCGATGCGCCGCAACAGCAGTGTATTGCCCGCCTCGCCCGATGCGATCTTCCATGCCCGGATCCCGATGCGCGCCAGCAGATCCGCCGCCTCGATCGAAAAGGGAGAACTCAAGAACAGCAGTCCGCGATCTTCGGTGTGCGCCTTCAGCCCGGCCCATTGTTCTGCGGCGAACTCCATCCGCCGCCAGTAATCGAACCGCGTCTCGTCCTGAAGCGAGAATTTGGTTCGCCACGGTTCCAGCGCGGAGCTTTCCGCTTCGGCGATGTGCGTCTGAAACTTCACCGCGTCCGCACCCGCATCGGCGATCGCATCGATGTAGGCATGCGCCGCGCCCAGGCTGCCGTCGTGCGCCTGCGCGACCTCGCCCACCACGATGCAGCGCTCCGGGATCCCCAATCCCGTATCAAATGCGGTCCGCAAAAGTTCGCTCCATGCGGCGGAAATAAAACGCGCCTCCGACGGCCAGCGCCACGCCCACACATCCCGAAATCACGGTGGAAATCCCCGGCGCCGCGCCCCGGCCCAGAATCGCCCAGCGAAATCCGTCCACCACGCCCACCATCGGATTGATCCCGTACAGCGTCCGCCACGGCTCATGCAGCAGGCTGCTCGAATAAGCGATCGGCGTCGCGAACATCCAGAACTGGCTGAGAAACGGCACCACGTAGCGAACGTCGCGATATTCGACGTTCAACGCCGAAAGCCAGAGTCCCGCGCCCAGCGAGGCCACCGCCGCCATCGCCATGAACAACGGCAGCCACAGCAGATGCCACGTCGGCGGAACCCGATAGATCGCCGTCATGCCGAACACCAGTACCAGCCCGATCAGCAGATCCACCGCGCCCGAAAGCACCGTCCCGATCGGAATCGCCAGTCGCGGGAAATAGACCTTGGTCAGAAGATTCGTGTTTCCGGTAAGGCTCGTCGAAGCTTGCGTCAATCCGTAGGTGAAGAACGTCCACGGCACCAGCGCGCTGAACGAAAACAGCGGATAGGGAATCCCGTCCGAAGGGACCTTGGCCAGCCGTCCGAAGAACAGGCTGAACACGGCCATCGTCAGCAGCGGCTGCAGCGCGGCCCACGCAGCCCCCAGCGCGGTTTGTTTGTAGCGGATCTTGATATCCCGCCACGTCAGGAAAAACAGCAGCTCGCGATATTCCCACAGTTCGCCGAGCTTCAACGACAGCCAGCCCTTGGACGGCTGGACGCGCCAGACCCGGTCGAATTCGGCGGGAGGTTGAATCGTGCTCATAAGCTGAGAGACAAAGCCGGTTCGGAGGAAACGATCTTCAGTCTCCGCGACCGGCGCAGCGCGTTCGCGCCGCTAAAAATCATGAACAGCGCAAAGATATCGGTGGGCATGCGGTAGCGCGGATCGCCCACCTCCACCATGCACGACACCACCATCGTGTACAGCACGATCACGGCGGCCATCCCGTAGAAGAACCAGTCCACTCGCGGCGCCGTCGATCCCACCAGCAGCGCCAGCAGCGCGCCTCCCCCGATCACCCAGAGCTGGAAGAAGAACAGCACAGCCATGGCCACTTCAATCGCGGCCCACATGAACTGCAGCCGTCGCGATACGAACAGCGCCGCCGGACTCGTATGCGGAAACCAGTAGCCCGCCGCCGATCGCGCGCATTCCAGCAGGTAGTCCAGCGGAGCCGCCGCGATCAGCCTCTCATTCACCCGCATCATGTAGCGCGAAAGATCCACGCGCGAAGCATGCCCCTCCGCGGCGAGTTGATCGAGCACGCCTTCCCAGATAAATTCGACTCCTGTATGGGAGCTGCCGCGCCGCACCAGGCTCGCGTCGCGTGCGCGGATCAGCATTTCGCGCTCCGTCGCGTCGCTGTCCGGAATCCGCTCCAGAACCCGCAACGTGCGCGTCGAAAGGCTGAAGCCCATCTTCGGACTCACCCCGAAGTACCCGAAGCGCGCCAGGTTGAATCCGCAGTACGCGATCATCGCCGCGATCGGCGCCAATCCCAATACCAGCGCCGCGCTTCGACGGACATGCATCATTCCTGCCCACAAAGCGATGGGGACGCTCAGCAGCAGATAGGTCGGGCGGATCGCCGCCGCCGCGATGATCGCCGCTGCCGCCGCCGCGATCCACAACATGCGGCGCGTCCGCCGGTATCGCCACAACGCGAAGAACGCGGCCGCGAGCGCGAACTCCGCGGGAATTTCGGTCATCGCATACGCCGCCGCCGAGCTGAATGGCGGCAGCCACAGCAGTGCCGCAAATCCCGCGGCTCCGGCGGTCGAAAGCGTAAGACATTCCGAGATCATCAGAACGGCCGCGGCGTGCATCGTGAGCAGAACCGCAAACAGCGGCCGCGAGAGCTGCGCGGCCGATCCCGTCATCAAAAGCAGCAACGGAAACCCCGGCGTGCGCTCATGAAGCTGATCGATGCGTCCGTCGGCCAGGTCGCGCGCGACTTCCAGATACTCGCGCGTATCGGCCGCACGCAGCGGAGCCGCCGGCCACGCGAACCAGCTGAACACGATTCCCGTCAGGCAGATCAGCGCGACGATTTGAAGGCGCCTCGACATGCTTCAATCCGTCACGATCGTGCGCGCCCAATCGCGATTCGCCTGATACCAGGCCACGATGTTGCGCACCCCTTCGCGAAAAGGAACCAGCGGCTCCCAGGAAAGCTGCTCCTGTGCGCGGCCATAGTCCGCATGGGTCGCGCGCGGATCGGCCGCGTGTCCCGGTTGTCTGACGATGATCGCCCGCCGGCCCACTTCCTGCTCCACCGCGCCGATCAATTCATGCAGCGGAACCGGACAGCCGCCGCCCAGATTCAGCACCTGCCAGCCCTTCAGGCCGGCCGACGCGACCGTCCCGCGCGCGACGTCGGTCACGTACGTGAAGTCGCGCAGTTGCGTTCCGTCGCCATAAACCGTCACCGGTCTTCCTTCGCTGATCCATTGCACGAACCGAAACGGGCTCATATCCGGACGCCCTGCCGGACCGTACACCGAAAAATAACGCAGCACCGTGACGTCGATTCCATACAGATGGTGGTAGGAATGGCACAGCGCCTCCGCCGCTTTCTTCGTGGCGGCGTACGGCGAACATGGACGATCCGTCACGTCGTCTTCGCGGTACGGAGGCGTATTGCAGGATCCGTAAACGCTCGATGTCGATGCCAGAACGAATTTTCCGATTCCGCGCGTCCGGCAGGCGTCCAGAAGATTCAGCGTTCCCGTCACGTTGGTTTCGACGTAAGCATGCGGATTCTCCACGCTCGCCCGCACGCCGGCCCGCGCCGCCAGGTTGAGGACGGCGTCCACCGGGCCGTTCTCCTCGAAAACTGCCTCAACCTGCTTGCGGTCGCTCACATCGGCGCGATGGAAGCGCATCCGCGAGCAGTGCTGCATCCGCTCCAGCCGCCAGCACTTCAGCCGGACATCGTAGGCATCGTTCAGATTGTCGATGCCGATCACCGAGTGGCCCTCTGAGAGCAGTTGCTCCGCCACCGACGATCCGATGAATCCGGCCACTCCCGTGACTGCGTAGGTGCTCATATCAGCTCGCTTGCTTCCCGTTGTGCGGAACGAAATAGCTGTAGGAGTAATACACGCTTTCCGCCGGGTTCCAGTCGTTCAGAACCGTGCCGAGCACCGGCGTCCCGTCTTCGGCCAATCTCTGCGCCGCCACCGACGCCGTCTGGCGGCCGGTTTGTCCGGCACGCACCACCAGGATCACGCCATCGGCCAGGCGGCTCAGCACGCGCGCGTCGGCGACGGAAAGAATCGGCGGTGTGTCGAGCAGCACATAGTCGAAAGCGCCTCGAAATTTTCGCAACAGTTCGATCATCCGTTCCGAATAGAGCAATCCCGCGACATGCGCAAGAGCCGGACCACTGGGCAGCAGGAACACGTTGGGGATCTCTGTCTTTCTGACTAAAGCATCGATCGGCCAGTTCTCGAGCGACGTCGGTTCATTCAGTAAGTCGCTGAGCCCCCAGTTGTTGCCGACGTTGAGAATCTTGTGAAGGCGCGGCCGGCGCATGTCGGCGTCGATCAGCAGAACCCGGTGTTTACTCTCCGCCAGCGCGATCGCCAGGTTGCTGGTGACAATCGTTTTTCCTTCGCTCGCGCCGGGACTGGTGACCACCAGAAGGCGCTGACTCTGGCCGTGGGCTTCGAGACAAAGCAGCGACGTGAGTGTCGATCGAAACGATTCCGCCAGCATCGACGGCTTGCGCTGCCACGTCACCAGGCCGACTTCCTCTTTCGCGCCGGTCGATAACTCGCCGATGTTCAGCAATCCCTTGATGGGGCGCGACAGTGCGGCTTCGGCGGCGCGGTCGGCGGAAAGCGACGGAATCACGCCCAGCTCCGGGAGCCGCAGATAGGCTTGGGTGTCGCCGGGACCCCGAATATTCTGGTCCACTTTCATGCGGCCCAGAACAAGCAGAATCGCCAGGATAAGGCCTCCTGCAAGACCCGCGGCCCCGTTGGCCATGAGCGGCGGTTGGCTTGCGGCGACACTCGGTTCAGCGGGTTCGATAGTCCGCACCTGCGTGGCGCGCAGCGTCCAGGCGATATTCGCTTCCTTGACGCGCTGCAGCATCGATTCGTACAGGGTGCGGTTCGTTTCGACTTCGCGCTTGATAATGTCGTATCCGATCGTATTGGCCGACTGGCCCGCGACCACGCGGCTCTGGTCGGCATAAGCGCCCTTCAGCAGGCTCTCGCGCTTGAGCGCCGCCTGGTAACGGTTGGCGATGCCGTTCAGAATGCTGACCCGCTCGCTTTTGAGCGCGCCGTTCATCTGCTCCACCTGCGCCTCCAGGCGGCGAATCGTGGGATGCTCCGGCGTCATGGTGGCGCTCGCTTCGGCAAGCTCGCGGCGCAATTCGGTCAGCCGCTGCTGATATCCGCTCAGCCGTTCGTTGGAAAGAACCTGCGGGACGGAGTCGGCGACCGACTGCTGCGCCACGGAATATTCGGATTGAGCCGCGACGCGCTCGTCCTGTGCCCGCGAAAGCTGCTGTTGCAGGTCGCGCAGCCGCAGCATCGCCACGTCGTCTTTGTCGGAAGTAAACTCCAGCTTTTTGTTCGTGGCGTAAAGCTGGAGCTGCGTTTCCGAATCGGCCAGGTTGCGGCGCAGCAGGTCGAGTTGCTGGGCGAGCCAGTCTTCGGTCCGCTTTCGCGAGGAATCGCGAAGCTCGAAAGTCTGCTCCACGTATTCCGACGCGATGGCGTTGAGAAAGTCCGCCGCAAACTGCGGATCGGAGGACTGGCAGGAAAGCTCGATAATGCGGCTGCCGGGCGCCGCGCGAACGGTCAGGCTTTTGGCCGTCGCCGCCGCGGCATCTTCGCGCTGCTGCTCGATCGAAGGCATCGGGCGCTTCAGCCACCGCTTGATCTGATCGATCGCCGGATCGGCCACGATCATCGATTCCCGGCTCTTCGCGTCCAGCTTTTTCAGCGCGCGGGTCGCCATCGATTTGCCTTGCAGAATGCGGACCTGCGCGGTGAGATAGGTGTCGGAGTTGGAATCGTCGGCTTCCGGATTCAACTGCCGCGTGTTCAGCAGATCGGCATTGGCGCCCACGATTTCAAGCGAGGAATGCGCCGGGTAGCGCGTGAACTCGGAAACGGTGATGCTGAGCCCGGCGACGCATCCGCTCACCGCCAGTAGAATGACGGCGAGTTTGCTGCGATGCAGCGAGCGCACATACCTCATCCAGGCGTTGCCCAGCGGCTCGGTGTGAGGCTGCCGCGCCGGCTCCACGTAAATGACGCGATTGCGCTGCGCCACTCTGCCATGCGGCGCGCCCGCCGGATTGGGAATCGGACTTTGTATCGGCATCATGGCAAAACCTCAAATCTTCCCGAGCAGATACACGCCCGTGGTGACCGCCGACACTCCGGCGGCCTGCACATACGACATGATCTGGCTGGTCGGCACGATGACGATGTCGCCCGGGCTCAATTCGATGTCCTTCACTTTGCCCGCCAGGATTTTGTTCAGGTCGACGTAGGCGGAGGAAGTTTTGATCCCCTGGTCGTTGACGTGATAAATCATCGTGTGTTTTGCCGCGGCGGTGTGGCTGAGGCCGCCGGCCATGGCGATGATCTTCGCGATGGAAACCGAGTCCTGCGTGACCAGTTCCACCACTCCGGGTCGCACGACTTCGCCCGCCACGGTCACCAGCCGCTGCTGCTTGGATCCGGTGACATTGACGACATCGTAAGGCCTGATCTCGAGCGAAGCGGCGCCGCCGCGGCGGGTCATCACGTCGCTGACGGGAACGTCCACGGTGGTGACTTTGCCGTCGCTGCGCTTGTCCGGCCAGGGAATTTCGCCCTGATTCACGGGCCGGCTCAGGGTCACCCCGGTCGCTTCCGTCTTGGGACCGCCCGCTTCGGCCAGCGCGTCGAACAGCGTGGTGTTTCCTTTCAGTTGCAGCGTCCCAGGTTTTTCGACGGCTCCAATCACGGTGATCGGCTCGCTACGCGATTCGGAGATGAAGACGCTGACCTGCGGGTCGCGGTAGTACTTGCGCATCCGCGCGGCGATGACGCGCTCGGCTTCCTCGACGGTCAGCCCGGCGACGTGCACCCGCCCGACCAAGGGAAGGCTCACATCGCCCGAAATCCCCACGCGCCACGGCTTGTTTAACTCGTCCGCGTACAAGGCGGAGATCGTGATGGTGTCCTCCGGGCCGATCAACTGCTTGCGCGGCGCAAAGTCGACGGCCTGCGAGGGAACTTTCGGAGCCTGCGCGATCGCCGCGACCGCGCACAGTCCGGAAAAAATGAGTGCGGAAATAAAGCGAGACAACATAGCACCTTCTCAGGAAATTATTGAAGCGAGGCCGTGACGGAATTGCTGGATCCGAGCGAGTTCGAGAGCGACGCAGTCACCGACTGCACCGCGCTGGGATCTCCCGTCACGTTGACGATCACGGAGATCGTAAACTGGCTTCCGAACGATGCCGAAGCGGCGCTTTGATACCAGGCCGTGAACGCCTGGTCGACGCTGCTGGAAAGCGACGTGGTTCCCAGATTCACGCCGGCTTTGGGAGTGAATTGAAGCTGCAATTGCGAAATGCTGCGCGTGGGCGCGTATCCGCTGATGAGAAGCTCGAAGCTGCTCGACGTTCTGGTCCCGATCTGGACCGCCCGAAGCTGCGGCGCCGCCGCCGGAACCACGACGCTCATCGACGGGGCGGGGCTGGGCGTTACATCCACGCTGGCCGCGGCGAGCGCGGCGGTAAAGATGATGGTTCCCGCGACGGATCCGGTCTGAAACAGCGCGCTGTTCCCCTGCGAGCCGAACACGGCGTCGGATGAATTGGCCGGAATCGTGAACGCGACCGTCGTGCCGCCGGAGGCGAACTGCACCGAAGGATCGTTTGCAAACGCGCTCGACGTGAAGGACAGCGTGAGCGTCCCGCTGAGCGCCAGAGGATAGGGCTGCCCGAGCGAAATGCGGACGCTCGATTGCTGCATCGCCGTGGTTTGCGCGCCCGGTCCTGAGATGGTGATCGTCCCGAGCGAAGGAGGCTGATTCCCGACGCCGCGCAGCGCGAACGCCGCGCCGTCAATCTGCAATGTCCCGGATTGCGATCCGACCGCCGACGGCGTGAACACGATGCTGAACGTCGCGGCTTGGCTCGGGGCCAGAGTGAGCGGAAGTGGGGGCGCATCGGGAATGGTAAAGCCCGCGCCCGTGATGCTGATCGCGTTCACGGTTCCCGCGCTGTTGCCCGCGTTCTGGATCTGAATGGTGCCTTTGCTGTTGGCTCCCACCGAAGTATTCGGAAACGTGATGGTCGCATTGGGGGTCAGCGGCGTGACGCTCGACCCCAGGGTGAAAGAACTCTGAATCGACGACCCCACGCCCGTTCCCGCGAGCGTGAAGCGCGCGCTGTCGATGGTCAGGGTTCCCGGATTATTTCCAGGACCTTGCGGCGTGAATGTAATCGTGATCGCGACGCTATCGCCCTGCTGAACTTTCGCGGGTAGCGGCGGCGCATCCGCCAGAGAATACGCCGCGCCGCTCACCTGAATGTTGCTGATTTGGCCGGCCTGATTGCCGCTATTCGAGATTTGCACCGTAAACTTCGAAGACGCCGGAAGACTGGTCTGCGCAGCCTGAATCGTTCCGTTCGGCGCGACCGACACCGTGGTGCCGGACGATGTCGCGCTGTACTGCCAGGACGCCGTGAGGCCGCTTCCGGTGATCGCGAAAACGCGATCCTGCGATTCGCCGTCCCAGCGAACGTGCAGTTGTCCGCTCACGGCAGCCGTGGAGCCCGGCGTGAAGGAGACGGAGAACTGCACATTCGCTCCCGGCGCGATCGCTGCAGGCAGCAGCGGTGCGCCGGAGAGTTGAAATCCGCCCGTCAACGAGATTGCGTCGACGCTTCCGGGTCCGTTGCCCCGGTTTACGATGGTCACTGTCGCCGACGTTGTGGTTCCGACGGCGGTGGCTGGAAACGCGAGCGTGCCTCCCGAGGGAAGCGCCGTCTGGTTTCCTCCGGGCACGGAGTAACTCGCTTGAAGCTGTGGAGCCGTGCCCGACCCCGCCAGGTAAAACGTATAAACGAACGACTCCGTCGCAGCCGAGCCCTGGATCGTCAGTGTTCCGAACGTCAGGCCGGAACCCGATGGCGCGAATTTCACGTCGAAAGACGTCGCCGCGGCCGAGGGGAGTGCGATCGAGGCGGCTGCCGTCGAAAAGGCCTGGCCCGTGACCGCGACGCCGGCCGTCGCGCTTCCCGCCGTTGCGTTCTGCACGGTGATGGTGATGGTGCTGGCCGAACCCACCAGCGTATCGGGCGCGGTAATCGTCCCGTTGGGGGAAACGAAGACCGGCGTCGACTGCCCGGGCGTTCGATAACTGAACGTGAAAACGGGGGCTGTATTCGGCTGCGCGTAGCCGCACGCGGCGGCGATTGCGAGCGCCAGAGTTATTGATTTGAAGCTGTTCCAGGACACGTGTGCCGGCTCCGATCGACCCGCGCGTCACAGGCCGCGGGTACGAAGTACACGAATGGTGTGGAATGAATGTCCAACATAAGAGTTGCGCTGGCGGCAGGCTGATCGAGAATGACAAAGTCCGCGCCGGCGCGTTCGAACCGTGTCATGGCGGCGGGCAAATCGATGGAGGAAGGTCCCTCGCCGCGTAGCGGATCGAACAGCGCCAGGCGCGGTCCGGCGGCCATTGCCACTCGCCGGATGGAATCGAAATAGAGAAGCTTCGCGGAAGCAGTGACTCCGTCGGTCTCGGATGCGAGCATCGCTGCGGCGGCGTTTCCTGAGTTCAGCCCGCTGACCAGCCACAGCGCGGGCGCGGAGGAATCCAGGTACACGGCCTGATCGCCGCCGGGAAGCAAAATCAGCGACTGCGGCGAACCCACGGACCGCATTAGATGCCAGGCATCCGGACTAGTCCATGTGCGGCTATAAATTCCGCCGGTCACGCCGTCGCCGACCGCGGCGAGCAGGCGTTGATGATCGGCGTCGATCGCCAGGCTCAAGAACTTCGGCGAGGCGACCGGAAGATCGAATTTCGCAGCCTGGGCCGCGGCTTGCGGAAGGCCGCCGATCACGACGATTCCGGCATCGTCGCGCGCCGCGGCGAAACTTCCGCTCAGCACCAGCGAATCCGGATCGGAAATCACGAGCCCCGTATCCCGGGTGTCGATGGTGCCGCGGCGAAGATTCTGCAGTACGACTACGTGCCGGTTACCGGCGATCGCCACCGCGAAGTCATTCGTTTCCGACGCTGCGAATTTATCGATGCGCGCAATCCCCGAAAGCCGTGGGCCGAGGGTCTGGGCGCCGGGCATCCCGTAGATCGGCCGAACCGAGCCGGAGCGCGCATCCGATAAAAATCCCGCGACATACCCGGTCATTCCGGATTGCGCCCATGCCGCGCCGACCGTCAGGAGGAAGAGCAGGCGGATCATCGCGGACCTCCGACGCTGATTCCGGAAATTCCGAGCGTGGTGGCCGCCGGTGCGATCACCGGGGTGGAACTCTTGCCGCCGCTCATCGCGACAGCGATCCCCGCGCCCGCGCCGCCGGCGATCGCAAGAATGATCAGCGTCTTCTTGCTTTTGTGTCCGCCCTGTGGGATCTCCGCCGCCAGCGTATTGGTCTCCGCAATGGTCCCCATGGCTTCCTGGCCTTGAAATTCCGCCGTCGCGCGAATCACAAAGCGTCCTTCGATCTTGTTGGGGATCACGCCTTGCACCGCGACGCGGCCTTCGGCGTCGGTGGTGCCGGTCCAGGTGCGGGCGCCGCCCGGAAAGATCACGCCGGGTCCGGAATAGGGCGCCGTCAAAGTAACTTTGACGCCGGAAACAGGGCGATCCATCTCGTCGCGGACGGCGAGGATCAAGGCTCGCGGCGTCGCGTGCCGGGCGTCGTTGAGTGCTCCTTCGCCTTCTTCGATATCGATGCGAATGCGCGATTCTTGGGCGTGTATCGCCGAGGATAAATAAAGTGCGGTAAATAATGTCGTTAAATAACGGGAAAGTGTCATTCATCTGCTCCGGGGGGAGTCGCCTCGGTCCCCAATAGCCGTGAAATTCGGGCGCTGACTTCGCGTATGGATGAGTCCAGCTCTTTCAGCCGGAGTGTCAGTGTATTCAGATCGTCGGCAAAGGTGATCCGGCCCACTCCCTGCCGTGAAACCTCGTTCAGGACGGCCCGGTGGACGAACTCAGAGATGCTGCGTTCGCCGCTTTCCATATACGCTTTTTTGACGGCCTCGTACTCAGGCTCGGTTAGCCGGAAGGTTACAAGGCGCCTTCGTCTCGTCGAAACCACGTGCGCACTCGCTTGGATATGACCCGCCCGTTTTAGAAAGAAGGACGGCGAGGAGCGCCTTTGCATGAACGTGGTGTCTCCGCATCATGACTCATATGAGTCATAGTATCCGGAATCATTTGAGAAGTCGACGGACAAATATTCTCCGTATGTCCATACATGTCGCAAGCCAATTTGACTGCGTTGTGTGGAATCACCCAGTCGCGCTCGATTTCGACGAGCACGGATCGCTGCAGCAGATCGACGGAGAGGACCAGCCGCAGATTCTTTTTGACCTCGGTCACGGTGGCGTGAATGCCGGCGAGAGGGCCGCCCACCACCACGACTTCCTGCCCACGCGCTAGTCCTGCATAGGGTTCCGTGAGCAAGGGGGAATTCACCACTCTGCGAATCGCGTCGATTTCGTGCTCCGGAAGCGGCGCCGGATCCGTGCCAATTCTGACGACATCGATGATTCCCGACGTTGTCATGACGGCCGACCGGTCGGCGGGAGTGAAACGGCAGAAGACATATCCCGGGAAAAGCGGAAGAGAAACTGTCTGACTGCGATCCGCCCATTTGTGTCGGGCTGAATACAAAGGAAGAAAAGCTTCTTTGTCTTTTGCGTCTAATTGCGATTTGACGCTTTTTTCGTGGCGCGAACGCACGTAAAGAGCGTACCAGCGAGGTCCCGACCCGTGTATCATGAGCGCCCCTCAACTCGCCGGCCCGACAAACCTCCGGCGCGCCAACTACATACCTGCAACGCCATTGGATACACCTCCGGCGTGCCAGTTACAAGTCTCTTCGAACGGAAAAAAAGGCAAGCTAATCGCAAATAACGCCGCTGCACTGAGCTCTGCGGTTAACTTGACAGTGTGCCATTCAGGTATAGCACGAGTCCCGAAATGAGTCGAGGCATTAACGGTTTCACTTCGTAAATCAGATCGAAGCAATTTGAATGTAATAAAGCTGCGAAACCGGCTTCACAACAGAGTCAAATAACCCAAAATGGACAAATATATGTCCCAATTGAGTACTGGGCGTACCATTTTGGATCACTCGGCACGTAGCGTGACGGTGGGATCGATGCGTGCCGCGCGCCACGCCGGCACATAGGACGCGAGCGCCGCGACGGCCGCGAGCAGCAGCGGAACGATCGTAAACGTCACTGGATCGCTGGGAGCGACTCCGAACAGCAGACTTCTGAGGACCTGCGCCGCGATCGAGGCCCCGATTAATCCCACAAAAATTCCGGCAAATGCGGGCTTCATTCCTTGTGTAAGGATCAAACGGCTGACATCGGACGCGCTAGCGCCCAGCGCCATGCGGATTCCGATTTCACCCTTTCTCTGCGCGACCGCGAACGAAAGTACGCCGTAGACGCCGACCGCGGCCAGGAATACAGCGAGTCCCGCGAAGGCGCTGAAGAGCAGCATGCTGAAGCGCCGGTCCGCGGCGGACACGCCGAGCGTGTCTTCCATCGTCTGTATGTCGTACACGGCCATTTCCGGATTGAGACGGTGAATCTCGTTGCGGGCCGCAGCAATCAGTCCGCGCGGGTCAGGCGAGGTGTGCAGCACGGCAAACATCTCGTCCGCCTCGCCGTCGAAGATCGGATTGTACATAGTCGGCTCGGGCTTACGGTCGAGGCCGGTCAGGACGTCGCCGACGATGCCGACGATTTCGTAGCGCCGGTCGCGGATGTGTAGATGCCTGCCGATCGGATCTTCATCCGGAAAGAACTGTTTCTGGAAGCTCTCGCTGATGACGAGCGCGCCGGTCTGCGGGTGCGCCGCATCGAAGCCCGTGCCGTCGCGATCGGTAAAGACGCGCCCGCGCAGCAGCGGAATGCCGGCCGCCTTGAAATATCCGGCATCGGTTCCGCGAGCGATCGCGTCCAGGAGCTGGCCGGCGATGACAGCGCGGCCTTCGATGGTGAACACGTGGTCGTTGCAGTGCCCCCCGAGCGGGGGACACGTCACCAGGCCGGCGTCGATCACGCCGGGCAGGCTCTGGAGGCGCTCGGCAAGCTGACGCTCGAAGGCGGCGCGCAGGGACGGGTCCTTGAAACCGGCGTTGGGGAAATACGTCCCCATCATCAACGTGTGGTCGACGCGCACGCCCGGATTCACGCGGTACAGCTCGGCGAAACTTCGGATCAGCAATCCCGCGGAGACCAGAAGCATCAATGATAAGGCGACCTCGGCGGCGACCAGGACGCCACGGAATCGTCCTTGCGACCGGCTGGCGGTGGAGGACCGGCTGGAATCGCGCAGTCCGTGGACCAGGTCGGTCCGCGAGGATTGCAGGGCGGGGAACAGGCCTGCCGCGACTCCGGTGATGAGCGCGATTCCGAACGTGAACAGGTAAACCATCTTATCCACCGGAAGATCTTCCGAGGACAGGATGTATTTCGCTCCTGGCGCGTGCGCGGCCAGGATGTTGGTGAGCGAAGTGGCCGCCAGCATTCCGAGCACAGCCCCGGCGATCGACAGCAGGATGCTTTCGGTGAGAAGCTGGCGGATGATCTGGCTGCGCGTCGCTCCGATGGCGGCGCGAACCGCAAGCTCGCGCGAGCGTCCGGCGGCGCGCGTCAGCAGAAGATTCGCTACATTTACGCAGGCGATCATCAGCACGACGAACACGGCTCCCAGCAGGATGAGCAGCGGTCCTCGAATTTCGCCTCCCGAAAGATACGCCGCGTCGACCAGCAGGCCGCGATGCAGCGGGACGGCGTTGGCGCCTTTCGCCACCGGCTCGCCCGCATGGGCGCGGTAGTAGCGCGCGGTGATCGCATCGATCTCCGCTCGCGCCTGGTCCGCCGTAACTCCGGGCTTCAAACGGCCGACGGCGAGCAGGTAATGGCTGTCGTGCCGGATCTGCTTCGCGGGAGCCATGTAAGTCATCAACGGCTGCCACACATCGATATCGCGGGCGGGAAACGCGAACCCCTCCGGCATCACGCCGATGATTTGCGTGTCTTCGCCATCCACCTGAATATGCTTCTTGAGAATGTCCGCGGTTCCTCCGAATCGCGACTGCCACAGGTTGTAGCTGATCAGAGTGAAACGCCGCGGCGCATAGACGTCTTCGTCGGCGGAGAACGGCCGTCCCAGCAGAGTCGAAACGCCGAGCATCGGAAAAATATTCGCGGAGCACGCGCATCCGTTCACCCGCTGCGCGCCTTCGCTGCCGGGCACCGTAAGATTCATCGGTCCGCTGAAATATCCGCCGATCGATTCGAAGCTGTGGGCGTAGCGTTGCCAATCGAAGAGAGCGCCGGCGGAAACGCTATTGTACGGCTCGGTTCCGATCACGTCGCGTTCGTAAACCGCCACCAGCCGCGCGGGATCTTTATAAGGAAGGGGCCGGATCAGGAACGCGTTCACGACGCTGAAAATGGCCGTATTCGCGCCGAGGCCGAGGGCGAGAATGAGCATGGCAGTCAAGGTGAATCCCGGCCGTTTCATGAACTGCCGCAATGCGAATCGGATGTCCTGAGAGATCGTTCCCATGTGCAGTCATGGATTTGCACGCCGGGTACCGATTGTAATCGCTTGATTTCGCAGAGGGAAAAAATTCAAGCTGGTCGCATTTGGGACGCGTTGTGCGGTCGCGGACGGAAAACGTTACGAGCGGTCTGCGCGGTACCTGAACGCCACTTTCGCTGCCACCGGATCGCAGACCGGTGAGTGGCGCGAAGTCCTCGCCAACGGGACAGACGAGGCGGTGGCGAATCGGCTGAAACGCCGATTGGCCCCAAGCGGGCGGATGACCCGGCAGGATTGGAGACGCGGATCAATTGGAAATTGTGGTGAAATCGATATGGAAACGTCTCGTCCGTCCCTATGTTTTCTATGTTTGCTGACAGCCTCACCGACCTGTACATTGCACAGGGCCGCATCGGGCAACGGAAGCTATCGAGCGCCTGGCATACGTGGAGTGAAGTCTTGAACATGGCCGCAGTGGAGCTATGGCGGCGCGGGGAAGCTGACGCGGCGCGCGTCACGCTCAAGGCCCGGCGTCGGTCCGTCCGGGAGTTCCTGCGGGAACGGTTCGGAGTCGTGACGGGCGTGCGCGAATTTTGGCACCGGCCCCAATGGACACCGGATCGAGCGGACCTTCACGATTTCTTACGAGCGTTGCGGGATGCCCGGCGTTTGGCCTGACGGCGCGTCAGACAGTAAAGCCGATTGGCCCCTTGGTCTTTGCATCATTGACGCCCAAGAGTAACGGCGAATAGAGCGGACAATCCGCATAGTGCCTCGGCGCTGCCAGACTCCAGGTCCAACGCCAGTCCTGCGCTGCGGCCCCTTCGTCCGCAAGGTTACGATGGGCAACGTCAACATCAATCTCATCGGCGTGGTAGGAAAGGTGGGACGCGAACCATCCAAAACCGTCAAACGAAACCTCCGGGCAGAAATTGAAGAAGTGTGACGGCTTGCCCTCCGATCCCATGATCTGAGCTGCTTGCTCCTTAGTTGCTGGCCAGAGATCCGAGCGTTTCCATTTCTCAAGTAGACGCTGATCCTCTTCTGGCTCCATTGATGTTGTCGCGCCAGCCTCACCCAAGAGCGCGATGCTCTCGTAATAGCGCGGGCAGCGATGCACCGATGCGAACGGACAGCGCGGCGAGAGGTTCTTTGAAGCGCTAATCTCGGTGTACCACTTCAAATCTGGCTGAATCGTGGCCATCCATCTCTCTCCTATTGCTTACCCAAATACTTCGCAAGTGCCTTCACGCCATCGTCCGTATTGATCAGCATGTACTTGTAATCGCCAACGGGCGAACTCGCCTTGAGAATCGTCACGTTGCTAATGGGCAGCCACAACGAAGTGTCGATGCGGTCAATCGAATTGATCCCCCACATCGACCCATCCTCTAGGACGATGATCCCGCCGTTGTCCGCTTTGGATTTGATCCAGTGACCTCCGCCACTCCCTGCGTAGCTGCCTGAACTGGAACTGGTAGCAGTACCCGAACCTTCCGCAAAACGGACCACCTTCACGGTGTATTCAGTTAACCAGCGATCCAGAGCAGCGCGCTGCACGGGCGTCAGGCTATCGACGCCGGTTGTGCGCAACTCCGCCCCGGTCATCACCGTGTCCATGGTCATCACCGGCGCGGATTGCGCGAACGCGGAACTAGCAAGGGCAATGCCAAGCAGTCCAGAACAAAGAGTCCGAGACTTCATCTGCCACACCTCCGATGATGGATGCATTCGATCTTACCATCGGTGGTTTCGCTAAAAGACTGAAGAATGCCTTGGGCGTGGCGCGAACGCCCGGTCCTCGGGGAACCATCGCACCTTCGCTAATTTTCTTTAGCCTGAACCTATATAGGACCTGTATGAAGCGAAACGCCCGGAAAGCGCCTGCCAGGTGACCTTCGTATCTAATTGTCCTACTGGTATTTAGGTGGTGAGCGCGGTAGGAATCGAACCTACAACCTACTGATTAAGAGTCAGTTGCTCTGCCAGTTGAGCTACGCGCCCGGTTAAGGGAATCTCCGGCAACGGGGGAGTGTTGCCGACTCACCTATTATACTCGATTCACTTCGTGGCGTAATCGAGTGGCGGTTTTCCGTCGGCGGGAATGCGCGTGGTCCATTTGCGGCCGGCCAGGCGGGTCTGGAAGGAATCCTTCGCGGCGGCGACTTCCGACGGATTTTCGAAAAGCTCGATTGCGCCGAGTGCCATCGTGCGGGCGGCGACCACCATTCCTTTGCGGCCGATGCTCGATCCCGCCGACGCCGCTGCTTGCCAGGTGTGCGCGCCGACGCCGGGGACGAACGTCGCCGCGGTGAATTGCGCGGTGGGGACCACCCAGCTTACGTCGCCCGCGTCGCTCGAAGCGGAGCCGACGCCTTCGGTTTTTTCGGTCGTCACTCTATCGGGACCGGGCGAGCGCACGGGACCGCCGAGCGTCTTCTGCAACTCGGCCGCGAATTTCTTTTCTTCCGCGGTGAGCTGATAGCCGCCCGATTTCTGCATGGCCCGGCCCAGCACATCGTTGAGCGTGTCGTTGGGCAGGACGTTCGAATAGTTGGTGCCCTGTTCGAACTCCATGCGGGTGCCGGAGGCGAGCGCGCCGGCGCGGGCACAGTCCATGATGCGCTCCCAGATTCCGTTGAGGACCTGCGCGTCGGGATTTCTGGCGACCAGATTCACTTCCGCATAAGCAGGCACGATGTTAGGCGCGCTGCCGCCATTGGTGATGATGTAATGAATGCGCGTTTCCTGCGGCACGTGCTCGCGCAGAAATTCGACGGCGTTGAGCATGATCATGACGCCGTCGAGCGCGGAGCGGCCGCGCTCCGGTCCCGCTGCGGCGTGCGAGGCGACGCCGTAAAACTTAAAGTGTCCGCCATTATTGGCGAGCAGCGAGGCCATGTTGACGCGATTCGAATCGCCAGGGTGCCAGGCGAGCACGGCGTCGACATCCTTGAAAAGTCCGGCGTGCAGCATATAGATCTTTCCGCCGCCGCCTTCTTCGGCGGGGGTGCCGTAGTAGCGAATCGTGCCCTTCAATCCGCGGGCCTGCATTTCCTCTTTGATCGCGACCGCGGCCAGAGCCGACGCGGATCCGAGCAGGTTGTGTCCGCAGCCATGGCCGGGCGCGCCGGCGACGACGGGGTCAATCACCGGGGATTCTTTTTGCGAGAGGCCGGGCAGGGCGTCGAACTCGCCCATCAGTGCGATCACCGGCTTTCCGCTTCCGTACGACGCGACGAATCCCGTGGACATTCCCGCGACGTTCGCGCGTACGTCGAAGCCGTTCGCCTTCAGCTCCTGCTGCAGCAGCGCGGAGCTTTTGGTTTCGTGAAAGCCGAGTTCGGGCGATTCCCAGATCTGGCGGGAGAGAGCCCCGAAGCGGTCGGCATGCGCGGAGACGTGATCGAGCACGGAATCGGCGGCCGGCAGAAGAGACGCGGCGGCAAACAGCAGCGCGAGGCGGTTCAACATAATCACCTAGCTTAACCCGGCTGGTTCGGATAGACTAAAGCTCGCATGGACGCCTTATTTCTACCGATTGAAGGAGCGCAGCATCGCGAAGTGGCCGGCGTTGCGGTGGATGTCATTCCGGCGGGCGCGGGACGCGTGAAGCGGGTGATTTATTCCCCGGGTTTTCGATGGTCGACGCACATGAAGGGCGTGGTCGGCACGGATTTCTGCCAGCACGCGCACGTCGGATTTCTGGCGCACGGGAGCATCGGGATCCGGTATCACGACGGCTGCACGCAGGAGTTCACCGCGCCGCAAGCGATCGCGATCGAGCCGGGGCACGACGGCTGGGTGGTGGGTCAAGAAGCCGCCGTCGTCATCGAGTTCGATTTCGAGGGGAACACGGCGGAAAAATTCGGGATGCCGGATCGGCATCGGCACTGAGGCGCGCGCATGTGGGGCCGCTTGCCAAGCGGCGAGCCGGTCGCTCGACCGGCTGTTGTTGATCGGGTGCGACATGCCGCAGGACGGCTCGGTCAGGATTTCCACGGGTCGGCAGCCCGCTTGCTGCCGCGCGCGGCTTTTTGCTTGGCGCTGAGTCGCACTGGACGCTTAGGCTTGTCCTACCAAGTCAAGAGCAGCCGGTCGAGCGACCGGCTCGCCGCTTAGCAAGCGGCCCCACATGTCTCGCGCTTACACCCGCATCGTGGCGACTTCGACGGTCGGGCGGTGGCCTTCGACGACGACGATGCCGCTTTCGGTGACGTGATACAGACCGCGGTCGTGATCGAGGTCGTATCCGATGGCGGCGTCTTCGGGGACCCGGACGTTTTTGTCTAAAATCGCGCGGCGGACACGGGCGCGGCGGCCGATGTCGACGTTGTCTAACAGAATGGAATCTTCCACCAGCGCTCCGGAATGCACGCGCACGCCGCGGCCGAGCACGGAGTTGCGCACCATGCCGCCCGAAAGAATCGTGCCGCCGGCGACGATCGAATCGATGGCCTGTCCGCGGCGGCCCTGCTCGTCGAAAATAAATTTCGCCGGAGCGTCGGAATATCCGGCGGTGCGCAGCGGCCACTGGCGATTGTACAGGTTCAGCGCGGGCGTGACGGCGCGCAGATCCATGTTGGCGTCGTAGTAGGCGTCGATGGTCCCGACATCGCGCCAGTAAGGTTCCTGCGCCGGCGGATCGCCGGGGATGCGGTTGGTCTGGAAATCGTAGGCGTACATTTCGGTACGGCCTACGAGCGACGGCAGGATGTCGCGGCCGAAGTCGTGCGAGCTGGCTTCGTTCTGCGCGTCGGCGTACAGTTCGCGGACCAGAAGATTGGTCGAAAAAATATAGTTGCCCATGGACGCGTAGACGCGCTCGGGATCGCCGGGCATGGTGGGCGCGTCGGGACGCTTTTCATGAAAGCCCAGGATGTGGCCGTCCGGCGTGGTTTCGATGACGCCGAACTCCGAGGCCTGGGCGCGGTGCACGGGGATCGCCGCGATGCTCACCTGCGCGCGCTTGTGCATGTGAAATTCGAGCATTTCCCGGATGTTCATTCGATAGATGTGGTCGGCGCCGAAGATCACCACGAAATGCGGATCGGCCTGCTCGATCAGGTTGATGTTCTGATAGATGGCGTCGGCGGTGCCGCGATACCAGTCCTCGCCGGGCGAACGCATCTGCGCGGGGACGGGGATGATGAAGTGCTGTTTCAGCAGGCTGGCCGCTTCCCAGCCGTCGCGAAGGTGCTGGAGCAGGCTCTGGCTCTTGAACTGGATCAGCACATAAGTGGAATAAATTCCTGAGTTGATCAGGTTGCTGAGTACGAAATCGATGATGCGATAGCGTCCGCCGAAGGGCACGGCGGGTTTGGCACGTTCCTTCGTCAAAGGATAGAGCCGGGTGCCTTTGCCGCCGGCGAGCACGAAAGCAAGGACGCGTACTTGCATCGGCCCTATTGTGGCAAGTCGCTGAGGCGCGGGGCAAATCGATCATTGGAAACCGTTACCAGGCGGGCTCGTCGATAATAAAGGGACGAGTGGAACGGGACGAGATACTGGCGCGCCTTCGCGAAAGGATTTTTCGATTCGCGGCATCCAGAATAGCGAGGGATGCCGCGGAGGACCTGACGCAGGAGGTTCTGCTCGTCTTACACGAGAAATATTCCGCGCTCGATCGAGTGGAGGATTTGCTGCCTGTTTCGCTCGAAATCGCGCGATTCAAAATGATGAGTTCGCGCCGCAAAATTGTCCGGCGGGGCGAGCACACGCAGGTTTCTGTCGACGATCTTCCACTGGCCGGCGCGGGCGAGGGTCCGTTCGACCGGGCGGCACGGCGCGAGCGGCTTGAAAAACTCGAGGCCGCGCTGAAGGATTTGGCCGAGCGCTGCCGGCGGTTGGTTCGGCTGAAGCTCGAAGGGCACACATTTCCGGAGATCCAGAAGAAGCTGGGCGTGACGTCGCTGAACACGCTGTACACTTGGGATTTCCGGTGCAGGAAGCAGTTGATGGAAAGACTCGGCGGTGATTGGGAGATGCACGGGTGACGCGCGACGATCTGGAAAAATTGATCGGCGGATACGCCACCGGCTCGCTCACGGAAGCGGAAAAGAAGGCGCTGTTTGAGGCGGCGCTCGACGATCAGGATTTGTTCGAGCAGCTTGCGCGGGAGCAGGCGCTCAAGGAAATTCTGGACGAGCCGGGAGCAAAGCAGCGGCTGATCGCGGCGTTGTCGGATCCCAAACCGGCGTGGTGGCGCAGGCCGCTGGTGTGGTCGCTGGCCGGCGCGGTCGCGGCGGGCGTGATCGCAGTGACGTGGGTTGTAGATCGACGGCCTCAGCCGGTGGAGATCGCGCAGGTGCAATCGGCGCCGCCGGTCGCGCCTCCCGAGGTAAATGCGCCGCCAGTTCTCAAGAAAACAGAGGAGCGAAGGCAGGAGCCGGCGAAGAACAAAGTCGCGACGCGCGCTTTTAGAGACGCGGTTACGGACAAGGAGTCCGACGAAAAGCGCGCCGACACGAAGAAAGCCGAAGCCGAGAAGAGCCAAACGGCCGATGCAGTCAAAAAAGATACCGCCGCGCGAGAGCAGGGAGCGGCACACCTGGGCGCATCGCAGTCGAGCCAGGACCGGCCACAGGCTCAACCTCAGACTCAAACCCAGGCCGCGCCCTTCGTAGCCGGGGGGCGTCAGCAAGCCGCGCAGGGATTTGTCGCGCCAGCGGCTCCCGCACTTCGCGCCGCCAAAGCCGCTGCGCCCCGATTCTCGTTCGATTACGCGCTGGAAGATCAGTACGTGACGTTCAAGTTTGCGGCGGAAGGATATTTTTCCATGCACTTTTCGCCGGGAAATGACACGATTGTCGCCTCGCACGTCACCGCGGGACAGACGCGGCGCGAGTATATTCCGAACAATTCGACTGAAGCCGCGATCGTGTTCTCAGCGTCGCCGCAAACGACCAGCGGCGGAGTTTCGCTGACTCGCGAGGCGAAGACGGGAACGGCGGACGATCCGTCGCGGGAGCGGATCGAACTGCTGCTGCGGTTTTATCCCTAGCCCGTTTACTGAATCTTGCCGGTCGCCAATGCGGTGATGAAGCCGCGCTCGATCGGCCAGCTTCCGATGACGCGATTGTCCTGCTGGGAAAATGTTCCAGCCACGAGGACTCCGCTGAGGTCGTTCGAATTGGGAGTCATTTTCTCGCGCTCGAGCATTTTCTTGAGCAGGTCCGTGGTCGCCGTGAGTTTCTGGGCGACGCCCGCCGCGGCTTCCGCGTTTGCGCAGGACACGTCGAGGCGGACGTGCATGCGTTGGCCTTCGGGTCCCACGGCGAACGTGATGTGTTCGGCCTGGGCGAGCGGGCTCAGAAACGCCTGCGCGCCGGCCGGGAATCCTTTCGGATCGGTGAACGCAAACGACGGCGCGGAAATCCAGACCGGATCCGCGGGCAGTTGCGGGTGCTTCGACCACTGGCTGGGGCCGATCATGTTGACGCCGAATTCTTCCGAAGTGAACGCGATCGCCAGAGTGTTCGAGTTCAGAGGATAATACGAAACGTGGCGCCCGGGTTCGGTGGCGGGCATGGAACAAACGATGTTGTGGCAACTGCCGCCTTGGGCCAGCGCGTACGCCTTGAGCTTCTTCCAGTCGAAATGACCGCGCGCCGCAAAGTACGAATCGCCGTGAAAAAATGCGCCCGCGACGGCATCGAGGTCGGAGCGGTAATCGAAACCGGTCTGGTCGACGAAGCGCCGGTAGTCGGCTTCCTCTTCGGCTTTCGATCCGGCCAGCAGGTCGAGGATGCCGCTGTCGCGCAACGCCGCCACCGAAATGTAGACGTGCGTGGCTCGATCGGGCGGCAGAGTTTCCAGCAGCGCGACCCCGTCGTAATTTCGCTGTGTTTTCCAGCGCGCCAGCGCCAGTGCGACGCCGCAGAGCAGGATGACGATAAACGCGAGCTGCCAGGGTTTGAAACGCATTGCTTACACCCGAAGATTACACCGTGGCGGCGGCCGCTGTCACGCGCGATGCGCGCCACAGATCGATGTAGGGACCGAGATCGCGCATCATGTGCGCGAACTGCGCGGGATCGAGCGACTGCGCGCCGTCGCTGACGGCTTTCTCGGGCGCCGGGTGGACCTCCACGAGCAATCCGTCGGCCCCGATCGCGACGGCGGCGCGCGAAAGCGCCGGAACCAGGCTGCGCTTGCCGGTGGCGTGGCTGGGATCGAGGATCACGGGAAGATGCGTTAGCTCGTTGAGAGCCGCGACGGCCGCGATGTCGCAAGTGTTGCGCGTCACGGTCTCAAAGGTGCGGATCCCGCGTTCGCACAGCATCACCTGCGGATTGCCGTGCGCGACGACGTACTCCGCGCTCATCAGCAGTTCCTTCACAGTCGAGCTCATGCCGCGCTTCAGCAGCACGGGACGTCCGCACTTGCCCAGGGTTTTCAGCAGCGCGAAGTTCTGCATATTGCGCGCGCCGATCTGCAGAATGTCGGCATATTCGGCGACCAGTTCCACGTCGCGGTCGCTCATGACTTCGGTGATGATGCCGAGGCCGGTCGCCCGGCGCGCCTTGTCGAGCAGCTTCAGGCCTTCGATTTCGAGACCTTGAAAATCGTAGGGCGAGGTGCGCGGCTTGAAGGCTCCGCCGCGAAGGAATTTCGCGCCCGCGCGCGCCACGATTTCAGCCGAATCGAGGATCTGCTTTTCGCTTTCGACCGAGCACGGCCCCGCCATGACGACGAAATCGTCGCCGCCGATGGTGGCGCCCCGCACGTGGATCTCGGTTTTCGACGGACGAAATTCGCGGCTGACGAACTTGTAGGGCGCCGAGATGCGTACGGCTTTTTCGACGCCGGGCATCGCTTCGAGCGATTCGAGGCACGCGGTCACGTCGCCGACGCCGACCACTCCGATGACGACGCGCTCTTCGCCATCGATCGAATGGACCTTGTATCCGAAATCTTCAATCCGTTCCCGCACGGCGTCGACCTCCTGTTTGGTGGCATGCAGCCTCATCGAAATGATCATTTTGAGCCTCCAGAAAAGCAAAAAACCCACTCTTTCGAGTGGGTTTCTAAATTTGATCGATTGCGTTCAGCCCACTCGTCGCGATTCAGGTAATAAAGTAGCGATACCAAAATCGAAACGAGCTGGTGGAGCGCAGAGACATCGAAAGGAGAGGATACCACTAAAATCCGAAATGTCCAATGCGCGAATTACTGGATCATGGTCGCCCACTCGGTCTTCCACGCCGGAACTTCCGACGCCTGACGCTTGTAGGCGCGCTTCTGTTTGTACATGCGGCGATCCGCTTCGGCCAGCAATTCTTCCGCGTCGGATCCATCGCCCGGATAATTCGCGACGCCGATGCTGACGGTCAGCATGTTGCCTTGAAACATCTGGCGGCCGATGTCTTTCACCACGTCGCGGAAGTCGGCCATCTTCACCGCCGCGTCGTCCGGCTCGACTCCCGGCAGCAGCACGACGAACTCGTCGCCGCCCATGCGAGCCACGTAATCGTACTCGCGGCAGGCGCGCTTCAAGCCGGTTGCGACCGCGTGCAGCACCTTGTTGCCTTCCAGGTGTCCGAAGCGATCGTTGACCTGCTTAAATCCGTCCAGATCGAGCACCATGACCGCCATCGGCTGATCGTTGCGCCGGCCGCGCGACAGTTCGGCGTCGAGTTGCAGGAACAGCGACCGCGCGTTCGGCATGCCGGTGAGATAATCCGTCGTCGCCGACGACTCGGCTTGCCGGAATCGTATCGCGTTCTCGATCGAGATGCCGATTTTTCCGGAGATCGCGAGCAGGATGCGCAGGTGGTCCTTCGAGAACGCGTCGCGCTCGGCATGATAGAGGGACAGCACGCCGACTGTTCCGTTGACGCCTTCAAGCGGCACCGCGACGGCGGCGCGCAGCGTGGAAAATTTCGAAGGATCGTTGAGATAACCCGGCTCCACCGACGGATTGCCGTTCAGAATCGGCTTGCGATTTTCGGCAACCCAGCCGGATAAGCCTTGGCCAATCGGAATTTCGAGCGAAGAGAACAACCGGAAATCGTCGCCGCTGACGTAGTCGGGAAAGAGCGCTTCTTCGCGGCGGACCCAGATGGCCAGCGAATGATGCGGGATGATTTTCCGCAGCCGCACCGCGAGCACGGAGAGCGTTTCGTCGAGGCTCAGCGAATTTCCCAGGTCCTGCGAAATTTCGAACAGCGCCTGCACTTCCTGCCGCGCTGCCGCGATGGAGGTGAGGAAGTCCACCGACGACGATTTGCCGCCATCGCGTGAGCCATTGCTCGACGATTCGAAGCCCGCCGCCGGAGCCTGGCCGTTCTTGATCTTCAGATCGGTCGAAAGCTTCTCGGACGGCTTCTTCACCAACTGCGCCTTCTGCTCCAGTTCGACATAGCGGCGGCTCAGAATGTCGACGACACGCGGATCGAAAGCCTTGCCGGCTTCCGACTGCACGATCTTCATCGCTTCCTCGAGCGGCAGCGCGCGCCGATACTGACGGTCCGTCGCGAGCGCATCGAGACAATCGACCACCGAGAGAATCCGCGCGCCGATGGGAATATTTTCGCCCGCGACGCCGTAGGGATAGCCGCTGCCGTCCCATTTCTCATGATGTGCGCGGACGATCGGAACCACGGGGTAGGGAAATTGAACGCGCTCCAGAATCTCCGCGCCGACGATCGGATGGATCTTCATCTTCTCGAATTCCTCGGGCGTCAGGCGGCCGGGTTTCGAAATGATGTGTTCGGGCACGGCGAGCTTGCCGATGTCGTGCAGCATCGCCGCCGCGCGCAGCGCGCTCTGTTCGGAATCATTCAGGCCCAGCTCGCGCGCGATTTCCATGGCGTAGATCTGGACGCGCTGCAAGTGATCGTGCGTGGTCTGATCCTTGGCGTCGATGGCGAGCGCCAGCGCTTCGATGGTGCGCAGATGCAGGCCGGCAACTTCCTCCG
>JAIQFJ010000428.1 GCA_020073325.1 Terriglobia bacterium | reverse complement strand
TAGCCGTAGCGGCCGAGGTCCTGCACGGTGGTGAACATCCCGGGATTTAATACATGAATCATTTCTGGGGACGGAAAACCACCTGATCGCCGATGCGCAACTTGCTCAGTTCCGCGCTTTCGGGATCGAAAATTTCAAGGGGCGTTCTGCCGATCAGGCGCCAGCCGCCGGGAGTGTCGAAGGGATAGACGCCGGTGTGCGATCCGCCGATGGCGACACTGCCTTTGGGAACATGTTTGCGCGGAGCTTCGAGACGCGGCGTGGCGAGTTCCGCGGGGAGTCCGCCGAGATAAGCGAAGCCGGGGACGAAGCCGACGAAGTAAACCAGATACGTCGCGCCGGAGTGAATTTCGATCACGCGATCGGTGGTCATCGAATGAATCTTTGCGACGTCGGCGAGATCGGGACCGTCGTAGGTCACCGGAATTTCGACGGTGCGCGGCGCGGGAAGTTCGACTTCGTCGAGGCGATCGAGATACGTCGCCACCGTGTGTTGAATGTTCTTGTATTCCTGATCGACCGGGTCGAACACGATGAGGATCGAGTTGTAGGCCGGGTGGAGATTGCGGACTCCGGGAACCGGCTCGGCTTCGAGCAGGCGCAGCAGTTTCAGGACGCGGCGATGGGTTTCAAGATCGATGGAGTCGCCCAGGTGAACCAGGAGCGACTGATCGCTCGCGTAACGGAACGTGGTCATGTCAGGCGGCGGTAGAGGGAGATGTGGGTCGGGTGGAGGCCGGTCCAGCGCGGGTCGCAGGCAAGGGCGGTCCAGGCGGCCTGACGCGATTCGAGCGACTCGAAGGGGAAGACATATTCGTTGCGCGACTGGCGGAGGGCGCGGATGCCGGCGGTGTCGAGGAGCGCGGCCGGCAGGGGCGATGGATAGGTTCGGAATTCCAGATAAGACTCCTGGACCCTGGGGTCAGGCAGCAGTTTGGTGTGCGGCATGACGGGCGCGGCGACGGCTTCGAGGACGATCATGCGCGGGATCGCGAAGAGTCCGAAAAATGTTCGTCTGGAGATCACGCCCAATCCATTTTCGGATGTTTTGTGTGCCACTCGGTGGCTTGCTGATAGGCGAGCGCGACACGCAGCGGAGTTCCTTCCTCGTAAAGGCGTCCGGTGAACAGAATGCTCTGCGGCCCATTGCCGTTCAGAAATCCGCAGGGGACGCAAACCTGGGGATGACCCGTGAGATTGGTGATCGTCAGCGTCGCGGTGCCTTGCGGGACGACGAGGACGTCGTACTTCTGCATGAATTCGTCGAATTGCTGCTGGAGGAGCGTCCGGCCACGCTGCGCGCGGATGTATTCGACGGCGGGGATCAGGCGCGAGGTGCGGAAACTATTGGGCCAGTCGCCACGGCCTTGCCCGCGCAGCTTGTCGATCTGTTTATCGCGCGTGATGTCGTCGAACGCCGCGGCGGCTTCGGCTTCGAGCAGGAAGGTCACCCCCTGCGCGTTCATTTCGGGAAGCGTCGCTTCTTCGATCTTCGCGCCGGCCTTGCGCAACGTGTCGAGCGCGTCGTCGTAGAGTTTCTTGCGCGCGGCGATCAGTTCGGGATTCTGTCCTCGTCCGCCAAAGTTTTGGGTGCGCTCGAATTCGGATTTGAGATAGCCGATCTTCAGCGACGCGAGCGGCGCGGAAGGATTCCAGTCGAGCGGCGCGTCGATGGTGGTGACGTCGTGGCCGTCGGGCCCGTGCATCGCGTTGAGGACCAGCGCGCAATCTTCAACGGAACGGCAGATGGGGCCGATCTTGTCCATGGTCCAACTGAGCGCCATCGCGCCGTAGCGGCTGACGCGGCCGTAGGTCGGTCGCAGGCCGGTGACGCCGCATCGCGAGCTCGGGCTGACGATGGAGCCAAGGGTTTCGGTGCCGATGGAAAATCCGACGAGGCCCGCGGCGGTGGCGGATGCGGATCCGGCGGACGATCCGCTGGAGCCTTGTTCCAGATTCCACGGATTTTTGGTCGTGCCGGCGAACCAGACGTCGCCCTGCGCGAGGGCTCCCATGGAGAGCTTGGCGACGAGAACCGCGCCCGCGTCGAACAGGCGCTGGATCGCGGTGGCGTTGTAGGCGGGGATTTGTTTTTCGAAGGGCTCGGCTCCCCAGGTGGTCAGGATTCCTTTGGTGCCGAAAAGATCTTTCGCGCCGAAGGGAATGCCGTGGAGCGGTCCGCGATATTTGCCGGCGCGAATTTCTTGGTCGGCCTCGGCGGCCTGCTGGAGCGCGAGGTCCTCGGTGAGGGTGATGACGCAGAGGAGTTTCGGGCTGTATTTCTTCAGTCGTGCCAGGTACATCTTCGTCAGATCGGTGGACGAGATTTTCCTGGCTCGGATGAGCGGCGCGAGTTCGGTGACGGGGAGAAACGCCAGATCTTCGGGCGAGCTGAAGGTTTTGGGCTTGGCCTGCGTCGGGCTGAAGTGCGCGGGTCGCGGCTTGGGCTCCTTGCCGGGAAGCGCGGGACGGAAATGAAACGCGGGCTCGGTGTCGAGCGGGATATTGAGTTTACGGAGTCCTTCGTAATTCGCGAGCGCGCGATTGACTCCGGGAAGCAGCATGTCGAGCTGTTCGTCGGTGAAGCTGAGGCCGAGCGTGTCGAGGGCTTCTTTCGCCTGCGACTTGGTGATTTTCATCGGCACGTCGGGTCCGCCGCGCTGAGCGAACGAGACGCCGGCTTCGGAGACGATGAGGGTGGCGACGGTGGGAGCGATAGCGAGAAGATCGCGGCGACTGAAGCGAGACATGATTTTTAGGATAGCGCCCCCGCCATCACTGGCGGGGCTTGCGCAAAAGGCCCCGCGAGCGATCGCGGGGGTATGTTATCGTGCAGGAATCATGGCAAGCCGTAGCGTAAATAAAGTGATTCTGATCGGTCACCTGGGCCGCGATGCGGAGACTGCGTACACCGCCTCGCAGCAGTCGGTCACGAAGTTTTCGGTCGCGACCAATCGCCGCTGGAAGGATCAGCAGACGGGGGAATGGAAGGAAGAAACGGACTGGACGCGCGTGACGCTGTGGCGCGGGGAAAACATCGCACCGTATCTGACTAAGGGAACGCAAGTCTACGTCGAAGGCCGCCTGCAAACGCGGAGCTACGACGATAAAGACGGAAAAAAAGTCTGGGCGACGGACGTGATCGCCGAACAGGTTATTCTGCTGGGAGGACGCGGACAGAGCGGCGGTGGTCCGTCGATGGATGAAGGCTATTCGCAGGAGCCTGCGATGAAGAGCGCTCCGAGGCCTCGTCAGCAGGCTCCGCAGCAGTCGGCGCCCGCGATGGATCAAGGCGTCGGGGATGATGATGTGCCGTTCTAGAGAATTTTCCGGAACTCGTCCACAGCAAGTCCGATATCTTTGAGGATTTTTCGGGTGAGCGTCGGCGAGAGGTCGCGCCCCGGATGATTCGGCGCCGTCGTGGTGCGGCCATCCACGTGACGGAAAAACACGTGCGAGCCGTGCTGCCGCGTGGCCGCGAATCCGAGCTTCAGCAACGCTCGCTGCATAGCCTTGAAGTCGACAATAGGAACACGACTCAACCTAAAGCCTCCAACAGGACTTTACTCCAGCCGCTTCGAAGAGTAGTTCCGTCGAATCGCTAAGTTACTGAAAAAATAGACGAATAAAATTCACGTGAGGTGATCCGCTGGTCCAGTTAGACAGCGACTTCGACTTGCTCGATGCCTACGACCTGGGGAAGTTCATCGAGTGGGCCGTCGTATTCCTCGAGACATAGTTCCAGCACTTCCTTGAGGTTGGCGCGCAGTTCTTCCAAGGTGGCAGCTTGGGTGTGCGCTCCCGGAAGGCCCGGGACAATGCCAACGTAGAGTCGACTGGCAGGATCGTACTCGACGTAAGCGGTAAAGTTCCTCACGCCGCGATTATACACCCGCGGAAAAAACCGACCGGTCAGTAGTGATAGCGAGTTTGCAGAAAGTCGATTCGGTCGTGACTGACTCTATAGACCAGGCGATGTTCTTGAGTGATCCGGCGCGACCATGACCCGGCAAGCGCATTTCGCAGCGGCTCTGGCTTGCCGATTCCCGCGAATGGATCGCCCATGACCAACTCGATCAGCTGAAGAACCTTTAGCGCCGTGGTTCGGTCGGTTTCGACCCAATGGCGAAGGTCCTCGCGAAATTCCGGCTGGAATACCGCGTCGCGATCAGCTCTTGCCAAGGCCCATCTCCCGGCGAAGCTGATCCACGGTGTGAGGTTTGCCGGCGTGCCGTTCGGCTCGGCGCAAGGCGCTCATCAGGCGATCCGCATTCTTGGGAGATTTCAGCAGATGAACGGTCTCTAACAAGCCCGCCAGTTCGTCTGCGGCGATCAAGGCGACGTCTTTCCCCGTTTTTCGGCGCACGATCACCACTTCGCGATCGTCGACGACGCGGTCGAGGACGGAAGCGAGTTCCTCGCGAAGCTTGGAATAAGTGGTCTCGACCGACATGCCTCTATTGTACAGGTTTCCTGTACATTATTGCCGCGCCGATGAAGACTGGTTCGGGTCCCACAACACTTCCGGGACTCGCAAAATAAAATTCGCCCAGCGGCTCCAGACGAACAGAGCGTCGCTCAGGCGATTCAGGTATTGGATCGCTTCTGGCGGAATCTCTTCTTCGCGTGATGCCGTAACGAGAAGACGTTCGGCTCGGCGACAGACGGTTCTCGCGACGTGCAACTCGGCATTCAGACGAGTGCCTCCGGGAAGGACGAAGCTGCGCAGCGGAGGGAGATCTTCGTTCATCGCATCGATCTCGCGTTCGAGTTGCGCGACTTCGGCCGCGGTGACTCGGGCTTGTTTCGGATGCACGTCTTCGGGTTTCGTCGCGAGGATCGAGCCTAAGTTGAACAGCTCGTGCTGCACGCGTCGGATCATCGAGGCCAGCAGGCCGACGCGCGGGTCTTCCCCGGCTTTTTCCTGGCACGAAATCGCGACCAGGCCGACGAAGGCGTTGAGTTCGTCGACGGTGCCGTAGGCTTCGATGCGTAGCGAGTCTTTGGGGAGCCGCTGGCCGCCGGCGAGGCTGGTTTCGCCTTTGTCGCCGCGTTTGGTGTAGATGCGATTCAGCGCCAGCCGCGGATCGTCGAACGTTTTTTCAGACACAACTTCATCTTATACTTGCCCCATGATCTGGGTTCTCGGTTTGGTGCTCGCACAATCGTGGGTTCCGCAGGAGAGCGGCACGACGGCGTCGCTGCGCGGGGTGAGCGCGATCGATGCGAAGGTCGTTTGGGCGAGCGGCACAAAGGGAACGTACCTGCGCACGATCGACGGCGGCGCGACGTGGAAGGCGATGACGGTCCCCGGCGCGACCGACCTCGATTTTCGTGCGATTCATGCGTTCAACGAGAAGACCGCGATACTGCTCAGCATCGGGCCGGGCGAAAAGTCGCGGGTTTATCGCGTCACGAACGATCAGGCTCGGCTGGTGTTTACGAATCCGGATCCCAAGGGATTTTTCGACGGGCTCGCGTTTTGGGATGCGTCGCACGGGATTCTCATCGGCGATCCGGTCGACGGGCGCTTTGTCGTTTTCACGACCAGCGACGGCGGCGAGTCGTGGAAGCGGCAGAAAACCCCTGCGGCGCTTGCGAACGAGGGCGCGTATGC
>JAIQFJ010000018.1 GCA_020073325.1 Terriglobia bacterium | reverse complement strand
TGCGCAGCAATACGTGCATGATTGAATGGCCGCCACGGTCGGGACGTCAGCTTGAAATTCCGGAAGTGGACCGCGGCGCGTGGTTTTCGATCGACGATGCACGCCCGAAAATGTTCCAAGGACAGGATGCTCTGCTCGATCGGCTGACGGAGCGAGTAAATGGGCGCCGCAGGTGAGGCGCGACGCCCATTTGGTTCGGAGGACAACTTACTAAGTGAGTGCCGGCACGGCAGAAATATTCTCAAGAAATCTGTGACGCACCGGCAGCCGGGGTACAAATATGTATGTCCAGGGTAAGGCCCCAAACTTCCTGATAGCGGCGAATCAGCGTGAACTGAAGATTCTGCACGGCTTCGGCGTCCACCAGATTCACGGTGGAGCCGCCGAATCCACCGCCGGTCAGCCGCGCGCCGAACACTCCCGGGACGCCGAGGGCGGTTTCGACCAGAAAATCGAGTTCCGGGCAGCTTACTTCGTAGTCGTCGCGAAGGCTGCGATGCGATTCGGTGACCAGGCGTCCCATTTCCTTGCGGTCGGCGCCTGCGAAGGCTTCGACGCGCGCGTTTTCGGTGACCACGTGGCGGGCGCGCTTCAGCAAGACTCCGTCGAGCTTCGAGAGCTGATCGACGGTCGCGTCGCGCAGGCTCGCAATGCCCAGCGCCCGAGCCGCAGCGGCGCATTCGGCGACGCGCGTGCGATAAGCCGAATCGCCCAGCTCATGTTTCACCATCGAATTTACGGCGACGATCGCCAAATCTTCCGGCAACTCCACCGCGCACGATTCGAGTGAGCGGCAATCGAGCAGCGTTGCGCCTCCCGTCGCCGAAGCGAACTGGTCCATGATGCCGCAGGGGACTCCGACGAAATCCATCTCCGCCGTGTGCGCAATTTGCGCCAGTTCGAGCGGACTGCGGGGACCGCCGAGCGCCAGGGCCATCGACACACCCAGTGCCGCCGACGAACTCAATCCACCGCCCAGCGGGACGGTCGACGAAATGAGGATGTTCGAAGGCTCGAACGCAATGCCGCGATAGGCGAGTTCCCAGGCGATTCCGATGACGCGATCGCTCCAGTCGCCGCGCGGCTCGGTTTGGGGAATTTCTTCGGCGGGCCATTGCGATCCCTGCGCGAGTTGCTCGGAATAGACGCGCATCCAGCCATCCCGCGACGGCGCGAGCGCGATGCGGCATTCCAGGCCGATCGCCATGGGGAGAACCAAGCCCAGGTTGTAGTCGGTGTGTTCGCCGATCAGGTTGACTCGTCCCGGCGCGCGAAACACGTGCGGCTCGGCGCTGGCGGGATAGATCCGGCGGAATCGCTCTACGATTTGCGGCGCGCCAGCCACAGCATGGCTCCTCCGAACAGCAGCATCGAGGCGCCGGCGTAAGCGTTGACCGGAACTTCCGTGAGAGGAGCGCGCGCCGACGGCATGGTGAATAGCAGAAGGCCGACGATCGCGAAGAAGATTCCGATGGGCAGGCGCAGGTCGCTCATCTGCTACCAGAAGACCACATTTAAAATGACCAGGCAGATTGCCACGACGATCGCGAGCGGCCCGGGCCGCCGGTACCAGGGTTCACCCGCGTCGTGCGCGATTTCGGTGAGCCCATAGACCAGCCCGCGCAGATCCTTTTCCGGTTTCGGCGCGCTGAGCAGGCTGACGGCGATCGTGACCAGGAAGCAGGTGGACCACGCAAAAATCGCGATCCAGAAATTTTGCGCCATGGTTGACGGAAACGAATGCAGGGTCGCGATCCATCCGCCTTTGTGTTCAGCGATGGTGAGTCCATGCGTCAACGCGGCTGCGGTCGTGCCAGCAAGGAGTCCGGTGAACGCGCCGTGTCCGGTCGCGCGTTTCCAGAACATTCCGAGCAGGAACGTCGCAAATAACGGCGCATTGACGAAGGAAAACACAAGCTGCAGCACGTCCATGATGTTGTTGTACTGCTGCGCGAGATACGCCGTCGCGATTGAGAGCGCGACGCCCCCAACGGTCGCGGCGCGGCCCACCCACAGGTAATGCCGATCCGGCGCGTTCGGGCGAATATGTCCTTGATAGAGGTCGTACGTGAAGACCGTGTTGAATGCGGTCACGTTGCCCGCCATGCCGCTCATGAAGGATGCCATCAGGGCCGTGAGTCCCACGCCGAGCATTCCCGAGGGATAAAACTTCGCCATCATCGTGGTCAGCGCCTGATCGTAATCGACGCCGGCTTCTTTCATCGGCAATGAATAGCCGACGTTCATATGGATCAGCGCCGCCGCCGCGATGCCCGGAACGATCACGATGAACGGCATGATCATTTTCGGAAACGCGGCGATCAGCGGCGTGCGCCGCGCGGCGGACATGGACTCGGCAGCCATCGCGCGCTGTACCACCAGAAAATCCGTACACCAGTATCCGAACGACAATACGAAGCCGAGTCCCGCGACCATCGAGAACACTTCGACACCCATCGGATTTTCCGAAGCATTGCCCAGATAGCGCCAGGAGTGCGTCATCACTTGCGGTAGTCGCGACGCCATGCCGTTCCAGCCGCCGGTCTTGAGGACGGCAAGAATCGCCAGCGGCGCGAATCCCAGAACGATCAGAAAAAATTGCAGGACTTCGTTGTAGATCGCGCTGGTGAGTCCGCCGAGGAACGTGTAGATCAGCACGATCGCCGCTGAGAGCAGAACGCTGCTGGTAAAATCCCAGCCGAGCACGAGCTGAAATAATTTCCCGAGTGCGTACATCGAAACGCCGGAAGAAAACAGCGTCATCACGGCGAACGTCGCGGCGTTCAGGGCGCGCGTTTTTTCGTCGAAACGAAGCTTCAGATACTCCGGAACGCTGCGCGCGCGGCTGCCGTAGTAGAACGGCATCATGAAAATTCCGACGAACATCATGGCGGGCACGGCGCCCAGCCAGTAGAAGTGCGCGGTCATCAAACCGTACTTCGCGCCCGACGCGCACATGCCGACCACTTCCTGCGCTCCCAGATTCGCGGCGAGAAACGCCAGGCTGGTGATCCAGACCGGGACCGAGTGTCCTGAGGTCAGAAAATCTTCGCTGGTCGAAACGCGCCGCCGGATGGCGATGCCGATGGCGAGCACGAAGACGAAGTACAGCGCGAGGATCGTGTAGTCGATCCAGCCGAGCGGCATGACCTTAACTTACCTCGAAAAAGATGTGGGGCAGGTCGTCAGACCGGCGAGCCGGTCGCTTGACCGGCTGGCTTTGGTTTTTCAGTCAACCGAAAAAGCGAAGATCAGCCGGTTAACAACCGGCTCGCCGGTCGACGACCGGCCCCACGGCGACGTTTGTGGCTAAGATGGTACGCGATGTGGCCGCAGACCTATGATCCCGTTGCAGGCAGCCTCGGCGTTTCCGCGCTCGTCGCAGCACTGCCGATTTTCGTGCTCCTGATTTTATTAGGCGTGCTGCGAAAGCCTGCTTGGATCGCATCGCTCTGCGGACTGGCTGTGGCGGCGATCGTTGCGCTCGCCGTTTATCACATGCCGTTTTCGATGGTGGTCAGTTCGGCGCTCTACGGCGCGGCCAATGGACTTCTGCCGATCGGATGGATCGTCTTCACCGCGATTCTGCTGTACCGCCTGACGCTCGAGACCGGAAAATTCGAAATCATCAAGGACTCGATCGGAAGCCTCACCGGAGATCAGCGGCTGCTCGCATTGCTGATCGCGTTCGCCTTTGGAGCCTTCATCGAAGGAGCCGCGGGATTCGGAACGCCGGTCGCCGTCGCGGCGGCGATGCTGACCGGGCTGGGATTTTCGCCGTTCTATGCAGCCGGAATTTGTCTGCTGGCGAACACATCGCCGGTGGCGTTCGGGTCCATCGGCACGCCGCTGGTGATGCTGCAAACCGTGACGAAGCTCCCGATGGACGCGCTTTCTTCGAACGTCGGCAGGATCTGCGCGCCGGTGTCGCTGTTCGTGCCGGCCTATCTGATGCTGGTCATGGGCGGGACCAAAGCGCTGCGCGCCGTGTTCCCCGCCGCGGCGATCTGCGGCATCGCATTCGCGGGGGCGCAGTTCTTCACGTCGAACTACGTCGGCCCGTATCTCACCGATATTTTCGGATCGCTGGCCGCCATCGGAGCGCTGGTCGCGCTGCTGCGGGTCTGGAAGCCGAGGGACGCCGTCGCCGCGCGGCCGCACCGGCACACGCACGGCAGCGTGTTCATGGCATGGCTGCCGTATGTATTCCTGGTGATCCTGGTGCTGTTGTGGGGACAGGACGACGTGAAGAAAATTCTGAATCACGCGACGTTCGTGTTCAACTGGCCGGGCCTGCATAACCTGGTCCAGCGCATGCCGCCGATCACCACGGCTCCGTCGCCCTATGCGGCCACGTATACGCTGAATCTGGTGTCGGCATCGGGAACTTCGTGTCTGATCGCGGTGCTTCTGTCGGCGATCGCGCTGCGGGTCCCCATGGGAAAGCTGGCGTATTGCACATGGCTGACGGCTCGGCAGCTTTTTCTGCCGCTGGTCACGATCGCGAGCGTGGTGGGGCTCGCGTTCCTGATGAATTACTGCGGCGCGACGGCGACCCTGGGCTTGGCGTTCGCGGCTACAGGCGCGGCGTTTCCATTCTTCAGCTCGATGCTCGGGTGGCTGGGAGTTTTTCTCACGGGAAGCGATACGTCGGCCAACGCGTTGTTCGGGACTCTGCAGGTGGTCACGGCGAATAAGCTCGGGCTGAACCCGGCGCTGATGGCGGCGGCCAATTCGAGCGGCGGGGTGATGGGCAAGATGATCAGTCTGACCAGCGTCGCGGTGGCGGCCGCGGCGACGGGAATGGCTCGCGACGAAGAGGGTCGATTGTTCCGCTTCACTCTGCGGCATAGTCTGTTCATGGCCGCAGTGGTCGGGCTGATCACGATGTTCTACGCCTACGTGATGCCCGGCTGGGCGAAATGAGCCGGTTCAATATCCGGACGCGCCGTACACGGCCAGCATTTCGGAGCGGTATCGATCGATCCTGAAACGCCGTTCCCATTCTTCCCGCGCGCTTCGGGCAATCGACCGTAGATCGCAGCCGCGCGCGTCGTCGATTCTGCGCGCGAGAGCCTCCGGCGTACACTCCGGAACGAGAAAGCCGTTCTCTCCGTCGCGAATGATTTCAGGAATCCCGCCGGCGGCATACGCAACCACGGGAACCCCCGCCGAAAATGCTTCGAGGATCACGCGCGTGGTCGCCTCGGCCGGCGTCGAGGGCACGGTAAGAATGTCCAGATCGCGAAGCACGGCCGCGACGTCGCTGCGCCATCCGAGCATGTCGACGGGCAATCGCGATGCGAGGCGGTACATCTCCTCCGCATAGCTCCCCGGAGAAAACATAGGCGATCCGCAGATGACGAAGCGCGCGTCGTCGATCCTGCGGGCGGCGCGCAGAAAATCCACCTGGCCCTTCATCGGCGCGATGCGGCCGATCAGCCCGATGCGCCACGGTTGTTCGAAATTCCGCACCGCGAACGGAATTTCGGCGACGCCGTTGTAGATCACGCGCGGGGTCCCGTATTGCGCGGCGACATGCAGGGAGTTGGCGATCACCGTGGCTCGCGCGCGACGGATCGCCCAGCGCGAAATCCCCAGCGCGCGCGCGTCGGTCATGAAATGCTGCGCCTGAAAAATGACCGGGCGCCCGCGTGAGGCAAGCGCGACGGCCGGCAACACGCGCGCTCCGCCCACGCTGATCAGATCGGCATCCGAGCGGCGGATCCAGCGCGCCATGCGAAACGTGTCGAGCCCGAACTGCATGGATTCACTGGCGGTTTTGTGCCCGTTCGAATATTTTCCGAGAGGGATCGGGGATACGTCCGCTCCCAGCACGCGCGCTTCGCCGAACAGCGGGCCAGAGCCTGGCGCGGCGACCGTCGGGCTCCATCCCCGCTCGACGACCGCGGGCAGCAGATCGAGCAGATTGCGCTGTCCGCCTCCCAGTTCACTGAATTGTTCGAGAAACAGGATCTTCATCGCCGCACCGCCATCGCCAGCACCCAGAAATAGAGGGGCAGCACGCGCCAGAAGGTCAGCAGATCGGCGGAAAGCATCTGCACGGCTTCGGCGATCCAGAAGCAGAAAATCCATGCGCCGTAAAACGATTTTTCGGGATCCGGGGAGCGCGCGGCGCGATAACCGGCGCGGATGATCGCGACGTTCAGCGCGACCAGCGCGGCAAGTCCGAAGATGCCGGTTTCCACCAGCATGCTGAGATACATATTGTCGGCCACGATCGGATGCCCGGTGAAACCGGAATAGGGCAGCGTTTTGTACCCGACGCCGAGCAGGGCGTGCCAGGGATGGTCGAGCAGGAAATTTCCAAGCACCCGCCACGACTCGGCGCGTCCGCTGAGGGCCGATTCGTTCAGAGCGGCGGCGGAAACGAACGTCGCGGTCATGCGATCCCAGAAGGTCTGCGCGTAGGCGGGGAAATACCGGAACAGGGCGATCATCAGCGCCGCAAGCGTCGCGGCGCAGATCACGGCGACACGGCGCACCAGCGGCCGGCGCCGTTCCAGATAGAGGAGCACGGCGATGGCGAGCGCCGCGTTCGCCACCGACGATCGGGAATAGGAAAAGATCAGAGCGGTGGTGAAGATCGCGCCTCCGGCCAGCAGCGCGATGCAGTTCCCGATGCCGCGCACCAGCGCCACAGCGGTCATGACTAGAAAGAAAGCGCAGAAATTTCCCAGGGTGCTGGCTTCGTAAAAGAGTCCTTGCGCGCGCCGGTAGATGCCCGATTCCAGCCAGATGAATTGCGGCCCGAATCCGGCCGGGGCTGGAAACTGATAGAAAAAGTCCACGCAGGCGAAGGCGGCGGAGGCGATCGCAAACCAGTGAATCGCCGTCAACGAAACTGCGCCGTCGCGTCCCGGCCCAGCCGAACAATAGAAGAAGACGTAAAACGAAATCCCGGCGAGCGCGACTCGCGCCAGGCTCTGCGCGGCAATTTCCGGTCCTGAGAAGATCGCCGCGGGCGCCAGGCTGATCGTGAGGATCGTGAAGAAGAAAACCAGCGTGCCCGAAAGAGCGTCGCGGCGGAAGCGCCACTCGGCGATCCGCAAAATCCCGACCGCGGCTCCTAGCGCGGCGACGGCGAGCGCGGGATGCGGTCCCGAATTCCCGAATGCGACGGGCAGGGGGGGCGCGAGAAGAGCCACCGCGAAAAAGAGCGATAGCCAGGCGTTCGCCGACTGTGCAGCCCATTGGCAGACAGGAATCGCCACAACGACAGCCGCCATGGCCCATCGGATGGATCCGCGGGCGAGGCTGGCCGCTACGGCGTAGCCGGTGACGAGCGCGCCGGCCGCATATTGGCGAAAATCCGCGGTTCGTTCCATGTCAGTCGAATGTCACGCGCGGGGAATCATGACCGAAATGTCAGCGCGAGATAGGCGGCGCAGCCGATCAGCGCGACCATCACCGCCAGCATCACGTTGAGTCCCACGTTCGGGAAACTCGGGCGCTCCGGAACCACGCCGGGGTCCACCACCCGCAAGCGCTCGCCGCGCAGGCCCGCCGAGGATTGCAGCTCGCGCACGCGCTGCTGGGCGGCGTCGTCGTTTGCCTGGGCCGAGCGCAGCTTCTGCTGGATCTCATCGGCGCGGGCGTTGCGCTCGGAAAGACGCGCGCTTTTTTCCTGAATCCGGGCGCTGACGGCGGCGTCCTGCGTTTCGAGGTTCACGACACGCGCCTGGAGCGGCGCGGTTTCCGTACTCGCCGCGCGCGCGGACATTTCGGCCAGTTCGGCTCGCGATTCGAGCAGCTCGCGCTGCAGCCGGTCGCGCGATTCCGTCAGGGCTTCCAAATCCGCGCGCAGGACTTCGTAGGGCTCGCGCACGCTGAATTCCCGCCAGGCGATCTGCTGCTGCTCCAATTCCTTTCGCGTCTCATTTACCCGATTCCTCGCATCGGCCAGCAGGTCGTTGTCATTTTCGAGGCTGGTCGCGCGGGTCAGGGCGACGGTCTCTTCCGCAAGGAACTGCGCCAGCGCCTGCGCCTGCTTCGGATCGGGCAGGGTGATCGCGATTTCGAGAATTTTCGTGTCGCGCAGCTTGGTGACCTTCAAGATCCGCCGTTTGATCGATTCGGGCGGCCGCTCGTCGCGCAGATGAAATTTTTCGAGCGCGCGAACAAATAGCGAATCGCTGGAGGCGATCGTCTCATAAGCCCGCAACGATTCCAGATAAACCGGGCTGACCGTAATCGACGTGCGCGGATCGTTTCCAGCTGGCGGATCGATGATCAGGGTCGCGGTCGCGGTGTATTCCTTGGGCAGGAGGACGCTGGCGATCAAGGCCAGCAGTCCGGCGGCCAGGCAGACGGCGCCAATGAACCGGGACCTGTGCCGCAGGTGACCCAGGTACTCCTGGGCGTCGAAGGATTCCGCGTAGTCCGCCGGCCGATCGACCGCTTTGAACATGTTTTTCAATACTCTAGGGCGATTTTACCCGCGCGAAAGAATCTTCCGATAGCCGCCCGTTAACAGGAGAAATCTTTACGTCGCGTTTCAACATTTTGAAATGAAGCAATGGTAACATGGGCCTACAGAAGTCCGTGCCGATGCTCCGTAGCATCGCTGCGGGTGTGAGTGTTAGTCTTCGTTCCGCCCTTCTCCCCCGAATTAAAGGGCTAATAAATGTTAGCTTTGTCCTCACAAAAGGAGAAAACATGAGAACACAGAAAGGGATCGCTGGGGTTGCGATCGCTGCTCTTGTTGTCGGTTTGTTGCTTCTCGGGTCTACCGCTCCGGCCTTCGCACAGGCGGCCGGTGCCGGAACCATCAATGGAACCATCACGGATCAGCAGAATGCCGTGGTTCCGGAAGCGACCATCACGATTCATAACGTAGATACGAATGTCGACCGCGCGTTCACCTCGAACGGCGCGGGTATTTACACGGTTCCATTTCTTCAGCCGGGCCGCTACGAAGTGTCGGTTTCCAAGACCGGATTCGCCAAGTTGATCCGCAAGGACGTGACGCTGACGGTCGGCCAGACACTGACCCTCGATTTCCAGATGCCGGTACAATCCACGCAGGAGTCGGTCACGGTGACCACGGAGAATCCGCTGGTCGATACCGAAAAGACCGACGTGTCGCAACTGGTCAGCACGGCGGAGGTCGCCAACCTGCCGATCGCCGGGCGCAACTGGGAACGCTTCGCGCTGACGGCGCCGGGGGCGAATCCGGACGGCGGCACGGGGCTGGTTTCTTATCGCGGTATTTCGGCCTTGTACAACAGCTCCTCGGTGGATGGAGCGAATAATAACCAGGCATTTTTCTCGGA
The DNA here is from genome assembly GCA_020073325.1 of Terriglobia bacterium. Classification (GTDB taxonomy): domain Bacteria; phylum Acidobacteriota; class Terriglobia; order Bryobacterales; family Bryobacteraceae; genus Palsa-187. Next base: position 22,065 of record JAIQFJ010000018.1, on the reverse strand, counting down.
AACGAAGGGCCGCACCGTGACGGGCGTGCCTTCGGTGTACAGCATGGATTCCATCCAGGAATTCGCGGTGACCACCAGCAATTACAGCGCGGAGCTCGGCCAGGCGGCCGGCGGCGTGATCAACGCGGTGACAAAATCGGGCACCAACACGGTACACGGCGACTTGTTCTACTACCTCCGCTATCCGACGCTGAACGCGCTCGATCCGATCCAGAAGGCCGCGGGCATCTACACGCAGCCGATCCATCAGCAGCAGCAGTTCGGCGGCAGCGTGAGCGGTCCGATCATCAAGGACAAGCTGTTTTTCTTCCTGACCTACGACGGATCGCGCAAAGTGAATCCGATTGCGTATACCAGCAGCTCGCGTTTCCCGCTGAACTGCACCTCGGCATTTTCCGCGGCGCAATGCGCGGCGGCGAACGGCTATCTGACCTCGATTCTGGGCGCTTATCCGCGATTTGCGAATAACGACATCGCGTTTGGCCGCCTGGATTATCAGCTCAATCCGCGCAATCACATCAACTCGTCGCTGAATATCGACGATTTCAAGGCGCCGAATTCCTATACCTCATCGACGACGGCCACCAACAGCTCGCTCTCGCAGAACGGCACCAACGTACTGCACGAGCGCATCTTCGTTGCGAACTGGGATTCGACCATCAGCAACACGATGATCAACAACTTCCGTTTCCAGTGGTCGCGCGATCTGGAAACGACCTCGGCGAACGGCGCCGGCCCCAGCGTCAGCATCACCAACGTCGGCGGCTACGGCATGCCGAACGCGCTGCCTCGCCCCGCCTTCCCGGATGAGCATCGCCTGCAGTTCACCGACATTCTTTCGATGACTCACGGCAAGCATACGTTCAAGGCCGGGTTCGACGTCAACGCGATTCACGAGCTGCTGATCAACCTGTTCCAGGGCGGCGGCGTGTATAGCTACTCTGGCGCGGCTGCCTTCACCAACTGGGCTGCGGACGTGATGGGCGTCAATCTGGGCGACAATCTGACCGGCCGCCATTTCTCGACCTTCGTGCAGGTGAACGATCCCGTGACGCATGTCGGCAAGGACGATTTATACGACAACGACGTGGACGGATTCTTCGAGGATTCCTGGAAGTTGAAACCCAACCTGACGCTGAACCTGGGCGTGCGCTACGACATTCAGTTGATCCCCGCGCCGCCGCAGCCGAACACGAAGACTCCGCTGACGACGCTCTACACGTCGACCATCAACATCGACAAGAACAACTTCGCGCCGCGCATCGGCCTGGCCTGGTCGCTCGGCAAGGGCACGGTGGTCCGCGCGGGCTACGGCATGTTCTACGGCAAGACGTCGAACAGCACGTACTACGCGACGCGCGTCGAAAACGGCGTCTTCCAGCAGACCTTCAACTGCAATCCCACCACTTGCTCTACGCTGACGTTCCCCAATCTGATCTTCACGCCGCCGGGCAATGCTCCCGCGGCTCCCTTCCCGGGCGCGCTGACGCCGATCGTGACTCCGTTCACGCCTCCGTCCGCCACGGCGACCACCCGCGGGCAGGTTCCCGACTGGGTGAACCCGCTGGTGCATGAAGGCGAGGTCACGATCGAACACGTCCTGCCCGGCGCGATGAGCATTTCGGGAACTTACATGTTCAGCCGCGGCCTGCGCCTGCCGATGTTCGTCGACACGAACCTCGCTCCGTCGACCTCGACAAAAACCTACAACGTGCTGAACAGCTCCGGCGCGGTGGCCAACACGATCACGGTGCCGTACTACACGCAGCGCATCGATCCGACGGGTCCCATTCTGACCGGTTTCAGCGACGTCAACTCCTGGTACAACGCGATGTTGATCACGCTGCGCCGCAATATGCGGCACGGCCTGGAGTTCACCGCCAATTACACGCTGGCCAAGGCGTCGGACGGCGGGCAGGTGCCCGGACAGTTCGGAACCTTCAACGGGACCGATTCGGCGTTCGATCCGAAGAATCGCGCGCTGGAATACGGCCGTTCCGATCTCGACGTGCGCTCGCGCTTTGTCACCAGCCTGGTTTGGGCTCCGGATTACGCCAAGAAGCTGAGCAACAAGACGGCACGGTTCGCCCTGGACGGATGGAATTTCTCGACCATCATCTCAGCCAGCACCGGCTTCCCGGTCACCGGCGGCATCAACGGATTCGCTTCCGGCGGTCCCGACGGCGGTCTTACCGGAGGCCTGGTGAACAATTCCGGCACCGGCTTCGGCGGCCGCGTGCCGGGCGATCGCAACAGCTTCACGGGCCCGGGCAACAAGAACGTCGATTTCCGCATCGGCCGCACCTTCGAGTTCCGCGAACGCTACCGGTTCACGCTGGTCGGTGAAGCTTTCAATCTGTTCAACTTCACCAACATCTACAGCGTGAACAGCACCGAGTACAATCTTTCGGGTCTGAACCTGGTGCCGAATTCGAGCTTCTTCGCTCCGCTCACCTCCAACAACAGCCTGAACGGCGCGCGCCAGTTGCAGATCTCAGCGCGCTTCTCGTTCTAAGCATTTCCACCCTTCACGTGGCGCGGGTTTCGGCTCGCGCCACAATGTAGGGATGTCCAAGATTACAGATCGGATCGCCGCCGAAACCGGCGTTCCGGATCTGCTTCAAATCCTCGCCCGCAAAATTCCCCCCAGCGATCTGCAATCCCTGCTGCTCGAAGCGCTCCAGATCCGCGCTCGCGCGGTGCGCGAGGCCGATCTGCTCGCGCGATCCACGCCGCTCACCGCGCCGTCCTCTGTCGATGCGCGCGCGCTGAACGAGTTCGATCGCGTCGCTTTCGCGACGGCTGCGGAGTTCGACGCAGTAGAGCTATCGCCGCTGTGTCCCTTCGGCGTCAGCTTCACCCTGGGCGGCATCGACCCCAACAACGTCGTGACGACCATTCGCAATACGGAGGTTCTGGGCGATTCGACCGAAGCGCTGGCGCTCGAATGCGCCCGGCGCCGTAAGCGGGATCGGAAGACAGAAGTGCGTCTTGCGGCTTCGCATCGCGTGATCCGCATGCAGCCGTTCGATGTTCCGGGGTTCACGCCGCATTTCCGCCTGTTCGCGCTGGTCTCGGCGGGGCGAGACACAGGATCGCACGAATTCGAGACGCGCCATCTGGCCGGACACATCCGTTTCTATCTGCGGCTCTGCCGCGCGCTGGCGATGAAACGTCCGCTGGTAGAAATTTCCGATCTTCGCGTCACGGCCGGGCTTCTCGAAGCCCGCGGCGTCCGCGGCGACGACGTGCGGCAGGCGGTCCGGGCGCATCGCTCGGGATCGTCGCAGAAATTTCTCGAATCGCGCGGCATTGAGTTGCCGGATTCCGATCCGCGGCTCGACTCGATCGCCGCCCGCGTGTTCGAACCTCTGCGCGATGAGTTCCCGGAGGCGGATTTCGCGGTGAATTTATCCAGGCTTGAAGGCCTTGGGTATTACACCGGGTTATGCCTGCGCGTTTCTCCCGAAGCTCCCGACGGCGTACGCTACCCGGTCGCTGACGGAGGATTCACCGATTGGACCGCGCGCCTGCTGGCCGATCGCAAAGAGCTGCTGATGACGTCGGGAATCGGCAGCGAGTTCGTCTGCCGCCGTTATCTCTGACTCGCTTCGCCGGACTGGACGCGGCTGTTGAAGTCGGCCGAACCTTTGCGCGGCACGGTCAGCGTTTTCCAGCCGCTGCTCTTGAGATGTTTCGCGATGAAGATAATCTGTCCTACGTGCAAGGCGTAGTGCGCCACCTGGCGATTGATCGCTTGCATCACGGAATGCGGCTCGCCGCGGATGGTCACGGTTCGCGAAATGTCGGCGTCGGAAAGCGGCGACAGCGCGGAAAACACGCAACTCCAGCCCTCTTCCCAAATCGCCATGAGAGCTTCGCGCGTCGCCGGAGCATCCTCGAATTCGCTATCCCGGTTGCGGCCGGGTTTTTCGCCGTCGCTGGTCAGTAAATCCGTCCATCGCGAGCGCATATTGCCGGCCATATGCTTGACGATGATCGCGACCGAGTTGCTTTCCGGATCGAGTGCGACGAAAAGCTGATCGTCCGCAAGCTGCGCCATCGCGCCTTCGGCCCATTTTTTGTATTGCCGGAAAATGGCGAGCGAATCTTCGATGTAGGATGTGCTGAACTGATGCGCCATGAGTCCATCGTAACGTTTCGCTGAGTTGCCGACGAGTCGATTGGAACGATTTCAATCTCGTGGCGCATCTTATCAGCAGTGAGAGCGTTCTTCTTCGCCGGCTGCGCGCTGCTCTGTGCCGGCGCGCAGCTTGCGCCCGATGAAATCATCCGCCGATCCGTGGCCGCGAACGAGCGCGACTGGCGGGCCGGCCCGAATTATTCCAACCTCGACCGCACTATCGAAAAAAAAGACGGCGAGATTACGGATCGCACCTACCAGGTCGTGATGATGGAGGGCTCTCCCTACCGGCGCCTGATTGCCGAGGGCGGGCAGCCTCTTCCCACTGGGCGGCAGCGCCAGGAGGAGCAGAAAGAAAGACGCGAACTAGCGCGGCGCCGTTCCGAACTGCCCGAGGAGCGCCAGTCGCGCATCCGAAAATATCAAAAGGAGCGCGACCAGGATCATCTTCTGATGACGCAGATGGCGATCGCTTTCAACTTCCGCCTGGTCGGCGAGGAAACCATCGGCGGCTGCCCCGTGTACGTGCTGGATGCGCGGCCCAAGCCGGATTATCGCGCTCCGACGCGCGAAGCGAGGGTGCTCACCGGCATGAAGGGACGCCTGTGGGTGGACGCGGAGCACTTTCACTGGGCGCGGGTGGAAGCGGAGGTGATGCATCCCGTGACGTTCGGCGGATTTCTCGCCAAAGTGGGGCCGGGCACCCGCTTCGCGCTCGAAAAGGAGCCGGTGGGCGCCGATGTCTGGCAGCCAAAACAATTTTCGGTGGCCGTGAATGCGTCCATTCTGTTCTGGTCGCATAACTCGACCACGGTCGACACGTTCAGCGACTATCGTACAGGCATTGCGGTCGCGAAATCAGGCGCGCCGCGGGCCGGGTCCTTCCAACTCGAGCTTCAGGGTCAGAAAATCGAGCAGGTCCTTCAAAGCGACGATCGCCAGAAGGTGTCCGTGATCGACCACCATCAGGCGGCTCAGCCCGGTTCTGCTCATTTTCGTTAGCGCGTCGGCGGCGTCCGCGTCGGGTGCGATGGTATTGTCGGGCGAGCAGGGCCGCATCAACTCCTGGACGCTGTGCTGGCGCCATTCCTCGCGCGGGACCGCCGAGACGGCCCGCGCGGTCACGCATCCCGCCAGATGATCTTCGCCGGTGACCACCGGGAACATTTTGTGGTGATAGCGATAGATGTAGTTGTCGATCAGGTCTTCGACGGAAATGTTCGGCGGCACGGTGACCGGATGCGCCGTCATGAAGCGCGTGATCGGCTCGCCTTCGAGGCCGGTGCGCACCAGGACCTGCTGATAGGATTGCTCCGCCGCGCTGCGCAGAAACATCCCGAGGATGAACCACCAGATCGCGCTGACCACGTTGCCCATGAACAGGCTGACGATTCCCGCCGCGATCAGCAGGATGCCGAACCCTTCTCCGACCTGCGACGCGATGCGCGTCGCGCGCGTCAGGTCGCCGCGATAATGCCAGATCGCTGAGCGCAGCACGCGTCCGCCGTCGAGCGGGAACGCGGGAACCATGTTGAAGATCGCCAGCATCCAGTTGATCCAGCCGAGATAATGCACCACGCCGGTCACCGGAGCGGGCCAGCTATTTTGTCCCGCGCGATATAGCAGATAGCCAATGATACCGATCGCCGCGCTGGTGAGCGGGCCGACAATGGCCATTTGAAACTCGACTCCGGCGCTGGGCGGCTCGCCTCCCATTTCCGCCACTCCGCCAAAGATGAACAGAGTGATTCCCTTCATCGGCATGCCGCGCCGCCGCGCGACGAGGGAGTGCGCGAACTCGTGAACGATGATCGATCCGAACAGGCCGACGGCCGCCGCAGCCGCCATCCACCAGTAATCGGCGCGGTCGAGCCCGGGGTCCTGCGCCGGAAAATATCCGCTCGCAAGCGACCACGTGACCAGGAAAGCGAGAATGATCCAGCTTGCGTCGAGGCGGACCTCGAAGCCGAGCAGTTTGAAGAGTGTGATCCGGCGTCCGAACATAGATCTCCCCCTGAGATGGACGCACGGCGAGCGCCCGCTATTTCCTGGATCTCGATGTGCGGCGGCGCGAAGTGGAGGATCCGCTGCTCCGCCGGGTCCGCGCGGCTTTTTTTGCCTGCCGCGAAAGCGCACGATGCGACGCGGCGCTGCGAGGCTCGCGTTTCAGGGCTTTGCTGCGCGCGGCCGATCGCTTCGCAGAAGCGGGCTTATGACTTTTGGCTCGTTTCAAATCCTGTTGTGCTTTTCGTTTCGTCGCGGCCGAACCTTTTTTCGGGGGAGCAAGCTTTACACCGGCGCGGCGCGCCTTCGATAAACCGATCGCGATCGCCTGCTTCGTGGATCGCGCGCCGTGTTTGCCTTGACGGATATGATCCATTTCCTCGTGAACGAACTCGCCCGCTTGCGTGCTCGCGGCTTTCCCTTGACGCGCATCCTTGCGAGCACGACGGATCGTTTTCTTTTCGGGCATCTCCACCTCCGCGAGATCATGTTGCAATCGCGTTGCCGACCACGATACGTACCGGACGACACAGGAACGTAACGAAAAAACTGCAAATTTTCATTTTGTCTTTACACTCGCTTGATAGGATTCTCTGAGTAACGGGACTGAGGTGAAATCTCTATGAAACAAATTCCCGCCCTTGCGGCGCTCTGCACTCTTAGTGTTTCTATCGGGCTGGCCCAGGTGAATACGGCCAGTCTTACCGGGATCGTGAAGGATTCCTCCGACGCCGTCGTCGCCGAAGCGAAAGTTACGGCTCGTAACGCGGCCACCAACGCCGATCGCATTGTGGAAACAAATTCCTCCGGATATTACTTTCTGGCGAACCTTTCTGTCGGCACTTACGAAATTTCCGTCGAGAAGACCGGTTTTCAGAAAGCGGTCAGCACCGTGACGCTCGACGCGGCAGAAAAAGGACGGCAGGATTTCTCGCTCGTGGTCGGCCAGGTCAGCACCGTCGCCACCGTGGAAGCCTCGGCCCCGCTGCTTTCTCCGGAAGACGCTTCGCTCAGCTCGACCGTCGACAATAAATACGTCACCGAATATCCGCTCCTGCTGCGCAGTTGGGACGACCTGGTGAATCTGGTCGCGGGCGTTCAGGGCCAGCGTTACACGGATCAGGGCGGATCCACCAGCAACGGACGCACCGGCGGATTCAATGTCCACGGCGTGCGGTCGCTGCAAAACAACTTCATTCTGGACGGCATCGACAACAACTCGATTTCGGAAAACGTGCAGGAGTTGACGACGCAGGTGATTCGTCCCTCGGTCGACACGATTCAGGAATTCAAGATCATCACCAATCCGTATTCGGCCGAATACGGGCGCAATCCCGGTGCGGCGATCAGCGTGGTCACCAAGGGCGGCACGAATGAGATTCACGGCTTGGCGTACGAGTATCTGCGCAACCGCGTGCTCGATTCGAACGACTTCTTTTCGAACCGGAACGGCCTGGCGAAACCCGAAAACGTGCAGAACCAGTTCGGCGGCAACATCGGCGCGCCCATCGTGAAGAACAAGCTGTTCACGTTCTTCGATTACGAAGGCACCACGATCCGCAAAGGCCAGCTGCGCTCCACCACGGTCCCGACGCCCAACGAGCGCATCGGCGATTTCAGCGCCGCGGCGGGAGCGGCCGAGCATATCGCTTATCCGGTGATCTACGACCAGTCGAACGGCGCGCCGTTCGGCAACAATCAGATTCCGATCGGAAAAATCGACCCCAACGCCACCAAGCTCATGAATCTGTTCCCCGCGCAGACGGTCGCGGGACAGGCTCTGAACAATTATTTCCGCAATGCGAACCTGATGGACGACGGATCGCGCTTTTCCGGCCGCATCGACTGGCAGCCGGACGATAAGGACAGCGTCTTCACGCGCATCAGCTACACGAATCGCAATCGCTTCATCCCCGGAAATTTCGGGGGCATCGCCGATGGAACCGGTTCGTCGGCGCAGGGGCGTCAGCAACTGACCGCCTATCAGGTCCCGATCGGCTGGACGCGCACCATCAGCGCGCGGCTGGTCAACGAACTGCGCATCGGCTTCGCGCGCGACAATTCGCAGGCGGAGCAAGACCCGTTCGGCCTGAATCATGCCTCCGACTACGTGCCCGGCGTGCCGCAGAACCCGGCCTTCGACGGCGGCGTCCCGATGGTGACCTTCACCAACCTGAATACGTTCATCGGATCGCCGAATTTTCTTCCCAAGCATCAGGTGACGCAGCAGTATCAGTTCACCGATACGGTGTCGCTCACCATCGGACGCCATCAATTCAAGTTCGGCGGCGATGTGCGCGCTCCGCTGCGCAATCTGTTCCAGGACATCCCGGCCAACCGCGGCGCGCTGAATTTCGATCGCATCTTCTCCTGCCAGCGCCAGTCGAACAATCAGTGCGCGGCCAACACCGGCTACTCGTATGCGGATTTTCTGCTCGGCGACGTGCAGGGCGCCCAGCTCTCGAATCTGTTCCAGGTGGATCAGCGCTTCCACATGCTCTCCGGCTTCGCCCAGGACGATTTCAAGGTGACGCCGAAGTTCACCATGAATCTCGGCCTGCGCTACGATTTCTCGATGCCTGTGGTCGACGCGAAGAATCACCTGGCGAACTTTAATCCCGCCGGCGCCGGCTCGCTCAGCTACGCCAAGAGCGGGTCGATCTTCGACGAAGCGCAGGTTAACGCGAATTATCACAACTTCGGTCCGCGCCTCGGCCTGGCGTATCAGCTCACGCCGCAAACGGTTCTGCGCGCAGGGTTCGGAATTTTCTACTCGCCGTTTGAACGCATCGGCAGCGAGGATCAGCTTGCTCTGAATCCTCCGGGCCTGATCAACAACAATATTTCGCTGCCCTCGACGGCGGCCTCGCCGCTGTTCCAGCTGCGCAGCGGGTTCCCGACGAACTTCCTCGATCCGGCACAGCTATCGCTGGCGCGCGTGAAGATTCGCGGCGCGAATCCCGACGCACCCAGCTCGTCGGTGCAGCAGTGGAGCTTCGGCGTCCAGCGCCAGCTTCCGCTCGGCCTGTTCGTCGAAGCCGATTACGTCGGCACGCACAGCCTGCACCTCAATACGCTGCGCGATCTGAATCAGCCGCTCAATAACGGGGTCAACGTGCTCACCAGTTCGACCGGCGGTTTGATCCTGCCTTATCCCGGCTTCGGACAGATTGAATATCGCGATCCGCTCGGGACGGCCAGCTATCACGGGCTCGACTTCACGCTGGAACGCCGCTACAAGAACGGCCTCGCGTTCCGAGCCGCGTACACATGGTCCAAATCGATCGACAACACGGCGGAACACCTGAGCGCCTACGGCTCGAACAGCTTCGGACAGAACGGGTACGACTTCAACACATGGCGCGGCCCCAGCGACTTCGACGTGCCGCAGCGCCTGGTGTTCAGCTACATCTACGAGCTTCCGTTCGGCAAGGGCAAGGCGATGGCGCAGAGCGGTGCGCTCGCCCACATCCTCGGCGGATGGCAGACCAGCGGATCGCTGACGCTCGCGAGCGGCCGCCCGTTCACGGTGTTTGCGAGCGGCAATAGCAGCTCGATCGACATCGGCCTGCAGAACGCACTGGCCACGGTGATCGGCACCCCGGTGATGCTCGACAACGTGAACTGCTGGTATTACGCGTCGAAGAATGCGGGCTGCAAGGGCTTCAGCGGAACGGATGCGTTCACGGTGCTTGCGCCGGGCACACTCGGCAACGAGGGTCGCAACAATCTGCGCGGACCCGGAACGAAGGTCTTCGACTTCGCTCTGGACCGGAACTTCCGCGTGACGGAGCGCGTCGCGCTGCAACTGCGCTGGGAAGTGTTCAACCTGACGAACACTGTGCAGTTCGCCTTGCCGAGCAATAACTACAGCAGCGGAACTCCCGGGGCGATCACGTCGCTTGCCGGCGATCCGCGCATCATGCAGTTCGCTCTGCGACTGAAGTTCTGATATCGCAAAGACTGCTGACGACGCGCTCCATTGCTGTCGAGCCTGACCCCGGATTTCAGGCGCGACGGCGATGGAGCGCGTTGCCAATTTATCCGCAGATACCGCCTTCGACCGGCGCCTTACTAAAATGGTCGGATGAAACTTCATCCGATTCTGATCGGCATTTGCCTGGCTGCGGTCGCTCAGGACCGCCAGCCGGGCGCGAAGTGGACTGAGGATCAGCTCAAACAGGCTGTCGCTCCGTCGCGCTCCGGAAAAAAGCTCACGCCGAAGTCGTGGCCGAATGGCGCGCGCGTCGCGGTCTGCCTGAGTTTCGATGTCGACAACGAATCGTATTTGCTCGCTGCCGGACAAACCTCGCCCACGACGCTTTCCGCCGCCGATTTCGGCGCGCAGGAAGGGCTGCCGCGGATTCTCGAGCTGCTCGACAAGCACAACGTGCCCGCCACGTTTTTCATCCCCGCCGTGAGCGCGTTGCTGCATCCGGAGATGATCCCCGCCATTCAAAAACGCGGCCGTCACGAGATCGGCGTGCACGGCTGGATCCATGAATCGCCTCCGGCGATCAACAATGAGGCCGAAGAAGAGCGGCTCTTAAATCAAGCGATCGATTATCTGACCAAGGCGACCGGAAAACGTCCTGTCGGCTATCGCGCCCCGGGCTGGGCTTTCAGCCAATATACGCTCGGCCTGATTCGCAAAGCCGGATTTTTCTACGACAGCAGCCTGCAGGCGATGGATGAGCCTTACGAAATCGTGTCGAATGGCCAGCCGACCGGCATGGTGGAACTGGCGATTGACTGGACGCTGACCGAAACGCCGTACCTCGGCCGCGGCGGGACGATGCCCTCGCCGGAGTTGCTCTATCAACTTTATAAAGAAGAGTTCGACGGCGCGTATCAGGATCGGACCATGCTGGTGCTGACGCTGCATCCTCACGTGACCGGACACCGCGCGCCGATCCAGCACCTCGACAAGCTGATCGCTTACATGAAGTCGAAACCCGGCGTGTGGTTCGCCACCTGCGAGCAAGTCGCGCGATACGTCAAAGATCAGCAACGCTGATCGGACAAACAAAGATCAGCAACGCTGATCGGACAAACAAAGATCAGCAACGCTGATCGGACAACAAAGATCAGTAGCACTAACGCTGCGGCGCATGGGCATAGAATAAACTCATGCGGATTCTCACCCCGATTTTCGCAATTTTCGCCTTGCAGGCCGCGCCATTTCAGGCTTCGTTCGATGCCTCCGCAAAATGGGATGCCGTTCGCGGCTCAGCTTCGGCCGACGCTCAGGCCCAGCACGCCGGGCACGCTACCGTGCGCGTCGAACCCGCCGGCGAATCGGGCGCCTACATCCGCTCGACGGCGGTGACGTTGTCGGTCGGCAAGAGATACGAAGTCTCGGGCTGGATCCGCACCGAAAATTTGCGGGTCCGCGACCTGGATCGTTCGCCGATCGCGACCGGTGCGGCGCTTGCGATGGCTTCCATGCCGTTCGACGTGCATTCGGAATCGCTCGGCGGCACGCGCCCGTGGACGCACGTGAATCTGCGCTTCACGGCGACGCGTCCGCAGGATCAGATCGTTCTTGAAGTGGCCGATGGCGGCGCTTTCACCGGCAAGGCGTGGTTCGAAGGCATGACGGTCGAAGAAATCGCCCAGCCCGATCTGCCGCAGACCGCGACGGTCCGCACGTTCGGCGCCGGCTATCGCTATCCGCGCGCGGGCTGGATCTATCTCCACGTCGAAGGCGAGCCGTACGATCGCGGGTATCAGCACGGCTATTTGATGGCTCGCGAAATCGAGCAGTACATCGACCGCTGCGCCGCGCAGCTGGATGCGAAATCGAAGACGACGGCGTGGAACAACGGCCGCACCACCGCGAACGCACTGTTTCTGCGCGGCTTCGATCAGGAAATTCTGCAGGAGATGAAAGGCATCGCCGACGGAGCGGCCGCCGCGGGCGCGAAGTACAACGGACGCGCGGTGGACCTGATCGATGTCGTCACGCTGAACACCATCACCGAACTCGGCGAACTCAACATGGCGATGCCGATGACGCCCACCGGCCTCGAGGGACTGAGCTTGCGTCGCCCGAAGCTCGATCTGTCCGCCACGGAACAGCACGACCGGTGCAGTGCCTTCGCCGCCTGCGGCAAAGCGACGAAGGACGGAAAAATGGTGATCGGTCATGTCACCTGGTGGCCGCTCACGCTGGCCGAGCAGACCAATTTGATGCTCGACGTGCAGCCCACGCAGGGCCATCGCGTGCTGATGCAGAGCTATCCCGGCGGCATCCAAAGCGGCACGGACTGGTATCAGAACGATCTTGGTGTCGTGCTCGCCGAAACGACCATCGATCAGAGTCCGTTCAACGCCGCGGGCACGCCGGTCGCTTATCGCGCGCGGCACTCGATTCAGTACGGCGATTCGATCGACAAAGTGGTCGCGCTGCTGAAGGAGCGCAACAACGGCCTCTACACCAACGAATGGATCATCGGCGACGCGCGCACGAATGAAATCGCGATGATCGAGCTGGGGACATATCGCACCAAGCTCTATCGCAGCTCAAAAAATGAATGGTTCGCGGGCACCGAAGGGTTTTATTGGGGCTGCAACAACGCGAAAGATCTGAACGTTCGACTGGAGTACGCTCCGGACCCGAAGGGCGAGCCGCAGGATCTTCCGTTCGTCCCCGCGCCTCGCGACATCAAGTGGCAGGAAATGTACAGGCAGCACAAAGGCGCGATCGACGAACAGTTCGCGTTTCTGGCCTTCCGCACCGCGCCGCTGGTGAGCGCGTCTACCATGGACGCGAAGATCACCACGTCCGACATGGCTCCGAAGATGATGGCCTGGGCGCTGTTCGGAAAATCGAATCAGCGCGAGTGGGTCCCCGGGCCGCGCAACGACTATCCGGCGAACAAAGGGCTCTATTCGTCGGGCTATCGTCTGTTCCAGGCGCATCCGGCGGCGGCGATCAAGGCTATTCTTCCCGAAGCTCCGAAGGCGACTCTGATCACGGACGCGTCGTCAGGCAATTCTTCGCGCGGGCGCGGACGCCGGCACACTGCGTCGCCGTCGAAGGATTATCTGTGGAACGGCTGGATCCTTCCCGCGTCGGACGCCGACGTGTGGCTCACCGCGGGTTCGGTGGAATATTTCGACGCGCTCAATGCAGACGATCTCGACACGCGGCTCGATTCGCTGCGCACGCAGTATCGCGCCGCTGCGCTGGAGCATGAGCAGCCGCTTTCGCGGCTCACTTCATCGACCACCTCGGCGAACTGGCATACGCTGGGTGAGTCGAAGGGCGCCCTGCTGCTCGACGCGCTACGCCGCGACATGGGCGACGACGCGTTCTATTCATTGATGCGAAACTTCTTCGACAAGAACACCACCAGGACCGTCCATGCCTCCGATTTCGTCGCGGCTGCGGCGAAGCCCGAGTTTTTCGAAAAATGGCTCGACGGGACCGGGCTGCCGGATACTCCAGAAGGTCCTGCCTATTCCGCGGGCATGCTGCGGCGCAAGCTGGCCACCGCGATCATCGTGTACGGTACGCAGGCGGAAGCGGGCGCGAACCGCTATGCGGCGGAACAATGGCAGAAGAGTTTTCTGGAAATGTTCGAGAGCGCCGTTCCCGTCAAGAAAGATTTCGAAGTGACCGATTCCGATCTGGCGGATCGCGACGTGCTCTTTGTCGGCCGTCCGGAGACCAACTCCGCGCTGGCCGCATGGACGAAACAGATCGGCCTCGATTACGACGGCGGCGTTTTCCGCGTCGCCGGCCAGGCGCATTCCTCCGAAAATGACGCGCTGGTTTGGGCGGCGATGAATCCGCGGGCGCACACGCACATGGTGGTGGTCGCGGCGGGAAACAGCCCGCTCAGCACGGTGCTCGCGGTTCGCGCGGGGCTCGGGCAGTCGCCGTATCAGGTGATCGAATAAACTGGAAGTTGGACCTCGAAAAAACACTTCTGCGCAAAGTCGGCGACGCGATCGCGCGATTCAAGATGATTCGCGACGGCGATCGTGTCGCGGTGGCGCTTTCGGGCGGCAAAGATTCGCTGACCATGCTCGAAGTGCTCCTGCTGCTGCAGAAGCGCGCGCCGGTCGACTTCACGGTCTGCGCGTTCACCGTCGAGCAGGGAAAGTTTCTGCGTCCGTTTGAACCGCTTGGCGAATATCTGAAATCGCGCAACGTGGACTGGTCGTATCATCGCGACAATCCTTCGCTGCGCCTGCTCGATGAACAGCCCGACCACGGCTGCGACCTGTGCAGCCGCTATCGCCGCCGCGCGGTTTATCAGATCGTGCGGGGACTCGGCGCAAACGTGATCGCCTTCGGCCACACGGCCGACGATTTCTGCGAATCGTTCCTGCGCAACGCGCTGTTTACGGGCCGCATCAGCGCTCTGCCTCCGGTGACGTGGTCGCGCGAACGCGATTTTCGATTGATCCGTCCGATGGTCTACGTGACGGAGGATCTCACCACCCGGTTTGCCGAGTCGCTGGGCGCTCCGGTGATTCCGTGCGGATGCTCGCAACGAACCGGCACGGTTCGCCGGACGCTTCGGGATTTATTCGGAAATCTGGAGAAGGACTATCCGCATCTCAAGGAGACGCTGCTTTCGGCGATGGGCAATGTGGAAACTTCGCGGCTGCTCGATCCGCGGTTTTTGGACCTGAAGGGCGAAGCTGCGGCGAACCCCCTGGTGGTTTTGAACGATTAGAGCTAGCTGTTAGAATCGTCTTTTGCCATCGTCCATCGTCACGCCCGTCGTCACGGTGATCGTGCCGACTCTGGCGGCCGACGACGCCCTGGCTGAGTGCTTGCGCTCGCTCGCGAATCAGACTTTCGAGCCGTTTGAAGTGATTGTTGTCGATAACAGCGGAGCGAGGCGTGTGAAAGCGAACGCGCCGGTGCGCGTGATCGCAAACGATGGGAACGTGGGGTTCGGCGCGGCCATCAATCAGGGCTTTCGCGCCTCTCAAGCTCGGTATATCGCGACGCTGAACGATGACGCGGTGGCCGATGCGCAATGGCTGCGGAAACTGGTGGCGGCAGCCGAAACGCGTCCCCGCGCGGGAATGTTTGCGTCCGAAGTAAGGCTGGCGGGAACCGGGAAACTGGACTCGGCCGGAATGCTGATCGCCGCCGACGGATCGAGCAAGCAGCGCGGCCACGGCGAAGATCCGTCGCGACTCGCGGCGGAGCAGGATGCCTTGTTTCCCAGCGGATCCGCGGCGCTGTATCGACGCGAGATGTTGGATGAGGTTGGTTTGTTCGACGAATCCTTTTTTTTGTATTGCGAGGACACGGACCTGGGCCTGCGCGGACGGCGCGCCGGCTGGGAGTGCGCTTACGTTCCCGGCGCGATCGTCGAGCATCGCTACTCGCATTCGGCAGGCCGCGCGTCGCCGGTGAAGGCATATTACGTCGAGCGCAACCGGCTGTATTGCGCGATGAAAAATCTCCCGCTGCCGATGCTCGCGGCGGCGCCCTTCGTGGCGATGGCGCGATATTTCTGGCATCTGGTCTCGATGATGCAGGGTCGCGGAAAGGCCGCCGAGTATCGCGAAGCCGGATTTTCGGGCGCGCTGCTGCCGTTTCTGGTTTTTCGCGCGCATCTGTCGGCGCTGTTCCGGCTGCCGAAATTACTCGCCGCACGCCGCGCCATCCGCCGATCCGCGCGCGTGGGCGATCGCGAGTTCAAAGCGCTGCTCGAAAAACATTTCATCTCCATCCGCCAGGTGGCCGCGCTGTGAATCGCGTCGAAAAGCTGCTGATCCTGATTCCCGCGTTCAACGAGGAAGGCGCCGTGGGCAGCGTGGTGCGCGAGGTCCGCGAAGTGATTCCTGACGTGCCGATCCTGGTGTTGGACGATTGTTCGGAGGACGGGACGCGGCACGCCGCGCAACAGGCCGGCGCCGATGTGCTTCCGATGCCGTATCATCTGGGGCTCGGCGGCTGCGTGCAGGCGGGATACAAGCTCGCGTTCGAACTCGGCTACGAGTATGTGATTCGTGTTGATGGCGACGGGCAGCACGATCCTCGCTATATTCCGAAAATTCTCGAAACGCTGGAGCGCGAGAAATGCGAGATGGTGATCGGCTCGCGATTCATGAACGGGGGCGGCGAGCACAGCGGTTTTCTTCGCGGCGTCGGTATCGTGTTTTTCCGCGCGATGCTGCGGCCGATTCTGGGGAAAACGGTGCACGACCCGACGTCGGGATTCGTCGGCGTGAATCGCACTGCGCTGGCGCTGTTCAGCAAGAGTTTTCCGCTGGAGTATCCCGAAATCGAAGCCCTGGTGGTTTTGCAGCGCAAGCGATTCCGATTCGTGGAGGTGCCGTGCAAGATGCGCCCGCGGCGCACTGGAAGGACGACGATTACCGCGCTGCGGTCGCTGTATTATCCGATCCACGTGCTGCTTGGAGTTTTCGTGAACATCCTGAAGTTCGAGGGCCGGAGAAAATAAAGTATGGATCGTTTGCTGAACGTCATCACGGTATTCAGCGCGCTGCTGATCGGGCTGGTGCTCGGCTCGGTGCGGCGCGCGCATATCCGGCCGGAGTATTCGGTGAGCTGGCTGCTGGCGGCGTTCGTGCTGCTGGCGCTGTCACGATGGCGCGCGCTGCAGGACTGGATCGCGGCGGCGCTCGGCTTGAACGACGCAGCGCTGGTGCTGCTGATCATGGCCGGCGCGGTGTTCGTGCTGGTGCTGTTCCGGTTCTCTTTGATTATTTCCAATTTGAAGGATTCCAACGTCGCGCTGATGCAGCGCGTCGCGATTCTGGAATTTCATTTAACGAATCTCGATGAAAAAAACAAAGCGGCAGCAGGAAACTAAAACCGTTGCGGCGCCCGCGCCGCGCTCCTTCACGTGGTGGCCATGGGCGGCGGGAGCCGCGGCGCTGGTGGTCGCCTTCCAGATTTACGGACCCGCGCTGAACGGCCCGTTCGTGCTGGACGATCGTTACCTGCCGTATTTTTCGGCGCACCCGAGCGATCAAATCCATCACTGGGTGGGCCTGCTGCGCCCGCTGCTGATGTTCACCTACTGGTTGAATTTCATTCTGTCCGGCGATCTGTTCGCGTTTCATGCGACGAATGTCGCGATCCATGTCGCGACTGCCGCGGTGCTGTCGCTCGCGGTGACGAAGCTGGTCGAGTGGGCCGGCGTGACCGGCCATGCTCGCGCCGCGCTCGCCGTGGTGTCCGGCGCGATTTTCCTGGTCCATCCGATGCAGGTGGAGGCGGTGGCTTACACCGCAGGACGATCGGACGAGCTGAGCACGCTGTTCTACTACGCCGCGTTTGCCGCGTTCCTCTATCGCAGGACGGAGTCGATCAGCATTCTGGAATCGATCGGGGTGCTGGCGCTGTTCGGTGCGGCGATCGGGTCGAAAGAAAACGCGCTGACGCTGCCCGCGCTGCTCCTGCTGACGGACTATTTCTGGGGCCGCGGCAGCCTTCTGAAGAATCGCATTCTTTACGGACTGCTCGCCGTGGCGGGCGTCCTTGGCGGCGCGATGGTGTGGAGCATCATTCGCAATCAGGAAACAGCGGGATTCCATACCGAAGGCATGACGCCCGCGACGTTTTTCTTCACCGAATGCCGCGTAATCTGGACCTACCTGCGCATGTTTTTTCTACCTTACGGCCAGAATATCGATCCCGACGTGCCGATTTCGCAGAACGTGATCGATCACGGCGCGATTTTTGGATTGATCGGGCTGATTGCGCTGGTCGCGGCGGCGTGGATTTACCGGAAGCGTTTCCCGCTGGCGTCGTTCGGCGTGTTCGCGTTCCTGCTGCTGATCTCTCCCGTGGCATCGTTTGTGCCGATCAAGGATGTCATGTCGGAACGGCGGCTCTATCTCCCGATGATCGGCGTGCTGCTGGTTTGCTGTGAAGCGCTGCGGCGATTGTCGTTCAGCAGGATTGTGCAGATCGGCGCGGTGGCCGCTGTGATTTGCTCGTTCTTGACCTATAAGCGCAGCGAAGTGTGGGCCAGCCCAGTGACGCTGTGGGGCGATGCCGTGATGAAATCGCCGAACAAGTACCGGCCGAATTTTCAGCTCGCCTATGCGCTATTCGAGCGCCAACAATGCGCTCCGGCGGAGAAATATTACGAGATCGCGTCGCACATGAAGGAGGCGGATAACGAGCTGCTGGCGGATTGGGCGCTCGCGCTCGATTGCGTGGGGCGCGAAGATGACGCGATCGACAAGCTGAAGCAGGCGCTCGTTTACAAGGATACGGCGCACCTGCATTCGGAAATCGCGCGAGTCTATATGCGCAAACGACAGTGGGAGGATGCGCTGCGAGAACTCGCGATCGCCGAGAAGCGCGACCCCAGGTATGACATGACCTACGTGTACCGGGGCAACATCTACCACATGCTGGGCGATAAATTCGCGGCGGTGACGGAACTTCAGCGCGCGCTGAAATTGAATCCGGACAATCCGATTGCCCAGGCCGCGCTCGCGCAGATCCACTGATGGCGCGCATCGGCGTCAACGCGCTGTACATGATTCCGGGCGGCGTCGGCGGCACGGAGATTTACCTTCGCGAATTGTTGACGGCGCTGGCGCGGATCGACACGCGAAACGAATATTTCGTCTTTACAAATTTCGAAACCGGCGCGGATCTGGTTCCGCGGCAGGCAAACTTTCATTGGAAACCGCAGGCGGTGCACGCGAGCTTCCGTCCGATGCGCATCTTGTGGGAACAAATCGTTTTGCCGCTGGAGCTGTCGCGCTACCGGATCGACGTCGTCTTCAATCCTGGATTCACGTCGCCGATCTTCGCGCCGTGCCGCTCGGTGACGGTGTTTCACGATCTGCAGCACAAGCGCCATCCCGAATATTTCCGTTGGTTCGATCTGCCGTTCTGGAATCTGCTGCTATGGGCGTCGGCGCGGCGGTCGGCTTCGATCATCGCGGTGAGCGAGGCGACGCGGGCCGACATGGAGCGCTTTTATCCGTTCACGAAGGACCGCATCACTGTAATCCCGCACGGCGTCGATCCGGCGTTTTTCGCGCTGGACCGTTGGAAGAAAGTCGAACCGTTTGTGCTCTGTGTTTCCACGCTGCATCCGCATAAGAATCTGGATCGCCTGATCCGCGCCTACGCGAGAAGCAAGCGTCCCGGTAAATTGATCATCGCCGGCCTGCGCGGATTCTACGCCAAAGAACTGGAGAAGCTGATCGCTGAATTGAAGGCTCCCGTGGAACTGACGGGATGGATTCCGCGCGAGGAGTTATTGCGGCTGTATGAGCGCGCCAGCGCATTCGTCTATCCGTCGACATTCGAGGGATTCGGAATGCCAGTGCTGGAGGCGATGGCGGCCGAGGTGCCGGTGGCCTGCTCCGATATTCCGCCGCTGCGCGAGGTGGCTGGAGACACCGTTCTGTATTTCGATCCGTTGAGTGAAGATGCGATTGCGGAGGCGCTGGATCGAGTGGTGGAGGTTCACGGCTCAGCCAAACAGCGGGCCCGTCACTTCTCCTGGGAACGGACGGCCGAAAGCACGCTTGCCCTGCTAACGAAGTAGATCTTCGAGCTGCACGCGCGCGTCGGTTTTCGGATCGCGATATTTCACAATGACGGGAGTGTAGAGCGAGAGTCCCCACTCCTTCCCTTTGCCTTTCGAAACGGCGCGTGAGCCGGGGACGACGACGGCGTCTTCGGGAATGATGAGCGGTTCGTCATCGGTGGCGGAGTAAACTTCGCCGCGGATGATGTCGTAGACGGGAGTGGAGCGCGTGAGAATCGTTCCGCTGCCGAGGACCGCTCGGCGCTTCACGACCGTTCCTTCGTAGACTCCGCAATTGCCGCCGACCAGCACGTCGTCTTCGATGATCACCGGAAGCGCGCCGACCGGTTCGAGCACTCCGCCGATCTGCGCCGCTGCGGAGATATGGCAATTCTTCCCGACCTGCGCGCAGCTTCCAACCAGGGCGTGCGAATCGACCATGGTCCCGTCGCCGACGTAGGAACCGGTGTTGATATACATCGGCGGCATGCAGGTGACGCCTTTGCCGATGAAGCAGCCGTCGCGAATGCTGGATCCGCCGGGCACGATGCGCACGCCGCTTTCGGCGGTGAAGCGCTTCACGGGCCACGTGGCTTTGTCGAACATCGGCTGGCGGATGGGGTCGACGGACATGTCGACCACAGCGCCCATGCGGAATCCGACCAGGACGCCTTTCTTGACCCACGCGTTCACGCGCCATCCGCTGCGCGCGGAGGAATCGGGCTCGGCCGAACGAACGCGGCCTTCGTTCAGTTCCTGTTTGAATCGCGCGAAGAGCGCGAAATGTTCTTTGGTATACGCCGCGGGCTTTTCCTCGAACAGCTTTTCGATTTCAGCGCGCATGCGTGAGCAGTCCGCAGGATTCGAGCACGGCGTCGATCTTCTTCTGGCTGGCTTCGGACGGCGGCACCATGGGGAGGCGCCACACGGGCTCGAGGAGGCCCATCGAGGCCATCGCGGCTTTCACCGGAATCGGATTAGCCTCGACGAAATTGATTTCCATCAACGGAAGCCAGCGGCGCTGAAGCTCGCGAGCTTTGGCGAAATCGCCGGAGAGCGCGGCCTGGGTGAGGCGCGTCATCTCGCCGGGAATTTCATTCGAGACGACCGAAATGATGCCGCGCCCGCCGAGCGCGATGAGCGGAATCGTAATGGAATCGTCGCCGCTGAGGACGATGAATTTTTCAGGAACGTCGTAAACGACGCGCGCCATCTGGCTGATATTGCCCGACGCTTCCTTCACGCCGACAATGTTGTCAATCGCGGCGAGGCGTTTCAAAGTCGCGGGCTCGACGTTAACGCCGGTGCGGCCCTGCACGCTGTAGACGACGATCGGCAGCGGGACTTTTTCAGCGATCGCTTTGTAGTGCTGATAGAGGCCTTCCTGCGTCGGCTTGTTGTAATACGGTGTGACGGAAAGAATGCCGTCGACGCCGATGTGTTGCAGTTCGCGCGCCAGCTCGATCACTTCGGCGGTGTTGTAGCCGCCGGCGCCGCCGAGCACGGGGACCTTGCCCTTGGCCTCCTCGACGGTGATTTGAACGACGCGAAGATGCTCCGGACGCGAGAGCGTCGGGCTTTCGCCGGTGGTGCCGCAGGGGACCAGAAAGTTGATGCCTTCCTCGATCTGACGGCGAACAAGGCGGCGGAGCGCGGCCTCATCGATGGTCAGATCGCGGCGGAATGGGGTGACTAACGCGGTACCGCATCCTGTGAACATTTATTTGCCTCCAAACAGAACTTCACTGAACTCGTAGACGCCTTTTTTCCCGATGATCCACTGCGCGGCCTTCAAGGCTCCCCGCGCAAATCCTTCGCGGCTGCGCGCGGTATGGCGCAAGGTGATGGTGTCGGAGATGGAATCGAAACCGATTTCGTGGGTGCCGGGGTGCGCGCCGGCGCGGTTCGAACTGGTGTCGATGGCGTGCTTATATCCGGCGGTGCGCATTTCGTTGACCAGCTTGATGAGCGTCCCCGAAGGTGCGTCTTTCTTGGTGTTGTGATGAATTTCCCAGGCCCAGGCGCCGTATTCCGGCTCGTCCTTGAGCAGCTTCGCGGCTTCGTGAACCAGGCGCGAGAACACGTTGACGCCGATCGAAAAATTGGGACTCCACACAAGCGCCGAATTGTTTTTCTCGACCGCGGCGCGGACACGCGGGAGATCGTCGGCCCATCCGGTGGTCCCGACGACCAGAGGCACGCCGAGTGAGGCGATTTTTTCGACATTGTCGGCCACCGCGTGCGGAACCGTGAACTCGATGGCGACGTCGGCTCCGGCCGCGGCCGTCAGGTCGTCGCTGATGTCGAGCTTCGAATGGATCGAAAAATCGTACTCAGGCGCGAGCTGAGCGACCAGCCGTCCCATTTTTCCGTAGCCGATGATCGAGAGTTTTTTCATTCGAACGCCGTAGG
>JAIQFJ010000427.1 GCA_020073325.1 Terriglobia bacterium | reverse complement strand
GCATTGCCGCGAAACGATTCGATCATGATGCGCGGCGTTTTCGAAACCTGTTTTTCGCCGCCCAGCGGATACTCGTAGCTTTCGCCGAACATGTCGAGCCCGCCGATGGTCACATTGCGCGGCCACCATGTGTTGAATCCGCGCACCGCATGCATGCTCGCGCCGAACATGCACAGAAAGACGACCAGCACCCATTCGCCCGGCGACACACCGCGCGCCGGAACCGATTTGTCGGTGGCGGCCCAGAACATCACTTCCGCCAGCCGCAGTCCGCCCCACACAATCAGCAGGAACGGCCAGTATTTCGCCAGGTAATCCAGCAGCGGAATATCGGGATACAGGTTGCGCGCCAGGAACAGACCCCCGACGGCGATCAGCAGCAAGGGCGCGACGATAGAGGAGCGTCTCATGAGGTTCGAATCGCCGCCTTTTCCGCCAGCTTAAACAATCCGAACAGGATCAGCAGCACCGGCCACGTGCGTCCAAAGCTGACCGAGCCCATCTGGTCGATCGCCAGCAGCACACCCAGCGTGATCATCATGATGGGCCCGCGAACCGCGCAGAGAAAATTTCCGGTCATCGATTTTCTCCTTCGCCCGAAGCTTGGCTTCCCGAAGCCGAGCCGCCCATACGCAGATACAGCATGTAGGCTCCCATTGCGATCAGCAGCACCGGCCAGTAGCGCAATAGGCGGCCCAGGTCGAGCAGATCGAGATTGTTCAGCAGGAACACCACGCCGAGCGCGATCAGAACGATCGGAGCCGCCGGGAACCGCGCGCCGCCGCGCATCGGAAGCAGGCTCGAAAATTCGTCCACCACCAGTCCCTGCTGCCTGCGCTTGGCCGTGTGATACGCCTCAAACGCCATGTACGCCCAGAACCCCGCCAGCAGCAGCCCGAGCAGCGGCTCCAATCCCCGCGCCGCGCCGTTGTCCATGATGCTGATCATCAGGCCGATGATGATTACGTGGATCAGGCCCTTGGCGTATTGCCCGTTGTAGATCGCGCCGACGCCGGGAATCAGGCCCAGCAGGAACGCGAGCCCGGGCGACACGTCGTGATTCGGAATCGGCGGCGGCGCTTTCGAGGTGTACGGCGACGCTTCCGCCGCGCTCATGTTCGGGATGGTTTGGTCCGCCACTCGTTCCACAGGCAAATGCTCCTCGCAATAGATCGTTCCGTGCGACGTGCGCACGGTGGTCTCATCCAGCGCCTTGCCGCACGCGCGGCAGTAGCCGACTACGTTAGGTTCCGCGCTCATTGTTTTTTCGCGTCCGGTCGCGCTTCCGACGGAGGTTCCGATTGATCCGTCCACTCCTGCAGCTTGGTGCGGATTTCAAACACCACCCGCAGGTTCTCGTAATACTTCATGGTTCGTTCCCAGGTGCGCGATACGCGGTCTTCGGCCGCCATCCACACCTTCACCGGGTCGAGATCGGACGGCTTCAATTGCCGCACCTCGATTCCCGAAAGCCTTCCGAGCATCGCGAACGAAAGAATCGTCATCGCGAGCCCCATCGTAAAGCGCGGCTGGAGAATCGGCTCCAGCCATTGTCCGAACAGGCCGCCGAAAATCCGCCGCGTCCAGCGCGGTTTCACTTCTTTCCGGCTGGGCCCGTCGGTGATTTCGAACAGGATGCGCGTCACCAGCTCCGGCGGAGCTTCCACCGTTGCCGCGCGTTCCATGAACGCCACCGCGCCCGCCGCATCGCGCGCCAGTTCGGCGCATTCCGGGCACGTTGCCAGGTGCTGCTCCAAGGCAGACTTCTGCTCGCCGCGGATCGTTCCATCCACGTAGTCGGCCAGCAGAATTTCGATGTCTGCGCAGTTCATGGAATTAAACCACAACTTTCTGCCTTCGCAAGATCCGCGCCAGTTCCGCGCGGCCGCGATTCAATCTCGATTTCACCGTGCCCTCAGGGACGTTCAACACATGGGCGATCTCACGATATTCCAATTCCTCCAGATCGCGCAAGATCACCGTCTCGCGCAGCTCCGGCGATAATTTCTGCAAAGCGCCCTGCAACAGCTCGCTCGCCTCACGGCCCGCCACCATGCCCTCGGTCCGCGAAATCATCGCGGTCTTCTCTTCGAGCATCGGAAGCTGCTCTTCAATCGAATCCGTCGCGCGGTCCAATTTCGTACGGCGATAATGATCGATCAGCAGGTTACGGCTCAGCCGCGACAGCCATACCGTGAACGAACCCTCGCCCGCGCGAAAACTCTTCAGCGACCGGAACACGCGCAGAAACACCTCCTGCGTCAGATCCTGCGCTTCCTGATCCGATCCGGTGAAACGATAGCAGATCGAATACACACGTCGGCTGTGGACCCTCACCAGGTCTTCCCAGGCGGCCGATTCACCGCTCAGACAGCGCTCGACTAGCTGATTGTCGGCGTCCAAATAGGATTCCCACCTGACCGGTTTCGCGGCAGCGAAATGCGACGTCGTGCTAATCTGTCCAACTGTGGCAGTGACCGCCATGGGTATCTTCGTTCTATCCGCCCTTGCACCTTCAGGCCGGATATTACGTTCCAGTAATGAGAACGAAGAAATGTCATGAGAAGTTCGATTTACATTCTATCCACGCCAGGAACCGCCCGGCTACCGGCACTTCCACCCCAGCTACGCTGGGAGTTAGAGGAGCGGCGCTAAGCGCTTGACAAGAAAACACCTGGGCATCGCTGTTGCCGCGTTCGCCGCAGTGGGCTTTGCGGCCTATGCCGTTTGGCGCCTGCGCGATTCGGGCTTTTCCTGGACCGAGTTTGCGGCCTCCTTTTACCACGTCGACTGGTCCTGGCTGGCTCTGGCGTTTTCGCTCGTCATGGCGACCTACGTCGGCCGCGCCCTTCGCTGGGAAATCATGCTGCGGCCTCTTAGGAAAGACGCGAGCCTATGGCGTCTTTTTACCGCGACCGCCATCGGATTTACCGCCGTCGTTCTGTTCGGCCGCGCCGGCGAGCCGGTTCGCCCCTACCTGATCGCCAAAAAAGAAGGCGTTTCCTTCTCCAGCCAGATCGCGGCCTGGATTGTCGAGCGCATCCTGGACCTCCTGATGGTCCTGCTGATTTTCGGCGTCGCCCTGACGCAGGTGTCGCACAGCGCGATCCGGCCGGGTCCCCGCACCAGCGTCGTGCTGCAGGTCGGCGGCTACACGGCCGGCTTGACCGGAGCCATTTCCCTGGCAATCCTGATCGGCCTGCGGCAGTTCCGCTCGAGCGTCCATCAGCGGCTGATTCGCGCCCTCTCTTTCCTGCCCGAGCGCATTGTCGCGAAAATACAGACGATCCTGGTGTCGTTCGAGGAAGGCATGCAGTCAACCCGGGGCGGTTGGACGACGTTCCTGCTGGTGGCCTATACCGTCATCGAATGGCTGGTGATCGCGGCGGCCTATTATTGTTTTTTCCGGGCTTTTCCGGCGACGGCGATGCTCCGCCTGACCGATGTGGTGATTGTATTGGGTTTTGTGGCTTTCGGAAGCGCCTTGCAGATCCCCGGCGTGGGCGGCGGAATGCAGATCGCGACGGTCCTGGTGCTGACCGAGTTTTTCAGTCTCGGACTGTCGACCGCGAGCGGCATCGCCTTGATTTTATGGATCATTTCGTTCGTCACCATCGTGCCGATCGGGCTCGCCCTGGCCTTCCATGAAGGCATAAAATGGCGTAGTCTGAGACACTTGGAACAGTCATGATCTGCCCATTCTGCGGCCATCGCGAGGACAAGGTGATCGATTCGCGCGAAAGCAAGGAAGGCGACGTCATCCGCCGCCGCCGCGAATGCCTGAAATGCGAGCGCCGGTTCACCACGTATGAGCGATCCGACGAAGTCCCCTACATGGTGGTCAAGCGCGACGGCCGGCGCGAGAAGTTCGATCGCCAGAAGGTCCTGGAAGGCCTGCTCAAGGCCTGTGAGAAGCGTCCCGTGGCGATGGGCAAGCTGGCTGAGCTCGTCGACGAGGTGGAATCGAAGCTGGCCGATAGTCCGGACCGGGAAATGTCCACGACCGAGATCGGGGAGTTGCTCATGGACCGCCTGCGGACTCTCGACAAGATCGCCTATGTCCGGTTTGCGTCCGTGTACCGCGATTTCCAGGACGTCGAAGCATTTCTGACGGAGCTGAAGGATCTGCTGCAGCGCCGCGGATGAACCGGGGCGGCCGATCATCCTGTGGAAATCCTGTAACCGGGGAGCCGGGAAAACATCTTTTGAAATAGGGACTTAACAGAAAGCAGGAAGATTGCTATACTGGTTTGCCAGTCCCAAGGGATAGCAGTGCGGGAGTGCGCTCCCGTATTTATAGGTAACTCGTTGTATACAAAAGCTTTACGTTCATTGATGTGGACACCCCAACAGAACATCCACGGGCTCGTCGTGGTTGATGATGTTGTAGATTGGGGGAGGTGATGGCGGTGGATCAGTTCGAGGATCAGTTAATCGGCGAGGGCCATGAGCCTCTGGGCCTTCCTTTTGACGAGGAAGGTGCATTTTTTCATCCCGAGGAAGTCCACGACGGGGACGAATTTGCGCCGGCCCAACCCCAGGAAGAGTCCATCTACACGGATGACCCGGTCAGGGTCTATCTGCGTGAAATGGGTGCAGTTCCGCTGCTGACGCGCGAAGGCGAAGTGAACCTGGCTCGCCGCATGGAGCGTGGGAAGCTGCGGATGCAGAAGGCGATCAGCCGGTCGGCTCTGGTGCAGCTTCGCGCGGTTGAGATTTGCGAGGCGATCCGCAAGGAACTGGAAGAGCTGGATGCGTTCGTCGACCTGGGCGACCTGGAAGAAGAGAGCGCGGCCTACGCCAAGAGGCGCACGGAAGTGAAGAACGATCTGGCCGAGATCGTGAACCTGCACAAGAAGCTGATCCAGACCTCGGAAAAGCTGGCCGATATCGCGCTGAGCAACAAGAAGCTTCGCCGCAAGTGGATGAGCAAACTGGCCCGCGCGCGGGTCGCGGTGTCGCAGGCGATTCGCAAGATTCCGTTCTACCTTTCGCAGTGGAAGGCGTTTTCGAAAGAAATCGAGCGAGTGGTGGAAGAGATGTTGCATCTCGAAGCCGATCTGCGCAAAGTGGAAACGCGCAATAGCCAGACCGCGCAGGCCCGGGCCCGCGAACTGAAACGCGAAATCCGCAAACGTGAACAGATGGCCGGCGCGACCCTGCCGGAACTGAAGCACACGGTTTCGGTGATCCGCCATGGCGAGATTGAAGCCGAGCGCGCCAAGAAAGATCTGGTCGAAGCCAACCTCCGGCTGGTGGTTTCGGTCGCGAAGAAGTACGTCAATCGCGGGCTGCACCTGCTCGACCTGATCCAGGAAGGCAACATCGGCCTGATGCGCGCGGCGGACAAGTTCGAATATCGCCGGGGCTACAAGTTTTCGACCTACGCGACGTGGTGGATCCGCCAGGCGATCACGCGAGCGATCGCGGATCAGTCGCGCACGATCCGCATTCCGGTGCACATGAACGAGTCGATGAACAAGTTTCTCCGCGCGACTCGGGAGCTTGAAAAAGAACTCGGCCGTGCGCCGACCAACGACGAAATCTCGCGCCGGATGGACATTCCGGTGGAAAAAGTCCAGAAGCTCAAGACCATTTCGCGCGATCCGGTGTCTCTGGAAACCCCGG
>JAIQFJ010000426.1 GCA_020073325.1 Terriglobia bacterium | reverse complement strand
GACCCATTACGGCGGTCTCGTCCGCCGCGGCCCTCCTGCTCAGTGACGCGAGTCCGAAATCGAGCAGCTTCAGGCCGGCGGCCGTCACCAAAATGTTGGCGGGTTTCAGATCCCGGTGCGTGATGCCTTTGGCGTGCGCCGCAGAGAGCGCGTCGGCGATCTGCACCGCATAGCGCAGCGCGAGATCGAGCGGTAATGGACCGGCGAGCGGAGCGCCCTCGATAAACTCCATGACCAGGTAGTTGGGACCTGTGTCGTATACCTGGCAAATGTGGGAATGATTCAACGCGGCAATCGCGCGAGCCTCGCGCTCGAAACGATCGCTGAACTGCTCCCCCGAGACCTTGATGGCTACATCGCGCCCCAGCCGCGGATCGTGCGCGCGATACACTTCCCCCATCCCGCCCGCGCCGATCAGCGAGCGGATCTCGTAGGGGCCGAGCTTGTCGCCAGCGGAAAGAGGCATTTTCAGAACATTTAGTTTAGCCCGATCAGCCAGTGTATAGCGTCTGGATGACGCGCGACTCGTACAAAGCTCGGATTCGGGGAAATGGGCCACAATTCGGGTTGTGGGAAATTGCCTGATGTCGGACATTGTCAGCAGGTCGGAGAACGTGCCGCGTTCAGCGGCGGGTTCTTAGCTGCAATGTTGCGCCCGACTGCTTGAACATCATCCGGGCGATGCGACGCCTCGAAACACAAAAAGGTGATGCATCCTGAATAGCCGCCCCAAAGGAGCGCTTCTCAGGACAAGGAGGAAAAACTGCTGTAGAACCCTTGGGCACCCATGCGAGGAGGACAAGCCAAAATACGGTCAACAGGTTCGATAGGGCTTCGAAACTCTGATAGCCAGAAACCCTAGCATTTTTCCGCTTCAAACCCTTCGACGCCCGCTTCGTCCGCTTCACCTTGCGAATATCTGGCCAGTGACCGCAAGGATACGGCAAGCTGCCGCGTCATGCGCGAGAAGGTTTACTTTGGCGCGATAGTAGGAGCAGATCTCCGCTTTACGTTTGGTTCATTAGTGGATCAATTACGCCCGCCTGCAGTGGCTCCAGTGCTGAACGGGGAACGGCACTGCCATCCTTTCCCGCACCCCGCGCGTCACCGAGGACGGGGTGTTGATCCCGTTTCGCCGGCGTGAAGGAGGTTACTACCGGTTGCGTCCCGAGGATTGTTCCTATATGATCAATCCACTTTTACGCCCGTAGTTAACCAGGGAGGGGTACGATGCTGCTTCGTTCGTTTGTTGCCTGTCTTTCCTTCGCGCTGCTGGCGGATGCTCAGACCTTCCGCGGCGCCCTCAGTGGTACCGTGACCGATCCGTCCGGAGCCGCGCTTCCCGAAGCGACCGTCAAGCTCGATAATCCAGCCACCGGCTCGACGCGCACCATCACGTCGTCCGGGAATGGCGAATTCTTTTTTGCCGATCTGCCGCTCGGAACCTACACACTCACGGTCACTCACAGTGGATTCGAAGCCAAAAAGGTCGATAACGTCGAAGTTGCCGTTTCGAAGACCACCAACATCAATGTTCATCTCGGTGTGGCGGCGCAGCAGCAACTCGTCGAAGTTTCGGCCGCCGCGGTGAACCTCGAGACCACGTCCAGCGATCTTGCCGCAGTCGTAAATCGCAGAGAAGTGCAAGACTTGCCGATCAACGGCCGCGACTTCCGCCAGATGATCAAGCTCTCGCCGGGCGTGACTTCCGCAGCTTCGCCCTCGGTCAACGGCTCGCGCACCGTTTCGAACAACTATCAGATCGACGGCGCCGACAACAACGACGCGATGTTCGGCGGATTCCCCGCCCAAAACCAGCCCGGCGTCGCCGGCATCCCCGGTGGACTCGTTCCCGTCGATGCGATCGATCAATTCTCCGTACAGGCCAACGCCGGCGCCGATATGGGCCGCAACTCCGGCGCGAACATCAACATGGTGATCAAGTCCGGCACCAACGAACTCCACGGCACGGCTTATTTCTTCAATCGCAATGAGGATCTCGCATCGCCCGCGCCGACGCTCGCCCCCGGAAGCCGCCCGCAGGAGATCCGCAATAATCAGCCCGGATTTTCGCTCGGTGGACCGATCCTCAAGAACCGCACGTTCTTCTTTCTTACCGGTGAAATCCAACTCGCCATCGCGGGCGAATCGATTCTCGATACGTCGCCCTCAGCCGCATGGGTCCAGGCCGCGGAAGCCGAGATGGCGAAATTCAACATCTCTCCCAATCCGGTTTCTGTCAACCTGCTGACGATTTTCCCCGCCAACAGCCGCACCGGCCCCGCCACCGCGAACAACTATCTCGCGCAGGAGCTCAACACCTACAACAGCTACAACGGGATCGTGAAAATCGATCACCGCTTCAACGAGAAACACGCGATCTCGGTCCGCTACATGGGCAGCACGGGAACGCAGGTGGCCGACGTCGGCTCGCACTTCAAGGATTTCTTCCAGGCCGCGCCGATGCACGTCCACAATTACTCGGTGGTCGAAAACGCGATCTTCTCGCCGCGACTCGTCAATCAGGTCACTCTCGGCGTCAACTACTTCCTGCAAACATTCCAGGACAATAACATCGGATTCAACCCCGTCGCCCTGGGACTGAACACCGGTGTCGCTGGCAGCAACCAGAACGGCTCGCCGACCATCAACATTACCGGTTTCGATTTCGTCGGAGCCACGCAACCCGCCGGCCGCGTCGATACCACAGGCCACGTTACGGACAACCTGTCCTACACTCGCGGCCGTCATCAACTGAAGATGGGAGACGAGTATCGTCGCGCGATCCTCGACGTCGCCTACTTCAACAATGTCCGCGGTACATTCAATTTCGACGGAACGCGTGGACCCTGGGCCAGCGATTCGAGCGCATCCAGCACTCTCAAGGCTCTCGCGGATTTCCTCGCCGGCGAGCCGACCAATGCGAGCGGCGCCACGATCAATCGCGGCCAGCCCGAGCCCATTTTCCAGATCAACTCGTTAGCCTGGTGGATCCACGACAACTTCCAGGTCAATCCCCAGCTCAACGTGAACTTCGGTGTCCGCTGGGATTACGATGGCGTCCTCCACGACGAAAAAGGTGTGCTCGCGAATTTCTTTCCCGGCCAGGGATTTCTGAACAAGCAGTTGTACCCGAAGGATTTCAAGGACTACGGCCCACGCGCGGGCTTCGCTTATTCCCCGAAGAGGCTCAAGCGGATCGTCGTCCGCGGCGGTTACGGAATCTTCTTCGATTCGCAGGCCGTCAATTCGTTCGATTCCGTCGGGTCCTCGAACGGCGCCACCACCGGCATCGCCTACAACCCCGGCGGCACGAATCCGGTATTCGCCCTGAATGCGACGAACATCCTCTTCCAAACCGGCGCCCCTGTCTTCGGAAGCGCGGTTCCGACGCCGCCCTTCGGCGGATTCGCCATCAGCCAGGGCTATCGCACGCCATACTCGCAGAATTTCAATCTGAACATCCAGACGCAGATCACTTCGTCAACGCTGCTTCAGGTCGGCTATGTCGGCACGCTCGGCCGTAGACTCGCCGTGATTGAAGACATCAATCAGCTGATCCCTGGTGTCGGCCGCCCCCTTGCTGCTCAATTCCCGACGCTGGCCGCAATCAATGAGCTCACCACTGCCGCGACTTCCAGCTACAACTCCCTTCAGACGTCCTTCCACCAGCAGTTCTGGAAAGGATTCTCCGCCAATATCAACTACACATGGAGCCACGCCATCGACACCGCCTCCACCTTCACCACGCCGATGAACAGCTACAATCTTCAGCTCGACAAAGGCGACAGCACTTTCGACACGCGCCACATTCTGACCGGATTCGTCAGCTACGACGTGCCGCAATGGGCGCACTTCGCCCCGCGCCTGACCAAGGGCTGGCAGTTCCACGCTTTGATCACGTACTCGTCCGGCTCGCCCATCAACATTACAGACGGCAAGAACATCGATCTCACCGGCGAAAACAAAGACCGCCCCAACCTTATAGGCGATCCTTTCGCGAACGTTCCCGTGCTCACTGGTACGCGAGCCGTCCAGTACCTGAATCCCGCCGCCTTCGCGCTATCGCCGTCCGGTACCTACGGCAACCTCGGGCGCGATGCGATCTTCGGCCCCGGCTTCGGCGCTGTCGATTTCTCCGTGTTCAAACGCATCCCGATTACCGAAAAGATCATCACCGAGCTCCGCATCGAGACGTTCAACATCTTCAACCGTGTGAACTGGGCCAATCCGAATACCAACTTTTCGAGCAGCAGTTTCGGTCGCCTGACAAACACGCGGAGCGGCGTCTCCGCCCCCGGCCTCGGCTTCGGCGAGCCTCGCAACGTCCAGCTCGCCCTCAAGCTGATCTTCTAGGAGGCGATCAAGATGAACGCCGGGTTCCGCAGACATGTCGAAAATGAATCGCGTGTGTTGCGGATTTATACGAGCGTCACAGGCGGTGTCGGTTGGTGGCTAGTGAAAAAGTCAAATCGCTAATGCGCCATTGACCTGTTCAGACGTATTATCGGTGGTTTGCCTCAACTTCCCAGCACTGCCGCGCCGGTGTTAGGGCTGCTAGCGGTGGACCGCGAGCAACGCGCTCACCTGAGTGGTGACGCCATTGTAGGCCGCGATGATCGGCTGGTCGCCATCGGGAACATTCGCGGGCACGTCCACATTGAACTGGAATTCGCCCGGCGTGACGTTCAATCCGGCAAATCGGACATTAGCCTGGATTCCGCCGATCGTGATCACTGGTGTGGGAGACAAAGTCTCGGATTGCGAGATCGCTCCGCTGACCACCTGCGTCGATGTCGCTCCGAACCCGTTGCCGTAGATCACAATGGTTTCCCCGGGCTTGGCCGGCGTCGTCAAGCCGGGATAGAGCGTCGTTGGACCGATGTCGGTGCCGTCCAGATGCGTTGCGACAACGTGCGTTCCATCGAAAACGAAAAAGGAGGCCGAGAGCGCCTGCGCCTACGCGACAAACGGCGTGCTCGATACTCCGTTGTTGGTCACGACGACGTTCACCGGCCCAGCGATGGCATCGGGTGTGGTGAGCGCGTTGATTTGCGACGGACTGACGTAAAACACGTAGGCATTCTTGCCGTTGACGGTGACGCTGACGTTGTCAAGTTGCACCGGCATTTGTTGATTCACGAAATCCTCGGTCTGCCAGGTCCGTAGGCTCAGCGCGTCCTGATTCGGCGCCAGTTTTACTCCCTTGATTTCGATCCAGGTATTGGGCGCGATCAGCGGGCTCTCGCCTTCGGCATTGGCGACAAGCGAAATCGCGGGCGTCGGACCGGGCCCGGTCGTGAGCGCGTTTCCCGATCCGCCGCTGCCCAGGGACGCGAAAGTGGACGCGCCGCCCAGCGTGCCCGCCACTAGTAAGCTGTCCCAGTCATAACGTTACTCATTCTGATTCGTCTGATAATCAGGAGACGGAATTGACCTGACCGGCCTTTTTTGTACCAGTCGGATTGAGAGACTGAGTACAGAAAGGAGCCGGGAAAATGCCGAAACGGACGTTCACTCCCGAGCAGATCGTCGGCAAGCTGCGGCAGATTGAAGTGTTGATGGGTCAGGGCAAGACGGTGACGCAGGCGGCCAAGGAGGCCGGGATCACCGATCAGACCTTTTACCGCTGG
>JAIQFJ010000425.1 GCA_020073325.1 Terriglobia bacterium | reverse complement strand
TCGGCCACGTCGGCGCTGGCGCCGCGGAATTTCGCGCCGGTGCTTTCCTGGGTGGTGGCCCAGATCACGTCGCCGTCTTTGTTGACCAGCCGAACGGTGGCCAGCGCCTCGTGACGGCGCTCCTTGCTGCTTTGCGATTCGTTTTCGCCGACTCCCAGGCTGAGTGCGCGGCCGCTGCGTTCGTAATTGCCGCCGCCCGCGCCGTTGAATCGCGAGCCTGACCCGGAGCCCTGGTTCCCGGAAGCGCCCGCGCGGATGTTGACGCCGTCGGAGGAGGAAAAGGCTTCGCTGAAAATCAGGTCTTCGGCCGCGCCGCGAAGAATCATGTCGGCGCGATCCTGATTTTCAGTCACGACGAACAAGCGCGCGCCCTGCAGGCTGCTGATGATCAGATCGCGCATCTGGGCCGCGGTTTCACCGCCGGTCAGGCGATCGACATAAACACGCCGGATCGTGGTGAGCTGGCCGGAGAGATCGTCGGGCCCGGCTTGCAGTGCGAGCAACAAAAGCAGAACGGTCATTTTCCCGCCTTTCTGGCTTCTTCGTCCTGATACTGAATCCGCAGGCCGGTGCGCGCTTCGAGGCTCACCAAAGCCGGACGGATGCTGTTTTTATCGACGCGAAATACCAGCGCCTGATGATTGTTGTCCTCGTCGACGTAGCCGAGCGTCAGAAAATGCTTGCGTTGTTTGCTGAGCAGGAACATGGGCGAAATGACGGCGGCCATGAGGAGACGCCGGTCGACCTGCTGGCCGTATTCGAGCAGATCGACGCGGTCGTAGGCGACGCGGATTTGAGTTTTTTTCGCGTAGAACGCGAGGTAGTGCGGGTCGGAAGTGTCGAGGGACCCGGAGGCTCCGCTGGGGAGCTTTGCGGCGGTGCCGCCGACGTATTCGACGCGGCTTTGCGCGGCGGCGAGGACGGCGAAGGTGAGGAGCAGGAGCGTCCGCACAGTAGAGTAGTGCGGGAGGCGGCGGGAAGTTCTCACGGATTTATTTGCAAAAGGCGTGCGGGAAGGACCCGGAGTCATCGCGGGGTTGGCGTTTCAGAGCCCCCGCCATGACGAGCCTGTGTGAAAACTGAATGTTCGCCGCTTCCTGCGGTCGCGGTTCATTGTCGGCATCCTGCTGAATCAGCGGTTTTAATGAACCGCGACCGGAGGAAGCGGCCGGCGCCGGTCATTTTCACACAGACTCTGACTGGCGGGGATTTTCGCTTGCGGAGAGCGTCGAAGGGCGGATCTACAATGGGACCATGGCTGCGGCGCCGCGTGTCATCGACCGGTTTTTCGAGTTCTCTTTACTCGGAATGCTGGCGGCGGGATATTTTGCGGTGGTCGGGTCGGGATATCTCGATTGGCCGACCGCCACGTTGACGCTCGCGGGGTTGTGTCTGCGCGGCCTGATGGTGGCGGGCGTGGTCGAGTTTCAATTCTCGAACCGGCTGGTCGCCGTGCTGACGCTGCTCTACATCGGGTTCTGGCCGATCGATTATTTTTTCATCTCAGGAACGTTTCTGGCGGCGCTGGTACACCTGGTGTGTTTCCTGGCCGTAATGAAAATTCTGACGGCGAAGACGAACCGCGACTATGGCTACGTCAAAATGATCGCCGTGCTGGAATTGCTGGCGGCGGCGGTGCTGTCGGCGAACCTGGCGTTTTTCGGATACCTGGCGCTCTTCCTTTTATTGGCGATCGCGGCGTTTTCAAGCGGCGAGGTGCGGAGGTCGGCGCAGTTGCGCGTCACGGTGGTGCGCGGCGGGATGCGCGCGTTTCCGCGCAGGCTGGGGACGCTGGCGGGATTCCTGTTTTGCGGAATCCTCATGATGACCGCGGTGATGTTCTTCATCCTGCCGCGCACGGCGCGCGCCGCGCTCGAGCGATTCGTCCCGCAGCGCTACCACATGCCGGGATTCGCGAACGGGATTACGCTCGGGCAGATCGGCGAGATCAAGCATAATTCGGCGGCGGTGATGCACATCCGCACCGATCCGCCGGGCGACGGATTGATGAACGTCCGCTGGCGCGGAGCCACGCTCAGCCGGTTCGACGGAAAACGCTGGGACAATCCTCCGCCGACGCGCGAGCTGACGCTGCCGGTAGAGCACGGGGTCCTGATCGTCAACACGGCCGACCGTACGCCGACGCGGCCGGGGCACGTTGTTCCCTACCTGGTGCAGCTCAACGAAATCGCGCCGGAGATGTTGTTTGTCGCGGGAATGCCGCGCACGATCAGCATCAATCTTCCCGAAGTACGGCGCTCGGTGCAGAGCGGGTCGTACATCATCTCGCTGCCGTCGGGGTATCACGGCGGGCTGATGTACGGCGTCAACAGTTTTTTCGAGGACGAAGCGGCTCCGGTACAGAGCACGCCGCGTCCGCTGTTGCCGCATGAGCGCGAGCAGTTGCTGCAACTGCCGGAAATCGACGGACGGATTCCGAAGCTGGCTCGCGACATGACGGCGGGTTCGATCGGCGAAATGGAGCGCGCGCGGCAACTGGAGCACCGGCTGCGGAGCGAGTACGGCTACACGCTCGAACTGCTGCCCGCGGCGGTGCCCGATCCGCTGGCGAATTTTTTGTTCGACCGGCGCAAGGGGCATTGCGAATATTTCGCGTCGGCGATGGCGGTGATGCTGCGCACGCTGGGGATTCCGTCGCGCGTCGTGACCGGATTTCAGAGCGGCGTATTCAATCCGATGACGCGGCTGCAGGTGGTTCGCGCCTCGGACGCGCATAGCTGGGTAGAAGCGTGGATCAACGGGCGCGGCTGGACCACGTTCGACCCGACTCCCGCCGATCCGTCGGCGGGGACCGCGGGTCTGACGGCGCGGCTCTCGCTGTTCCTCGACGCAGCGGAGCAGTTCTGGCAGGACTGGGTGGTGAGCTACGATCTGGACCGTCAGATTGTCCTGGCGGCGCGCTTGGATGAATCGGCGCGGCGGATCCGGTCGGATTGGTTTTCGGACCTGGGACAGCGCGTGCGGGATTCGGCGCGGGCGGGATTGCGATATGCGCCGTGGGTGGTGATTCTGGCGGGGATCGCGGTGCTGATCGTCATGTATGGCGGCGCGATCGCGGCGTGGTGGCGCGGGCGCGTGCGGACGCGGCGGATGGCCCGGGGGCAGGGGATCGCATCGGACGCGACGCTGCTGTATGCGCGGATGCTGAGGCTGTTGGCACGGCGCGGCTATCAGAAACCGCCGTGGCTGACTCCGGGCGAATTTGCGCGGGTGCTGCCGGCGTCCGACATGACCGGAGTGGTGCGGGAATTGACGGGCTGCTACAACGAGTTCCGCTTCGGCGGGCGCACGGACGTCGCGCCGCACATGATGCAATTGCTCGACCGGCTCGAAAAGATGTAAGCCGGTCGATTTTCAAAATTTCTTCTAAAATTCCGCACTTCTCAGTGGAGCCGATTTCGGCTTCATCGGAGGAAGTTCTCAACATGCGATTTGCCTGGACGGCGCTCGCCCTCAGTGTGTCTACGGTTTCGGCCGGGCCGATTTTGTTTTCGATCGGAGGAAACGATTTCGGGCAGCCGGTGCGGGTGACCTCGATCGACGTTGGGGCGTCGACGGCGACGCCGCTGTTCGATCTGCAAAGCGATACGGCGGGATTCAGCGGGCTCACTTATCGTGCGCTCGACAACCTATTCTTTGCGGTCGAGTTCGACGGCACCGATTCGACGCTGGTTTCGATTTCACCCGGCGGAGGCGGCGCGTTTTCCCCGGTGATGACGCTTGTCGATCCCAGCAGCCTGGTTCCGCTGGCGTTCAACGGGGGCCTGGTCTACGACCCCAACGACGGGTACTTCTATGCGATGGCGAACGATTCGCAGGGGCGGTCGAATCTGTACCGCATCGACTCGGTGGGAATGACGGTGCAGCGTCTGACGACGGAGCTGCCGTTCAGCTTCAACGGCGGGATCACGCTGAATCCCGACGGGACGATCGATGCGATCCGCAACGATGCGGACGGAAATTCGATCGTGTACAAGTTCACGTTGTCGACCAACAGCGCCGCGCTCAGCCTGCTGTTCGGCTCGAGCATCGGCACGGGATTCTATGGCGGCCTCGCGTTCGGCGACGACTCGAATTTTTACGCGCTCGGCTCCGATATTTTCGGCGCGGCGGCGATCGACACCATCAACGATGGAAACGCCAACGGGCTTTTCGGGGTCGGCAACGGATTTCTCAATGCCGGATTGACCGAGGGGCCGTCGGCTGCGCCGGAGCCGTCGACGCTGATGCTTGCGGCGGGCGCACTCGCAATACTTTGTGGTTTTCAAAAATTCAGGAGGAAACAATGAAGACGATTTTGATTCTTGCCGCGCTGGCCATGGTGCCGGTCTCGGCTCAGTATTCGACGCCGATGCGTGATGTGGACAACGTCGGCAGGAACCCGACCGCGTTCACGGCGAACTTCAGCGTCGCGGGCAGCGCGTTCAGCGGAAGCGTGAATCTTCCCGCGGTGCCGAGCGGCAAGCGGCTGGTGATCGATCACATCACCATCAACGGAATGCTGTTCCCGACCGATACGGCATCGATCGCGCTGACGATGACGTCGGGCGGGAGCCTGGTCCTGCACTATCTGCCGTTTCCGCACGTGGGGTCGATCGGAAGCCTCGATTTGTGCGTCGGAACATTTCCGGTGACGTTTGTCGCCGATCCTGGATCGACGGTCAACGTCGTGTTCGCGCGCAACCAGACCAACTACAGCCTCACGGCAAGCTACACGGTGTCGATCGCGGGGCATTACGTGACGCTGCCGTAATTGTGCGCTCGAGGCACCGGCGTCCGACATGCTTCGTCGCCGCGCCGCATAGGATGCGAGTGCTTGACCGCCAAGATCACCGACGTGCTCATGCCGGTGTGACAGGATGGAGGAAGCCATGAACAAACCCGAAGAGATCCGCATTGGGGGAGTGGCGATCCGGTTCCTGGTGGAGGGCCATGCGTCGGGAGGTTCCGTCGCGATGTTCGAGTTCGATGTCGCGGCCGGAGCCAAGGTGCCGGTCGCGCACAGCCATGACGGCTATGAAGAAACGATCTACGGCCTCGCGGGTGTGTTGACGATGACGGTGGAGGGACGCCCGTCGGAGATCGGCCCGGGCGACGTGCTGTGCATACCCCGCGGTGCGGTCCATCGCTTCGACAACTTTCATGCGGCCGAGGCGAAAATGCTGGCCATCGTCACGCCCGGAATCCTGGGTCCGGATTACTTCCGCGAGATGGCGGCTGTCCTCAGCGCGGCAGCCGGAGGGTCGCCCGATCCCGCGGCGATCGCGTCGGTGATGCGCCGTCACGGCTTGACTCCACGCGCGTGATCTTCTGGTGGCGTGTCGCGAAAAAAGGCGGTTGCTCGTGGAGCGGGCTTCCAGCCTGGCACGAACACAAACGTGCCCGCATGAATCCGGGCATTGCAGGCTGAAGCCCGCTCCACCCGGGTAGTCCAACTGCTTGCGCCGGGGAGAAGAGGCTGCGGAAAAACGCCCGGTCTTACGGCCAAGGCCGTCGTGCGCTCAATATTCGCAAGCCAGCCGCG
Organism: Terriglobia bacterium; assembly: GCA_020073325.1. Lineage (GTDB taxonomy): Bacteria > Acidobacteriota > Terriglobia > Bryobacterales > Bryobacteraceae > Palsa-187. The sequence continues at coordinate 92 of JAIQFJ010000425.1, read as the reverse complement.
CCCGTCAGAGTCTGTGTGAAAACTGAACGTTCGCCGCTTCCTGCGGTCGCGGTTCATTGCCGGCATCCCGCTGAATCAGCCGTTTAAGGAAC
>JAIQFJ010000017.1 GCA_020073325.1 Terriglobia bacterium | reverse complement strand
GCGTTCCGGAAGATCGGCGTTCCGCTCAATAATAATGGAGCGGGGACTCAATTCGATCGAAAATTCGCGGCTTCGAGCGACATAGGTGGGTGCGGCAGTTTGTACCTGCTCGAAGAAAAACGGTTGTTGTACCGCTGTTGCCGTGTGGCCTTGCGCGCGAACGTTTTGCGCCACCAAGGCAATTCCCGCAGCAAAATACGTGAAACCGGTGCGTGGCATATTCTTACGAGGCAGAGTACCACGCCAAATTGGTTCAGGTACAGGGCCCGAGCACCGGCCGGCGGTTCAACTATCTGCGGGCTGGCGGCTGGACGGCGAATTTTTGCACGCGCCGCCCGTAGGACGCCTCGCCCACATAGAGGTTGCCCTGATTGTCGATGCTCATGCCGTGCGGGCGGAGCATTTGTCCCACCTGGTGTCCGCCGCGACCGAATTCGCCGACGATCTCGAGGTCGGAGCGCCGCAGGATCCAAATCTTGTGGTTGGTGCCGTCGGCCATGTAGAGCCACTGTTGCTGCGGGTCCGGGGACAAAACGGGTACGAACGCCGAGCCCGAGGCGAGCGTCGCGGGGGCGATAATTTTTTCCGCGAGGAACTTGCCCTGCTGGGTGAACACCTGGATGCGGTTGCCGCGCCGGTCCGCCACGTAGATCTTGCCGTCCTTCGATCCAGTGATGCCGTGAACGGTCGAAAACTGCTTGGGCAAAGCGCCGTTGACCATGGTTTTCGGATCGAACTTTTCCGTATCGTCGGGCCTTTCTCCGTATGCGCCCCAGTGACGAATGTACTTTCCGGTGGCGCCGTCGAAGACGATGACGCGGCGGTTGCGGTATCCGTCGGCGATGAAAACCTCGTTGGTTTTGGGATCGACCCAGATGCCGGCCGGCCCGCCGAGAAGCGTGGTGTCGTTGCTGCCGCCGTTCTTATCGTACTGGCCGATGGTCATCACCAGCTTTCCGTCGCGCGTAAATTTCATGACGCGATGATGCATATAGGTGCCGACCCAGACGAAGTCGTTGTGATCGACAAAAATGCCGTGCGGATTACGCGGCCAGTTGGAGGTGTCGTCTTTGGAGCCCTGTCCCCAACCCTGGACGAGCTTGCCTTTCTCGTCGAATTCGAGAACGGGCGGCGCGGCGACACAGCAGGTGCCGATGGGCGGCTTCTGCTCGGCGAAGGTCTCTTCCTCGGTCAGCTGCTCCGGCAGATGGGTGACCCAGACATGCTGTTTCGCGTCGACAAAAACTCCTGTGACGACGCTCATGATCCAGTTGTTGGGCATGTCGAGCGGCCAGGACGGATCGACTTTAAAAGTGGGAGGCTTTGGTGCGGCCGCTCCCGAGCCCTGGCCTTTGGCCGGCGATTCGACCGCGGAAAGCGCGATCGTCCAGACCACCAAGGCTGCGAAAATAGGATTCGTTCTCAACATGCGTGACTCCGCTTCTGTTTTGGGCACTGGGACCAATTATAGGCAGAGAACGCGCATGGCCGCGAGCTACTTTTCGCCGTTTGCGCTGAGACTGTCGCCCCAGGCCGCGGAAGATCCCCAGCCGGTGGAATCGCCCCAGGCGGCAGAGGTGCCCCACTTGGTGGAATCGCCCCAGGCGGCCGAACTTCCCCAGATGCCTCCGTCGCCCCAGGCGGCCGAGGTTCCGTTGATCAGCGGATGGATGGAATGGGTTCCCCACACGTTGAGGAGGCTCCAGGTACCGTTGTCCCACAGCGACGAGGCGGACTTGAACAGCAATGCGGTCGAAAGCACGGGATTCCAAACCGCGATGGGTGACAGCGCAACGCCGCGGCCCGTATCGCGATTGTTCAGAGCGGCGTAAATGTCCAGATAGCCCGCGCCGATCGTGAACATGTCGTAGGTGCTGGGATAGACCTGGCCGGTGGTGGAATCGACGGCGATGCTGGTGAGCGGAAATGTCTTGGACGCAGTCTTCATCAGCCGGGCTTTAATTGTGTCGGGCGTCAGGCTCGGCTCGGCCTGAATCAGGATCGCAGCCGCGCCGCTGACCACCGGAGTCGCCATGCTGGTTCCGCTCAGCGTGAAATACTCCGGAGCAGCCGAGTAGCCCGGCAGTATATATGCGGATGCGGGAATGACGTTGCCCGGATACTCCTTCGCGAGCGTCGATCCGGGCGCGAGCAGAGATCCCACCAGATTGCCGGCGGCGACGATGTCTGGCTTGGCTTCGAAGTCGATCCAGGTCGGTCCCTTGGAACTGTAGCTGGCGATCAGATCGTCGCCGCGGTTGGGCGTGCCCTCCGATTTCATCGCGCCCACCGTGATCGCGTAAGGACTGTTGCCGGGCGAAAGGATGGTCCCGTATCCGTTCCGGCCGAGGTTTCCCGCCGCGACCACCACGACAATTCCGTTTTTCCAGGCCGCCGCCACCGCCGCGCAAATCGGATCGAGCGACGCCGATTCGTGGATAGGACGTCCCAGCGACAGGTTGATCACGCGGATGTTGAATTTCGATTTGAGCGCCATGGCGCGATCGATGGCGGCGATCACCACGCTGTCGCTGCTCATGCCGTTGGCGTCCAGGACGCGCAGGTCGATCAGCGACGCGCCGGGAGCGACGCCGCGAAAACTCTGCGTAAAGTGCGGACCGGTAGACGAAGCGCCGCTGCCCGCCGCGATTCCGGCAACATGAGTGCCGTGCCCGTAATCGTCGGCATTGGTTTTCCGCACGAAGCTCTGGCTGTAGACGATCCTTCCGGCCAGGTCGGGATGCGCGTAAATCCCGCTATCGACGATCGCGATGCCGATGCCGGCGCCGGTCCAGCCGGATTGAATGGCCTGGTCGGCGTTCGAGGTCGCCGTGGTTAAATCGACGGTTCCTTTCAATTCGCGATCGGGAGAAATGTAGGCGACATTGGGATCGAGCGCCAGGACCGCGACGACCGCGGAAGGCAGCGTCGCCGAGACGGCGGGAATCAGGTTGTATTGAGTCTTGATCAGTCCGCCGAGCGTCAGCAGCTTGCCGAGTTCGAGCAAACCGGGCGTGTTGTTGTACTGAATGACGACATCGACTGGCTGCGTGAGCCCCTTGAGCAGATTGAGCAGGTCCGGCGCGATCTTCGAAATTTGCCCGAATCCGAGTGTAGAGGTGAGGAGCGCGAGCAGAGCGAGTCGTTTCATGACGCGGTTCCGGTTGCAAACGTCGCGCCAGAATCTAAGTTTCTGAAACAACGGCACATGTTTCGCGGCGACGCCATAGTTCGACGCCAGCGTGACGTTTCCGGCGACAATTTGGCGTCGCGCCTCAAGCCGCGCCTCGGGGGAGCCGATTGTAAGAAGGATGAGTTCCCGCCGGGCAAATTTGTATATCGGTCTGGTCATTTGCGCCGGCGCGGCGATCCTCGCGCACGGTCTTTGGAACTGGACCGGCGGCGATTTTCGCAAATACCTGACCTATAGCGTCATCGCGCTGATCGCGTCCGGCATGAAGATCAGCCTGCCTTCGGTGAAGGGCACGATGTCGATGAGCTTTCTTTTCGTGCTGATCGGAATTGCCACCTTCAGCCTGGGCGAAACGCTGGTGATGGGATGCCTGGGCATCGTGGTTCAAACGGTTTTTCTGGCGAAGAGCCGTCCGCAGCCGGTGCGGGTGGCGTTCAATGTCGCAAGCATGGCTTGCGCCATCCAGGTGGCCTATTCGGTCCATCATGCGTGGGAACTACAGAACACACTGCTGACCGCCTCGACCTTTTTCGTCGCGAATACGTTTCTGATCGCGGCGGTGATCGCGGTGACCGAAGAGAAAAACGTCCTCAACGTATGGCGCGACTCGTATTTCTGGTCGTTTCCGAATTACCTGGTGGGCGCCGCGGCGGCATGGCTGGTCAGCGAGGCGACGCGATTCCTCGGCTGGCAGCCCGCGCTGCTGCTGATGCCGATCTTTTACGTGGTCTACCGGTCGCACAACCTGTACATCGGGAAACTGGAAGAAGCGAAGCGGCGAGCCGAAGAACAACGGGCGCATGCCGTGGAAATCGCGGGATTGCAGCGGCGATCGATCGAAACGCTGGCGCTGGCGGTCGAGGCGAAGGATCAGACGACGCACGATCACCTGGAGCGCGTCGAGGTTTACGCGGTAGAGGTCGCCAAGGAACTCGGCCTGAGTGAGACGGAAATCGAGGCGCTGCGCGCGGCGGCGCTGCTGCACGACATCGGCAAGCTGGCCATTCCCGAATACATCATTTCGAAACCCGGAAAGCTGACTCCGGAGGAATTCGAAAAGATGAAGACCCACACGGTGGTCGGTTCGGAGATCGTCGAACGGATCCGGTTCCCCTATGCCGTCGCGCCGATGGTGCGGGGCCATCACGAAAAATGGAATGGCTCGGGCTATCCCGACGGGCTGGCGGGCGAGCAGATTCCGATCGGCGCGAGAATTCTGGCGGCGGTGGATACGCTTGACGCGCTTGCATCGGACCGCCAATACCGGCGCGCGATGCCGATCGAAAAAGCGATCGGCATTATAAAGGAGGAATCGGGGAAATCGTTCGACCCGAGGATTGTCGAGATCCTGGCGCGCCGCTATCAGGATCTGGATCAGCTCGCGCGGAACAGCCACAGGATCGAGCGGCTGCCCACCGAGGTTCGCGTCGAGCGCGGCGACGCTCCGGCGGCCGGGTTCGAAAAGACCGCGGCCGATCTGATGCAGTTTCACAGCTCGATCGCGGATACGCGGAAGCAGGCTGTCGACGAACTGGCGGCGGCGATGCCGCAGTGCGAGACTCGGGAGGCTGTGTTCAGCGCGATGCGCAGTCATCTGCCCCGTGTGGTCGCTTATCGCACCATGGCGATTTACACGCGGCGCGCGGAAATCCTGGTCGCCGAAGGAGTGGACGGCGACGGGTTCGGTTCCTCGGCCGCGGATGCGATTCCGCTGGGCGCGGGGCTTTCGGGATGGGTGGCGGAAAACGGAAAAGCGATCGTCAACGGAAATCCCGCCGTGGAGCCCGGATATTTGAACGATCCGGCAAAGTTCGCCGCGCTGCGCTCGGCTCTCTCTGTCCCGCTGATCACCGATCGCGGAATTATCGGGGTGCTTTCGCTGTACAGCGAGGAAGACAATGCGTACGGCAATCAGCACCTGGAGGCGCTGAACGCGATCGGGTCAGCTCTCGCGCGCGCCCTGGAATTGACGGCTCAGCGGGAACAGGCCGCCTGACGGCTCGGCCGGGATGCGCGGAATCGCGGCGATCAATTGCTTCGTGTAGGGATGCGACGGTTTCGAGAACACGTCCTGAACGGATGCGTCCTCGACGATACGACCCTCGCACAGGATCGCGACGCGATGGCAGAGCGAAGCTACGGAGGCGAGGTCGTGCGAGATGTAGAGAATCGCAATTCCGTGCTTACGATTCAGACGGCCGAACAAGCTGAGAATTTCAGCTTGAGTGATTGTGTCGAGCGCGCTGGTGGATTCGTCGGCGATCAGCAGCGCCGGCCGGTGTAGAATCGCAAGCGCGATCAGGAAACGCTGCGCCAATCCAACGCTGAGATTTTTCGGATATTGGCGAAGGAAAGCATCGTCCGCGGGCAGACTGACGCTTTCAAGCAGCGGCTTCCAATCGGGACGGCCGGTCTTGTGCGCGCGCCACGCTTCGTTGAGCTGTGTGGACAGCCGCAGATTCGGATTGAGCGATGCAATCGGGCTCTGCGGCACCAGGCCGATCGACGCTCCGCGCACGCGCCGGATCTCGCCGCCGCTCATGCGCAGTAGATCGCGGCCCTCAAAAAGGATTTCTCCGCTGCATCGGCCGCCCTTGATTCCGAGCATTCCGAGAATCGCCAGCGAGATGGTGCTTTTGCCCTCGCCGCTGCGACCGATGAGTCCGACGATCTCGCCGGGACTCACGTCCAGAGACAGATCGCGCAACACGTCGGGCTTGCCGGCGTATCCCGCTGAAATCCGCAGGCTGAGCAGAGGACCTGTCATTGTCCGCCGCCCGGTTTGATTCGAACGCCGACGTGTTCGATGTCCCAATACGTGTGCGGAAAAAGCGGCGTCGGCCTGACGTCTGAAACGGCGCTCGAAATTCCGACCAGCGCGTTCGGATGCAGGAGATAAATCACCGGCGTCTGTTCGTGCAGGATTTCCTGAACGCGATCGAAGCTCTTTTTACGCGCCTTGTAATTCGCGGTCGCGGCTTGGGAGAGCATCAGGCGATCGATCTCCGCCTCCCACGGCGTCTCGGGCGATTTTTGCGCGGGATTCCAGGCGTGATTGCTGGCCGAGCTGAGCAGGACGTTCATCAATTCGCTGGGATCGGCATCGACGTTGACCAGGCCGAGAAGACAGGCTTCGTAATTCAGCGACCGCGTGATGCGCTCGATCAGCGAAGGAAAATCGAGCGTGACGACATTCAATTTGATGCCGAGCGGCGAGAGATCCTGCTGAATCATCGCGGCCATGCGCTCGCGTGTCTTACTGCCGGCGTTGGTGATCAGTGAAAACTCGACGGCATTGCCCGCGCGGTCGCGCAAGACGGATCCATCGAGCTTGAACCCGTCGCTTGCGAGCAATTTTCGAGATTCGGACAGATTGAAGACGTCCGCCGCGAGTCCTTCCTTGAACCACAGCTTATTCGCCGGCGAAACTGGACCCGCCGCGGGAATCGCATGGCCGCGATAGACGACGCGGCACAGATCGTCGCGATGGATCGCCATCGAAATCGCTTGGCGAAACGCGAGCGAGGCGAACCATTGCCTTACAGGATCGCGCAGCGGCGCGCGGCGAGCCTGATTGAACCACAGAAATTCGGAATCGAGAGTCGCGCCGGCGTCGATCGCCGAGCCCGGCGTCTCCGACGTCAGGCGATCGAACAAATCGGGAGTGAGCTTGTCGATCAACTGAATTTCGCCGCGCCGGAATCGTACCAGCTCCAGGTCGCGATTCTGCTCGATCTGGATGCGGATCGAATCGAGCTGCGGCAGCGGCCGGTTCCAATACACCGGATTTCGCTTCAGCACGATCGCCGCGCCTGGTTTGCGTTCGGCAATGAGGAACGGTCCCAGGCCGGGCGCGGGGCGCTGCGGCGCTTTCGCGGAGACGATCGGAACCTGGTCGAAGAGCGATTCGATCTGCGCGACCGGTGCGGGAAAATCGGCGCTGACCGAATATTTTCCAAGCGCGGCGACTTTCACGGTGCCTTTCTCCGTCTTGAACGTGTCGGCGATGGGCGAATGCAGCGCGGGATCGAGCAGCGCGCGGAAGGTCGCGACGACGTCATCCGACGTGAACGGCGTCCCATCGGGGAACGCGACGCCTTGCCTGAGATTGAAGACAATCCGCGCGCCGTTGTTTTGAATTTTCCACGACGAGGCGAGCGCCGGCTCCGCGCGCTGCGTAAGCCGATTCACGCGAATCAGCGGCGCTTCGGTCAGATAGCTGAGCGACACTGCATATTCGTCGGCGGCCATGAACGGATCGAGCGTCTTGGGATCGCCGTGGAACGCAAACCGAAGTTCGGCGCCGAACGCGGCGGCCGCGAAGAAGAACAGGAGGCGCGTCATGCCGGAGAATCCTGGCGCGGACGCAAGATCTGGAGGCTCGCCATGACGATCGTAAGCAGCAGCGCCGGCGCCAGCAGCCACAGGCGCGAAAATGGGTCGGCTCCTTCGATTTCGCGCAACAAGCCGCCCCAGGAAGGAAGCGGTTCCGCGATGCCCAGTCCGAGCATTCCGAGCGTCGTCTCGGCCAGGATATAGACCGGCACGGCGATCCAGAATTGAGCGAGCAGAATCGGCATCATGTTCGGAACGATGTGGCGCCAGAGCAGGCGCGCCGGCGAAATTCCCTGGGCCTGGGCCATCAGGATGAAGTCTGACGCCTTGAGCCTAGCCGCGGCGGCGCGGAGGATTCTCGCAGGCGCTCCCCATCCGAGCACGCCCAGCAGCGCGAACGTGATCGCGAGCGATGCCGCGGGCGAAACGTTCAGGGGCAGCCATGCGCGTACGATCAACAGCAGGAGAATCCAGGGCACCGAAAGAAACAAATCGGCGCACGACATGATCGCGATTTCGACCATTCCGCCCATCCAACCGGCGGCGATGCCGAGCAGGGCCGCGGCGGCGCACGAAAAAATCGCGGCAGCGGGAGCGAGCAGCAGCGAAACGCGGGTTCCGTAGACGAGTCTGGCGAGGCGGTCGCGGCCCAACGCGTCCGTTCCCAGCGGGAATCGAGCCGAGGGCGACGCATCGATCGCGGCGCGGTCCTGGGCTGCGTACGACGATCGAATCCACAATTCTCCGGTTGCCGCCGCCGACAGGACCAGGGCCAGGCATACGGTCGCGGTGGTGCGCAGAGACGTCATATCCTCTGCTCCGAGACGATTTCCGAAAGAGCGGCGCCGGCCGAAGTGACGATCGCGATCAGCATCGTGAGATTCACCAGCAAGGGCAAGTCGCGCGCGGTGGCGGCCTGCCAGGCGAGGCGGCCGAGTCCGGGGATGTCGCAGATCGCCTCCATGGGAATCGCGGCGCCGATCGCGATGCTCAACGAAGCAGCCGCGAGCGCGATCCACTGTGGACCCGCGGCGGGCAGCACGTGGGCAAAGAAGATCCGCAGCTCGCCGATCCCCCGGGCGCGCGCGGCCTCCACGTGGCCCAAGGTGTAAGCCTGTCTCAGCAGGCCTTTCGAGAATTGAAAAATTTTCGGCGCGACCACCAGCACCAGAATGATCGCCGGGGCCGCGCCGGCCAGAAAACAAAGATATGCGATCAGCGCCGCGGGCAGCGACAGAAGAAACCCCGCGCCGAGTGCGGAGACGGCATCGTAAGCCGCCGCGCGCTCGAAGCGTCCGGCGGGGATCGCGAAGGCGAGGCCGAAGAGCCAGCCTCCGAGAAGTCCCCACGCAAGTTCGCGCAACGTCGGGGGGGCGCGGTCGGCGATCAAAGCGGCGATGGGGGCATTGGTCGATTCGGAATATCCGAGGTCCCCCTTACTCAGGCCACGGAAGTACTGGACAAGGCCGTCCGCGACGGTGGATTCTTTGTGGTGCCGAAGCTCCGCGATGCTGTCCTCGCCGGCCTTGGGGTTCAACTCGCGCTCATCGACCGTCGAGCCGGGCGAAAATCTTGCCAGCAGCGCACACGCCAATCCGGAGAGAAAGACGATCAGCACAACCCTCCCCAAATGGATCGCAATGCGGCGCATGTTCTGGTATCGGCAAATCATCGATAGTCGCGCACAGGACCAAAGTGCTACAGACGTTTGGGCACGCTGGATAATGTGAACACCTAATGGCCCGCTAGGACAAAGACAGCAAATAATGATTTCTAGCGATTGCTCCCCGGAGATCGCTGCAGCACCCCAAAATGACGCCTCGCTACGACGTTCGCGAGTTCATCGGCACGCCCGCGATTTTTGCGAGCGAAGCGATGCGCGGCCTGCTCGCGCAGGTCGAAAAGGTCGCGCGCACGAACGCGACGGTCCTGATCACCGGTGAAAGCGGCTCCGGCAAGGAAGTGATCGCGCGCGCGATTCATCATTATTCGATGCGCAGCACCAAATCCTGGGTGGACGTGAATTGCGCCGCGCTGCCCGAAAATCTGCTCGAAAGCGAGCTGTTCGGCTACGAAAAAGGAGCCTTTAGCGGCGCCGATTCGGCCAAGCCGGGGCTTTTCGAAATTGCCGATCGGGGAACGCTGCTGCTCGACGAAATCGGCGATCTGGATCTGCGCATGCAAGTAAAGCTGTTGCGCGTCCTGGACGGCGCGAGTTACTATCGCGTGGGCGGCGTGCGAAAAGTCTCGACGGATGTCCGCCTGATCGCCGCCACGAATCAGGATCTGAAGACCGCGGTCGAGGAAGGCCGCTTCCGGGCGGACCTCTATCACCGTTTGTGCCAGATCCGGCTCTTGGTTCCTCCGTTGCGCGAGAGGGTGGAGGATATCGTTCCGCTGGCGGAGTTCTATCTGGCGCAGCAGGATTCGCGGCTGCATTTTTCGGGCGAAGCCCGCGAGAAGCTCGCATCGTATCCGTGGCCGGGTAATGTACGTGAATTGCGGAACGTGGTGATTCGCGCGGCGGTTTTCGCGAGCGGCGCCGTGATCAACGCCGCCGATCTGCCGGAGGAGTTCAGCACGCAGTCGTTTTCGCAGAATCTTCACACGATGGCCGCCTTGCCGGATCTGGAGCGGCGCGCCATCGTAAAGGCATTGGAGGAAACGCGCGGCCGGCAGCAGGAAGCCGCGTCGCGCCTGGGGATTTCCAAACGAACCCTGCAACGCAGGATCAAAACGTACGGCCTGGCAGCCGAACGCACGGTGACGTTTGCGAGATAGACCGATGCTCTTTAACGAAGACCGCCGGAAAAATCGCGACCGCAGATCGGCTCCGCGCGCGCCCGCGTCGGGACGCGTGAGCCTTTCGTTCGCAAATCCTGCGCCGGTCACGGTGGAAGCCGAATGGATTGAAACCAGCGCGAGCGGTTTTCGTCTGGCACACAATTCCAACGCCATCGAACCAGGGCTCGAGGTTTTCTATGAATCCGACGGCAAACGCGGCCGGGCACGTGTGATCTGGACTCACGTGCTGGTTGGACGTCACGTCAGCGGATTTGTGGAACTCTGAAGTCGGTCCGGCGCGGACAAAGGCTAAAGTGACTCCGGCGTTCCGTTGAAGCGATAGCCGATCCACGGCTCCGTCGTGATGTATTGTGGATCGTCCGGATTCGTTTCGATTTTCTTTCGCAGACTCTTGATGAAAGCGCGGAGGTAGTCGACCTGATCTCCGTAGTCCGGCCCCCAGACGGTCTGCAACAATTCCCGGTGCGGGATCACTTCGTTTGCATGCTGCGTGAGATACCGAAGCAGCTCGAGCTCTTTCGGCGTCAAATGAAAACTCGCCGATCCGCGTGTTACGCTTCGCGCGTTGAAGTCGATGATCAGATCGCCGACCTGAAGGCGGATCGGCGCGTTTTGCGCCATCGGAACGCGCCTGAGGGCGGCTCGAATGCGGGCCAGCAGTTCGGGCGTACTGAATGGCTTGCTGACAAAATCGTCGGCGCCGGCATCCAAAGCTTCTACTTTTGCGGCTTCCGTATTGTGGACGGTCAACATGATGATCGCGACGTTGCGATCCGCGCGGATCGCCTCGCACGCGGCGAGACCTCCCATTCCCGGCATGTTGATGTCGAGCAGGACGAGGTCCGGGCGATAGTCGCGGAGTTTCCGCAGCGCGTCTTCGCCGGTTCTCGCATCATCGACCTGATAGCCGGCTCCGGTCAGCGCCGTGCGCAGAATGCGCCGGATTTGCGGCTCGTCGTCGACGACCAGAATTCGCGCGGCGCTCATTTTGAATTTCCCTTCTGTTCCCGGAGGCTGCGTCATGCGTGAGGACACTCCCCGGTGGATCATTTTGCAGCACGGGCCCGGCTGCTCCATTCCCGATCCAAGCGGATAAGCCAGTCCCTGGCGGCGTCGGCGTAGAACCCACCACCCTTCGGAATGGCACCCTCCCGGCGGAGGAGTCCTTCGTAGCCTGTCCGCAGCAACGGTTCTGCTTCGGCATATTGGAGCTGTCCGGCCAGGCTCGCACCCAGCAGGACCCGATCGCGAAACACCTGCCACGAATCAGGCGCGGCTTGTTCGTCGGAAGCCAGGCCTTCGCGGATGGCGGCTTCGGCGCCGGCGTACTTTTCGAGCATGATCCGCACGTAAGAGAGATTGGCGAGCGCGGCTGTGTTGGGAGGCCGCCCGCTTTGCCGCGCGGCCAATAATCTGGACCAGAGCGGTTCCGCCTGCGCATATTTTCCCTGGGAGCGGTAGAGGTCCGCAAGGTTCGTGATCGACCACAAGGTGATGACATTCTGATCGCCCAGCGCGCGAGGCGCGATTTCCACCAGCTTTGCGAGCACCTTTTCCGCCTCGGCATCTTTCCCTGCCTGCAGGTAGGTGGAAGCCAGCGAACTCATCGTATTCAGAGAGTTGGGATGCGCTTCGCCGCGCACGCGGAGCTGAATTTCGTGAACGGCGAGATACATCTGCTCGGCTTGCGGATACTTTTTCTCCGCCCGGTAAAGATTGGCGAGATTGTTCATGCTGGCGACGCTGAAGGGGCGCTCCTCGCCGTGCACGCGCCTGGAAATTTCGATCACCCTGGCGAGCGTCTGCTCGGCCTCTGCATACCGGGCTGTGCTGGTGTAAAGCATACCGATGGCCTGCATGGTCTGAAGCGTCGCCGGATTTTCCGCGCCCAGTGCTTTCAACTGGCCCTGGAGCGCTTCCTTGAAAAGCGGCTCGGCCAGCGCAAATTTCTTTTGAAACCAGTACGCCATGCCTAACCGGGTGAGGGTCCGAAGCGTCTCCGGATTCCGATTCCCAAGCGCGCGGCGCTGAGCCGCCAGCAGGCTGGAAAAGAGTTGCTCGGCCTGCGGATACTTCCCCTGATACTGGAAGATTTCGCCCAGGGTTTGGCGGGCGCTCATCGTCCGGGGATCGTCGAAGCCCAGAGTTCGCCGGCGGAGTTCGACCACGCGCTCGAGTTGTCGCTGCGCCTCCGCAAGCAAGCCCAGATCTTCATACGATTCGCCGATGGTCTGGCGGATGGATGCTTCCACCAGCGGCTGATTGTCGAATTTTCCGTCGATCCTGGCCGCGGCCCGGTCGAGGGCGGTGCGAATTTTTATATCCGGGTCGGGTCTCGCGCCGGGTCCGGCCTGCACCTGATTGCTGGCCTGTGCGAGCAGATCCTTTTGCAGGAAGTCGTTGACGGCTTGCGCCGTCGCGGCTTCCACGTCCGCCCGATTTCTTTCCTTCACAGCATCGTCCCGATCCTTGCGCGCCCGCGCTTCGGAAGCGGCGGCCTGACTGCTGGCCTGCTCCGCCTTGAACTGCGCCGCGACGGCACGGTCGCGCTCGCGATTCGCGGCCTGCTCGGCGAGTCTGGCGCGCGAGGCCTGGGTTGTACTGGCGACGATCCCCGCGACGAGGGCCAGAAACACTCCGAGCACGCCGGCCACGACAGCCCGGTGCCGTCGCGCGAACTTCTGCAATTGATACGCGGCGCTCGGCCGCCGGGCGATGATCGGCTGATGTTCCAGATATCGCCGAAGATCGCCGGCCAATCCCGCCGCCGAGGCATAGCGCCGGGACTTATCCTTTTCGAGCGCTTTGCCGGCAATGGTTTCGATATCGCCGCGGTAGATCCGGCTCACCGAACTGAGCCGTGACGGGTCCTGTTCGCGAATGACTTGAACCGCGTGGTGCAGTTCGCGCGTCACCGCGTAGGGCAGCCGGCCCGCAAGCGTCTGGTACAGGATCACGCCCAGCGTATACACATCGCTGCGCGCGTCGATCTGGAGCGGATCGCCGAGCACCTGTTCCGGGCTCATATAGGCAACGGTAACCAGCAGTTGCCCCATATCCGTCTGGCGCGTGTACGCGGCGCCGGGATCGGTGATCCGCGCGACGCCGAAGTCCAGTATTTTGGGCTGGCCGTCCGCATCCACCAGAATATTTCCGGGCTTCAAATCACGATGGACGATGCCCCGCTCATGCGCGTGGTGAACCGCTTCGCACACCTTGATCATCAGTTCCAGCCGCTGGCGCGTGTCGAGCCGGTGGGAGCCGACGTACTGGTCCAACGGCTGGCCCTGGATAAACTCCATGGCGAAATAGGGCTGCGGGCCGTAGCCGTAATCGGCGGTCCCGGCTTCATAGATTTGCGCGATGCCGGGGTGTTGCAAACGGGCGAGCGCCTGAGACTCCTTTTGAAAGCGACGAAGCGCTTCGGGGGTCACCAGTCCGGTTCGAATCACCTTGAGAGCCACGGTCCGGCGGGGCAAATCCTGTTCCGCCTCGAATACGGCGCCCATTCCACCCTCGCCGAGCAGGCGAACGATGCGGTAGCGGCCGATCCAGTCCGGTAATTCGGAGGGTGAGATTCCCTGGGCCAGCAAACACACGCCGCACAATTCGCCGAGTTCCAGGGGTTCACCGCAGGTTGAACAGCGTTCCATCTGATCTGATGAGTGACCGGAAATCTTCTGATCCTTATTGATGCGTCAACGGGAGCCGGCAGAGCGTGAAACAGCATCATACTATAGTGGTGGACCCGGCACACGCGCGCGACGTCTTTCCAACCACTCAATGGACGCTCGTGATCGCGGCCGGGGGCAATGAGACGACGCAGGAGCGCGGACTTGCGCTCGAGAATCTCTGCCGCAGCTACTGGTACCCGGTCTATGCCTACATTCGCCGCCGCGGCGAAGCTCCCGAAAAGGCGCAGGACTTGACGCAGGAGTTTTTTCTCCGCCTCCTGTCGGGAAGTTTTTTCGAACGCGCCGATCCGGACAGAGGACGATTCCGCAGTTTTCTCCTCGGTGCCGCCAAGAATTTCCTGGCCGACGCCAACGATCGGGAAACCTCTCAGAAACGAGGCGGAGGCGTGGCGCCGCTCCCTTTCGATTTTGAAACGGGCGAATCGAACTATGCCCGCGAACCGCGGCACGAAGAAACTCCGGAGCGCATCTTTCAGCGAAGGTGGGCTCGCGCGCTGCTCGATCGCGTGATGGTGAATTTACAGAACGAATTTGAAGGCTCGGGCAAAGGCGATCAATTTCAGCGACTAAAGGGTATCTGGCCGGCGACGGGGATGTCCGATACGCAGAATTGGCGGGAGAACTCGGCCTGACCGAATCCGGAGTCAAGAGCGCGATTCGCAGATTGCGGCAGAGATACCGCGATTTCCTGCGTGCGGAGGTGGCTTCCACGGTTGCGGATCCAGCGGAGGTGGACGAAGAACTGCGCTTCCTGATCCAGGCGGTCAGTTCCCGGCCGGTGGATCCGTAAACGTCGGGTATCGTAGAAGGGATGCAGCCGGTCATCGCAGCCAGCCGCGTGAGCCATTACTACGGCGAGGGTAAGCTTCGAAAGCGGGTGCTGCACGAAATCTCGGCGGAAATCCTGCCCGGCGAGATTGTGATTCTGACCGGTCCGTCCGGTTCGGGCAAGACGACGCTGCTGACGCTCGCCGGCGCGCTGCGATCGGTGCAGGAAGGCACCCTGACGGTGCTGGGCTGTGAACTCCGCGGCGCGACCGGGGAAACACGCATCCGGATCCGGGGACAGATCGGGTTTATCTTCCAGCAGCACAACCTGATTGAGGCGCTTTCGGCCAGGCAGAACGTACAAATGGGGCTCGGCATGAAAGCGCGGCTCTCCCGCAAGGAAGCGCTCCAGCAGGCATCGGACATGCTGGCGGCGGTGGGTCTGGGGGAATACACGGACGCCTTGCCTGCGCAACTTTCCGGAGGTCAACGGCAGCGCGTCGCCATCGCGCGCGCACTGGTTCGTGAGCCCAGGCTGGTGCTGGCCGATGAACCCACGGCATCGCTCGATTCAGGCAGCGGACGCGAAGTGGTCGACCTGTTGCTGCGCCTGGCCCAACGGCAAGGCTGCGCGATCCTGCTGGTGACGCACGACGACCGCATTCTGGACATCGCTGACGGATCATTCATCTGGAAGACGGCTGCATTAAGTCGATCGCCTGAGCGGGAATCTTTCTCGCAAACTGCGAAACCTTTTTTCGCGATTTCCTAATACCCTTCCGAGCTCAACACGCATGACAACATCTTTCGATCCCGCTCCCGAAGCGCATATCGCCGGATACGGAGTCGCGCTTCCTCCCCGTTTTTCCACGTCGCGGTTTCTCGAAGTCGATGAGGAAGCGCGCCGCCGCCACGGCCAGGGTGAAGGAACGCGTTCGCTGGTCCGCCAGCTGGCGCAGGGCAGCGCGGTTCAATTTCGTCACAGCGTATCGCCCTGCTGGCTGCCCGAAGCGGAGCGTCCCCAGGATGTGGAGGACATCTTCACGCCGGCGGATTACGATCCACCCGCCTGGCAGCGCTCGCAATTCTGGCGGGAGCAGGCGCCGAAGCTGGCGATCGAGGCGGCTCGCGCCGCGGTGGAACATTGGGGCGGCCGGTTGGAGGACATCACGCATATCGTCACCACCAGCACCAGCGGCTGGTCGGAACCCGGCATCGCCTGCGCGGTGATTCACGCCCTGGGACTCTCGCTCGACACGCAAAAGCAGGAACTGAACTTCAACGGATGCTTTTGCGGCGCCACCTGCCTGCGCCTGGCGAGGGATATCGTGCGCGCCGGGGAGTCGCGCGCCGTTTTGGTGGTGGCGGTCGAAACGTCGTCGATTCAGTATGACCCGGTCGCCACCGACATCTCGAGCCTGGTGGCGACGATTCTCTTTGGCGACGGCGCAGCCGCGTTCGTCATCGCCCCGGAAGGCGATTGGGTTTATGAGGCGGCCGGCATGTCGCTGATTCCGGATACCGGAGAGATGCTGCGCATGGCGCCGGACACCGTCCCGGACCGGCACACCTACGCCATGTTCCTGCATCGCGAAATCGGCGCCCGGCTCGCGACGTATTTCCGGAAAGAACGGGGCGCGGTCCTGCTGTCGAATCTTCTGGAACGGACCGGCGGCGAATATCCCGCGCTCGCGGTTCATCCTGGCGGGCCGAATATTCTCGAATCGGTGCGTCACGTCTTCGAGGAGAATGGCTGGCCGCCCTGCGCGTTGCAGGCTTCGCTCGAAACTCTCTACAACACCGGCAATCTCGGCGCGGCGGCGATGCTGCTGGTCTTGGCGAAGATGCTGCCGCATGTGGAGGCGAACCGGGTGGCGACGTTCGCGTTCGGTCCGGGGGTGACGGTCGAGTGGGGTTTGCTGCGCCGCAACGGGCAACGTCATGACTAGCCGGCCTCCCGCACTGGAAAACGGCACCGACGCGCTTCCACTGATCGGGAGATGGCTGCCGGACCGAAATGCGACGGTCGCATTCGAACCCGCGGCAATCGCCGCCGCGGCCGCCAATCCGCGCGAAACGATTCACATTGTTCGCGAAAGCGGCTGGGGGCGTCTGGGGATCGCCATCGGCGGGCAAACAGAGCGCGACGCTGTCCGCGACACTCTCCGCAAAACGGAGAGCCTGCCGCTCGTCGCCACGCTTTCCCCGCTTTATCCCGAATGGCTGGGCGATCGCAGTTTCTGCGAAACGCACGGCGTTCGGTTCCCTTACGCGTCCGGTGAAATGGCGAACGGCATCGCGTCGACGCGGATGGTTCGTGCCATGGCCGGCGCGGACATGCTGGGCTTCTTCGGAGCCGCGGGGCTCTCCTATTCGCAGGTCGCCCAAGCTGTCGGTGAACTTGCCGCGATTCCGAAAGGACGCGTCTGGGGTGTCAACATCATCCATTCCCCGAACGATCCGTCGCTCGAAGAACAACTGGCCGATCTCCTGATTCGCTCCCGCGTGCCCTGCGTATCGGCTTCCGCCTTTATGAAGCTCACTCCGGCGATCGTGCGTTGCGCGGCTGCGGGACTGCGTGTCGATGCACAGGGCAACGTCCTGCGCGCGCGCCAGGTGTTCGCGAAGATCTCACGAGCCGAACTCGCCACGCAATTCATGTCTCCTCCGCCGGCGGCAATGCTTCGGGACCTGGTGTCGCGCGGGCTGATCACTCCCCTGGAGGCGGATCTCGCTGCGCGGCTGCCCGTGGCGGAAGATATCACTGTCGAAGCCGACAGCGCCGGCCACACCGACAACCGGCCGCTCACCGTGATTCTTCCGGCGATCCTCGAACTGCGGTCCGCGATCGCGGAGCGCGATCCGTCGTACCCGCGGATCAGAGTAGGCGCGGCAGGCGGACTCGGCACGCCGGCCGCGGTCGCCGCCGCTTTTGCCCTCGGAGCGGATTACGTGATGACCGGTTCGGTGAATCAGGCCGCCGTCGAGTCGGGCTTGTCGCAGGAAGGCAAGGTCCTGCTCAGTAAAGCGGACTTCGCCGACGTGGCCATGGCGCCCTCGGCCGACATGTTCGAACTCGGCGTGAAAGTCCAGGTTCTGAAGCGCGGGACGATGTTCGCGGGGCGCGCGTCCCGCCTGTATGAGACGTTCGTACGTTACGAAGGGCTGGCCGCGATTCCGCCCGACGTGAGGGCGCGCCTGGAGTCCGAAGTATTCCAGAAATCGCTCGAACAAGCGTGGGAGGAAACCAAAGAATACTGGCGCCAGCACGGTCCGAGCGAAGTGGAAAGAGCGCAGCGCGAGCCCAAATATCTGATGGCTCTCACATTCCGCCAGTATCTCGGTTTATCGTGCCGCTGGGCGATCGGCGGCGACTCGTCGCGGCGCCCGGATTACCAGATCTGGTGCGGACCGGCGATGGGCGCGTTCAATCGCTGGGTGGCGGGGTCCTTTCTGGCCGACCTGGCGAACCGGTCGGTCGCGCAGATCGCTCTCAATTTGCTCGAGGGCGCGGCGGTTCTTGTGCGCGCCTATCAATTGCGGACCCACGGGGTTCCGGTGCCTCCCTCGGCTTTTCATTTTGTGCCGCGGCCGCTCGAGTGAATCACAAAGGAAGTTGCGGAGAAAACATGCGTCCCGTTCCAACCCAGTTGCCCATCGCCATCGTCGGCATCGGTTGCGTTTTCCCGGGCTCGGATAGTCCAGCGGGATTCTGGCGCGACATCGCGCAGGCGCGCGACCGTATGAGCGAGGTCCCCGAGTTCCACTGGCTCATCGAGGACTACTACGATCCGGATCCGAAGAAGCCGGATATGACGTACAGCAAGCGCGGCGGATTCCTCAGCCCGATGGAGTTCAATCCGCTGGAGTTCGGAATCCCGCCCGGCACTCTTCCCGCAACGGACTCCACCCAACTGCTTTCGCTGATCGTCGCCCGGAACGTGCTTGACGATCTGGCCGCCGGGCGTCCACTGAAAATCGATCGCGAGCGGACCAGCGTGATTCTCGGCTGCACCGGCGCGACCGAGATGGTCAGCCTGTTATCTTCCCGTCTGCAGCGTCCGATCTGGGCGAAGGCTCTGCGCGAGGCCGGCATCGCGCAGCCGGAGATCGAGCGCATCTGCGACCGGATCGCGGAGCATTTCACGCCATGGCAAGGGGCTTCGTTTCCCGGCCTGCTGGGCAATGTCATTGCGGGGCGCATCGCCAACCGGCTCGACTTCCACGGCTCGAACCTCATTACCGATGCGGCGTGCGCCAGCTCGCTTGCAGCCGTGCACGCCGCGGTCAACCAGCTTGTTCTCGAAGAATCGGACCTGGTGATCACAGGCGGGGTTGACGCGAACAACGACATCGTCACTTACATGTGCTTCAGCAAGGCACGCGCGTTGTCGCCGAGCGGAGATTGCCGTCCGTTCTCAAATCGCGCCGACGGAGCCATGATCGGCGAAGGCATTGGCATGCTCGCGCTGAAGCGTCTGGCGGACGCGGAGCGGGACGAGGACCGAATTTATGCCGTGATTCGTGGGATCGGCTCCGCTTCAGACGGTCGCAGCAAGAGCATTTATGCCCCCCGCAGCGACGGTCAGGCCCGCGCGCTGCGCCGCGCCTATCAGCGGGCGGGATACAGCCCGAACACGGTCGAACTGCTGGAGGCCCATGGCACCGGAACTCCGGCCGGAGACGTCGCCGAGGCGGAGGCGCTCCGAGCCGTGTTCGATCCTCCCGCGGATTCCGGCTCTCCGTATTGCGCGCTCGGCTCCATCAAATCGCAGATCGGCCACACGAAAGCCGCGTCGGGTTCGGCGGGACTGATCAAGGCTGCGATGGCACTGCATCAGAAGGTGCTGCCGCCGACGATCAAGGTGGAAGTTCCCGATCCGGAGTTGAAGCTCGACCGCAGCGCGTTCTACCTGAACACGGCAGCACGTCCCTGGATACGCGGTGATCTGCATCCCCGCCGCGCCTCGGTGTCCGCATTCGGTTTCGGCGGGACGAATTATCACCTGACGCTCGAAGAATATCGCGCGGCGTCGCAGTCCTCTTTGCGAACCTCCAGGACCGAACTGTTTGTGTCGGGAGCCGGGTCCGCCGCGGAACTCGCGGAAAAGTTGCAAGTCGCGGAAATCGCTCCTGGCGATCTTCCGGCGGCGGCGCAAGCAGGCCAGCGCACATTCGATCCGGCCGCAAAGATTCGGGTCGCCATTGTGGCCGAATCCCGCGAAGACCTTGCCTCGAAGCTGCGCGAGGCAGCGGCACATCTTGCAAGTTCGTCGGGAAATTCGGCAGCCGAGTCGCACGCCGCGCCCTCCGGAATTTACATCGATTCGTCGCCGAAGCGCGCCGATGGGATCGCATTCCTGTTTCCGGGGCAGGGCAGTCAGTATGTCGGAATGGGAGCGGACCTCGCGATGGCCCACGCTACCGTTCGCGGGCTTTGGGACAGGTGCGCCGACATGCGGTTCGACGGAATCGCGATTCACGAGAAGGTTTTTCCGCCGCCTGTATTCGAGGACGAGGCCCGGAGAAAGCTCGATGCCGGACTGCGCGCGACGGAATGGGCACAGCCGGCGCTCGGCCTAGCGACGATGGCGGCGTTCGCGCTGATCGAAAAACTCGGGATTCGTCCTGCCTGTTTCATCGGCCACAGCTTCGGCGAACTAAGCGCGCTTTGCGCGGCCGGCAGTTTCCGCATCGAGGAACTGCTGCGGCTGGCGCGCATCCGCGGAGAACTCATGCGCGAGGCCGCGCGCGCGAATCCTGGAGGCATGCTGGCGCTTGCCGCATCCGCTGAGCGGGTCTCGTCGCTCCTTTCCCGCGCGGGATCGGATGCGGTTCCCGTCAATTTCAACGCTCCCGACGAAACGGTGGTCTCGGGAGGATTGGAAGCGTTGGAGCGGATCGAGGAGTTGTGCTCTCGCGAACAAATCGCGACACGGCGGCTTCCCGTCGCGGCCGCTTTTCACAGCCCCCTGGTGGGTCCCGCCGCGGATTCCTTCGCGGCGGCTTTGCAAACCGCAGAAGTTCAGGCCCCCGCCCTTGACGTTCTCGGCAATACACACGCGGACGTCTATCCGCGCGATCCGGAGGAGATCCGGCGGAGATTGTCCGAACAGCTTACCGGACCGGTCCGCTTTGCCGATCAAATTGAAGCTGCTTATCGGCAGGGCGTGCGGATTTTCCTCGAACTCGGGCCCGGCTCCATGCTGAGCGATCTCACGCGACGCATTCTGAAGGGCCGACCGCATCTGGCTGTATCGATCGACCGCAAATCGCGCGACGGCGTGACGAGCTTTCATCATGCGATCGGTCAACTGGCGACCGCCGGAATCTCCGTCGACTTCGAGGCGCTGTGGGAGAACTATCAGGCACCCGCGCTGCTGGTGAAAAAGCCGGGTTCGACCGTCACCCTTACCGGCACCAGTTACGGTAAGCCTTATCCGGCCAATGCGAAGGAGCGGGTGGCCGCCGGGCGTCCTCCCCGTCCCACGCCACCGCTGGCGCCGATTCCTGCCATAACTGCCGTGGGGTCCGGCGAGGATTCCGTGAACGGCTGGATCCAGGCCTATCAGGAAATCCAGCGCACGACGGCCGACACTCACGCCACTTTCAGCCGGACCATGGCCGAACTGCACGAGTCCTTTCTTTCCACGATGAAGACGTCGCTTGCGCAGTTGACGGCGTTGCAGGGAAACGGGGTGCCGCTGGAATTGTCCGCGCCGGAAGCGATCCGCGTGGCGGCTCCGGAGCACGCGCCGCCAGCGGACCTGGCCGCGCTGGTTGTGAACATCGTCGCCGAGAAGACCGGCTACGAAGCGGGCATGTTGAATCCGGCCATGGACCTCGAGGCCGACCTGGGGATCGATTCCATCAAGCGCGTGGAAATTCTGGCCGCGCTGCGCGATGCTCTTCCCTCGCTTCCCGACGTACCGCCCGCCGACATGGCGGCCATTCGGACGCCGGGAGATGTCGTGCGCTATTTGCAGCAGGATTCTGCCTCGGCGTTGGAACGGGCGGCTGAACCGGCGGCGCCCGCCGCGCCAAAAATCGATCTGCCCGAACTCCTGCTTGGAATCGTAGCGGAGAAAACCGGCTATGAGGCGCCCACGTTGAACATGCAGATGGATCTTGAGGCCGACCTCGGAATCGATTCCATCAAGCGAGTCGAGATCCTTGCCGCTCTGCGGGACGCGGTTCCCTCGCTTCCCGATGTCACGCCGCACGAGCTGGCGTCGATTCGGACGCTGGGGGACGTTGTGGCTCGTCTTACCCAGACCATGCAGGCTCAGCCGGTCGCGCCGGCGATGCACGAAGAGCCGGCGGTCGAGCGACTGATGCCGCGGATGGAGCCTGAGGAAGCCGTCGGGCTTTCGATGGCGGGTCTGCGCGGCGGCCGCGTTGTGATCACACCCGACGGCACCGGCATCGCGGAGGCGCTGGTCGAAGCGCTTGCCTCGGATGGTGTCCGCGCGGAAATCGTTACGGAGGTTCCACCCGATGCCGACGCCGTCCTTTTTCTCGGCGGGATGCGGCGCGTCGTATCGATCGACGATGCGATCGAAGTGAATCGCGAAGCCTTCCGCGCGGCGCGCGCCGTTGCAGAACGGTTCACGTCCCGTGCCGGCATTTTTGTCGGCGTCCAGGATACCGGAGGCGACTTCGGCCTCTCAGTGCGCGATCCGCTGAAAGCCTGGACGGGCGGCATCGCGGGACTGGTCCGAACGCTGCGCCACGAATGGACCGCCGCGCAGGTCAAGGTAATCGATTGCGAGCGCGGCGCAAGATCCGCCGCCGAACTGGCGCGGGCCATCGCCGCCGAGCTGTTCCTTGGCGGCGACACGTGCGAGGTGGGGTTGTGCGCGGACGGATCGCGACGCGTCCCGCGGATGGTTCCCCCCGCAGCCGAGGAAGCCGCGCGCATTCCCATCGAGCCGGGCGCTGTCGTTGTGGCATCCGGCGGGGGCCGAGGGATCACGGCTCGCTGCCTGGTGGAACTGGCGCGCGCCTCGCAGCCTCATCTCATTCTGCTCGGTCGAACCGAACCGGTTCCCGAGCCGGGCTGCTGCGCAAACCTGTCGCAACCCACGGAACTGACCCGCGCGCTGTTGTCCGAAGCCCGGGAAGACGGCCGCACGCCAGCCCCGGCGGAGATCGGGAGGCAGGTCCGCGATATTCTCGCAAGCCGCGAAGTGCGTCAGACGCTCCGTGAAATCGAGCATGCCGGAGCCACCGCGGAATATCTTTGTGTCGACGTGCGCGACGCAAGCGCCGTCGAGGCGGCGCTTCGCGACGTGCGCGCCCGGTGCGGTCCGATTCAAGGCCTGGTTCACGGCGCCGGCGTGATCGCCGACAAGCTGCTTGCCGCCAAGACCGATGCTCAGTTCGATCTGGTCTTCGACACCAAGGTGAAAGGACTGCGCGCGCTTCTCGACGCGACCCGCGAAGACCGTCTTCAATGGATCTGTCTGTTTTCTTCGATCGTTGCGAAGACGGGCAATGCCGGCCAATCCGATTACGCCATGGCGAACGAGATTCTCAATCTCGCCGCCTGCGCCGAGAAGACGCGCCGCGGATCTGATTGCGCCGTTCATTCGCTCGGTTGGGGGCCGTGGGGCGGCGGAATGGTTACTCCGGCTCTACGCGATCACTTCAGCGCGATCGGGGTGCCACTCATTCCGCCGGACGCGGGTGCGCATGCATTCGTTGCGGCAAGCGGTTCAAGCGACGTCTCTTCACTGATCGCTCCCGGTTCCGGTGCGGACTCCTTTTCGCTTTCGCGGCGCGAAGCGGCGTTCGACATCCGCGTCGATCAGGCAACCTACCCCTGCTTGAAAGACCATGCCGTGAATGGCGTCCCGATCGTTCCGGTGGCATTGGTGATCGAGTGGTTCTTAAGGGCGATGCGAGGTGTGTCGCGCGAACGCAAACCCGTGCTTCGATCGCTCAAGGTGCTTCGCGGAATCAAACTCGATCCGGCCCTCGGCGGAGAATTCCTGCGGATCACGCGCCGGTATGTGGACGGCGCATGGAAGCTTGAACTACGAGATTCTTCAGGCGCGTTCTTCTATTCCGCCATCGCGGACTTTGAAGTGTCGTCGACGGCGACGCCGATCGTCGAGCCTGCTCGCGGCCCGGTTTCGGAGGACCGGATTTACGACGGAACTCTGTTCTTTCATGGACCGGCTTTTCAAGCCCTGCGCTCGCTGGAACCTGCGGGTGACGGGTCCGGGATGAGTGCGGATCTGGCCGGCCTCATCGCTCTCGGCTGGCACAGCGGAGTATGGCAAACCGACCCCGCGGCGGTCGACGGCATGTTGCAGGTGGGAGCGCGATGGTCCGGCGATGTGTTGGGCGGCGCCACGCTTCCCATGGGCTTTCAGTCCTTCCACGTATTCGAGGGCGGGCCCGCGCAAGGCCCATTGCGGGCGACGGCGCGAACGCGCCAGGTCCTGAACTCGCGGGTGATTTGCGACATCGCGCTGGCGACGCATGCCGGTGCACTCGTGGCCGCGCTCAGCGGAGCCGAATTCGTGCTTCGCCCCGATTTGACCCGGCCGGCGGCGGCCACCGCATGAGCGCGCACACAGGTCTGGCGCGACAGCGGATGGCTCCGGCGCCGCCGCTTCCGCCGGTTGGCCGAGCCGCCCGAAAGACGCGGACGCAGGGCGGCATGGCTCCCCGCCGCGCTAACGTGGACGCGCCGTCGCGTGCCCGCGCGCACCTGGGCCACGTGCAAAAGCTGGCGGCCCTTCATCGGACTTTCCTCGCCAGGCAAGCCGAATCGGCCGCCCGGCTTGCCCTAAAACGAAGGCTGCCTCAGGAATACCCCGAGCCCGACGGGCTCAAGTTGGGGCGCCGTGAAATCGAAGAGATCGCGACCGGGAAGCGCACGTTTTCTTCCCTCTTCGGCCCGATGTTTGCGTGCCAGGACGCGCATCGCCATCAGATCCGGATCCCCGCGCCCCCCATGACGATCGTGGATTGCATCACAGGCATCGAAGGAGAACCCGATTCCATGGTCGGGGGCGCCATCTGGTCGGAAACCGATGTCACGGCGGATAGTTGGGGACTCGATCCGTCGGGCCGCGTCTCCACCTTCGTTCTCTGCGAGGCCGGGCAAGCCAGTATGTTGCTGGCCAGTTGGCTCGGCGCCGACCGGACCCACGCCGGCGACTTGCGGTATCGCCTGGTCGATTTTCAGAGCGATGTGTTGGGGCCGTTCCCGAAGATCGGTGAGAGGATCTGCGCCGCTGTCAGGTTGGAACGGGTCGCGAATGTCGCCGGACGGCAACTCTTCTTTTTCACGGCGGAGCTTCGCGTGGCGGAGGAAATCCGCGCGCGCTCGCATTTCACGGCCGGGCTGTTTCGAGACGGAGAACCGGCTGACGCGGAGAATGGGGACCCTTCACTCCATCGCCGCGCAGAAGGAGAGATCCGGCTTCCCGCGAGAATCACGCGCCGGCGTTCGTTTTCACGAGCGGAGCTGGAGGCATTCGCCGAAGGCCGCATGCTCCGCTGCTTCGGCGAAGGATTTGAACGGATGTCGGCGCATGTGCGGACACCGCGCGTCGCAAACCCGGATCTCTTTCTTCTGGACACCGTGCCCGCATTTGATCCGCACGGCGGACCTTCGAAGCGCGGTTATCTCCGCGCCGAGCAGGCGATCTCGCCGGATGCCTGGTATTTTGCGGGCAAACGGTGCCTTCCTGAATCTCTTTTGGTCGAAGCCGGAATCCAGTGCCTCGCGTTTTACCTCACCGCGGCCGGCGCGACGCGGTGGCGGGACGGCTGGCGCTTCGAACCTGTTCCCGATCACCCACTCGACTGCCGCTTCCGTGAACAGATCACGCCGCAATCGGCGCGGCTGGTTTTCGAGGTTTCCGTCGAGTCCCTGGTCTGCGATCCACAACCTCGCATTGTTGCGGAGGTCTTGTGCGGCATTGAGGGGCGGCCCGTTTTCCACGCCCGGCTCGCGCTCACCATGGTGCCCGATTGGCCTCTCGAACAATTTCGCCACTTGCCGTATTCGGAGGCGATGCTCGGCCGCGCGGAGCCTCTCGCCACGCTTACAGGACTCGCCGGATATTTCAACGACGGAACACCCGCCGCGGTTGTCGACGGCAGGATCGAAAGCAGTCTGCCCGCCCTGCTCGCGCTTGGGTGCGGCAGGGCGCAGGACGCCTTTGGCCCGCGATTCGCGGCCTGCGACAGGTTCGCAAGATGGCCGCGCCTGCCGGTTCCGCCATTCCTTTTCCTGACGCGTATCACGAACACCGGAGCGGAAGCGTCCACGCCTCGGCCGGGATCGTTTGTGGAAAGCGAGTACGACATTCCCGCCGCGGCCTGGTATTTTTCCGAAAACGGCGCTGGCTCGATGCCATTGGCCGTATTGTTGGAAACCGTGCTTCAGCCCTGTCGATGGCTCTTCGCATATACGAGTCCGCCGGGGAGCATGGAGAACATGCGTCTGCGCAACCTCGACGGTGGCGCGACCGTTTACGAGGAGGCGCGGGCGGGCGCGAGCCCGATGACCGTTCGTGTCGAGATCGCCTCTTCGTCGCAGGTGAATGGCGCGCAGATCCACACTTTTTCAGCACGAGGCTTCGTCGCCGGGCGGCGCGTCATCGAATCGCAGGCAACCTTCGCATCTTTCGTGAGCGAAGACCGGGAGCCGGAGACGCCGGCGGCACCGGCAGGCGGCAATTGCATCGACCTGACAACGCGGCCCGCCCGTTATTTCGAGTGTGCTCCGCGCCTGCCCGGGCCCATGCTGCTGATGATTCAACGCGTGGCGGCGTTCGATCCGGCCGGTGGCCAGGCAGGTCTCGGATGGGTTCGTGCCGAAAAGGACGTCGACCCCGGGGAGTGGTTCTTCAAAGCCAACTGCTTCCAGGATCCTGCACAGCCTGGCTCATTATGCCTCGAGTCGCTGCTGCAACTGCTGCAATTCTTGATGATCGAAAAGGGGCTCGGCGAGGACATTCCCCAGGCGCGATTCGAACTGATTCTGCGCGGCCGTCCCATTACCTGGAACCGTTGCGGCGACGTAACGCCGGAGAGTAAGCGAATCGTCGCGGAAATCGAAGTGGTCGAAATTGGGCGCGATGCAGAGGGAGCCTTTGTTGTCGCGCGAGGCTGGCTCCGCGTCGACGGCGTCCGGATCTACGGCGCGGAAAATTTCGGGATGAGGATCGTGGCCGGTGGCACGGTTTGAATCACGCATGAAAGCCGTTTTCTCCAGAGTGCTTGCGGGACTGGTGGCCGCCGCTCCATTCGTGCAATCTCAAACTCCGGGACCCGCGCCACTGACGCTGAGCCTTGGGGACGCCGTCCGGCTGGCTCTTTCGGCTCAGGGAAACATGGCCATCGATATCCAGGCCGAGTCGATCAAGGCGGCCGAAGCGCGTCGCCGGCAGGCTCGGGCGGCGTTTCTTCCTGACATCGAAACGAGCATCACCGACCAGGAGCAGGCACTCAATCTTGATGCGCTGGGCTTGGGGAATGTGCAGACTCCTCTCGCCGGATTCAATTTTCCCCGGTCGAGCGGCGCGTTCAACACGCTCGACGCGCGTGTACATGTGCGCCAGGATCTGCTCGACACGGCCTCGCGCCGGCACACACAAGCCGCCGGCGCGAGTGTGGAAAGCGCCCGGACCGAAAGCGGCGAGGTTCGGGATCAGGTGACTGCCAAGGTGGCGAAGGTGTACCTCGCGGCGCTTCGCGCCGACACGATGATCGAGAGGGCCGAAGCGCTGCTGGCCACGTCGGACTCGACGCTCATCGAGTTTTCGAATCGCCGTGAGGCGGGAGAAGCTCTGGGACCCGATGTCGCGCGTGCGCGGGTCAACCGGGCGTCGGCGGAGCAGCGTCTCAAAGAAGCTCGCTTCGAACGGCAGCGTTCCCGGCTGCAACTCCTGACGGCACTCAATCGCGATCTCGACACGCCGCTCCATCTCACCGGATCGCTCACGCTCACCGGCGTGGAAAACACGTCGCCGGCCGACGCTGTCGCTGTGGCGCTGAAGTCCCGAAGCGACATGCTCGCGCAGGGTCGCCGGATCGAGGCGGCGCGTCTCAATGCGGCTGCGATTTACTCCGAACGTCTTCCGTCGCCGACGGGCTACGCCAATGTGGGGACCATGGGGACTACGATCCGCGACTCGATCGTCACTTACGACGCCGGGCTTTCCCTGCGCATACCGGTGTTCGACGGTCACCGGCGCGATTCGCGGAGCGCGGAGACCGACGCCTTGCTTCGTCAGGAACAGTTGCGTCTGTCGCAGCTCGAAAAGCAGGTGCAGTACGAGGTCCGCCAGGCGGTTCTGAAAGTCGAGCTGGCACGAGGACAAGTCGAGATTGCGGCGGACGAAGTGGAAATCGCGGCCGAGGATCTGGCGCATATCCAACGCCGCCGCGGCCAGGGCGTCGCCGCGACCACCCAATCGACCGCTGCGCAGGTCAATCTGATCGAGGCGCAGGATCGCCGCGCAGCCGCGCTCTACGCATGGAACGAGGCGCGCATCGAACTGATGGAGGCGATGGGGACGATTCACATGTTGGCCGAATGAGAGGCAGACCGACCTATGAATGACGAGAAGAACCGGAAGATTCTCAAGCGAAGCATGACGCTGGTCACGTTGAGCGCGATGGCGGCGTCGGCCTACGTGGTCCGGGAGTTCGTCCTCGCACGCCCGCCTGCCGCGGCGAGCGCGGATGTCGAAACTCGACGCGGAACCGGCGATGCCCGTCCTGAGCCCGTCGCGTGTCTGGGCAGGTTCGAGCCCCAGGACGGAGTGATGCACGTCGCGGGCGCGCTGCTCAATGTCCCGCACGCGCCGGTGGTCGAAACGCTGCGCGTCCGCCAGGGGGATCACATTCGTCGCGGGACGTTGATTGCGACTTTCATGGGCCGCGCGCAGCTCGCCGCGGCGCTTGAACAGGCCCAGGCGCAAATCAGTGTCGCCCGCCGCCGGCTGGAACAGGTCAAGGCCGGAGTGCGACAGTCCGAAGTCGCCGCGTATCAGGCGGAGGTCGCGCGCCTGGAGACAGCCTTGGAACACGCCCAAACCGAGCTTCGCCGCTATGAAACCCTGCGGCGCACCGACGACGTGACCGCATCGGAACTGGATGCCCGGCGAACGGCGGCGCAGGAGGCGCAACGCGCGGTGGAACAGGCGAGGAACCACCTGCAGGGTCTGCGCGAGGTGCCCGCCGTCGACATTCAGCTTGCGGAGGCCGAACTTCAGGCTGCCATCGCCAACGCGGAACATGTTCGCAGCGACTATGAGGCGGGCTTTGTGTATGCCCCGATCGACGGCGAGGTGCTCCGGGTCGACGCCTTTCCGGGCGAGGAGGCGGGAGCGAAAGGAGTGATCGAAATGGGACGGACCGAACGCCTGTATGTGGTGGCTGAAGTTTACGAGACGGATATCGGCCGCGTTCGCGTCGGGCAGCGGGCTGAGATTTCAGGCGACCTGCTCACCACGCCGCTTTCCGGGGTGGTCGAGCGCATCGACCACAACATCCGGCAGGCCTCCGTACTGCCCGGCGACACCGCTTCGTTCGCCGATAATCGCATCGTCGAAACCCGCATCCGCCTGGATCGCGGCGCTTCGGGGAACGGCGAATCCGGCGCCCGCTTGATCGACGGCAAAGTGACGGTCGTGATCCGGCCATGAGCGCGCACGTTTCCCTGGCCTGGCTGCAACTGCTGCATGAGCGGCTTCGTCTGGTGGCTGCGACGGCCGGTATTGCTTTCGCGGTGGTTCTCATGCTGATGCAGTCGGGGTTTAAGGACGCTCTTCTCAACAGCGCTGGTCTTCACTACAGCCGGATGTCCTGCGACCTCGCGCTGGTGAGTGCGCGCTACGAATTCCTGCTCAACCTGCAGGGCTTTCCCGAGCGGAGGCTGTACCAGAGCTTCGCGGTCGATGGAGTCGCCTCGGTCGAGCCGGTCTATCTCGCCCAGGCCGCATGGAAGAGCCCCTGGACGCGCCGCGAACGAACTGTCCTGCTGGTCGGTTTCAATCCGCGGCCAGGCTACTTCGATCTGGATCCACGGCAGGATCCGATTACGAAGCTGCGTCTCGGCGAGAACGTTCTTTTCGATTCGCGCTCGCGGCCGGAGTTCGGCCCCGTTGCGTCCGAGATCCAGAACGGACATCGCGTCACGACGGAAATTTCCGGACGCCGCGTCGATGTCGCGGGTGTGTTCAGCATTGGAACTTCGTTTGGCGTGGATGGAACGGTCCTGATGAGCGACCGCAATTTTTTCCGGATCGTGCCCTACCGCAAACGGGACGTCGTGAATGTCGGACTGGTCAAGTTGAAACCCGGCTTCGACCCCGCCGAGGTTCGCGCGCGCCTTGCCCAGGCTCTGCCAAACGACGTGAAGGTGCTGACGCATGACGGCCTGGTCCAACTGGAACGCCGCTATTGGAATGCGAGCACGCCCATCGGGTTCGTCTTTCAACTCAGCGTTCTGATGGGCTTCGTGGTGGGAGCGATCATTGTCTATCAGATCCTCTACAGCGACGTGACCGATCACCTTAGTGAGTACGCGACGCTGAAAGCCATGGGTTACCGCGATCGCTTTCTGTTCTCCGTGGTGATTCAGGAATCGATCATCCTGTCGTTCTTCGGCTTTTTCCCCGGGCTAGCGGTCGCGCTGGTTCTGTACCGGATCGCCGCCGGCGCCACTCATCTGCCCATGGAAATGACGCTGAGCCGGGGTGTTGTGGTTTATTTCATGACCGTAGCGATGTGCATGCTCGCCGGTGCGCTGGCGATGCGTAAGCTGCGCAAGGCCGATCCTGCGGAAATTTTCTGAGTCGCTTGGCAGCCCGGCGTATTCAAGACCCGCGAAGTGCGTTTCGCGGCCAAGCGCGATGGTTGCGGTAATCATATAATCGCAGTCTAGTCTTAAGGAGCTAAGGTTCAAGATGTTTGTTGATACCGATTCCGCGGCCACGCCTGAGCGACGCGCAGAAGCCCTCCCCCATTTCATCGGCGGAGAGCTGGTAGAGGGGACTTCAGGCCGCTTCGGCGACGTCTTCAATCCGGCGACGGGAAAACGAAGCCGGCAGGTTGTCTTTGCCAGTAAAACTGAAGTCGATCGCGCGGTGAAAGCCGCGTCCGAAGCTTTTCCCGCATGGGCCGGTTCCCCGCCGCTGAGACGTGCCAGGATCCTGAACCGCTTTGGCGCCCTGCTCGAAAAACATCAGGACCGCCTGGCCCGAATGATCACCAGTGAGCATGGGAAGGTTTTGTCGGACGCGAAGGGTGAAGTACAACGCGGACTTGAAGTGGTGGAATTCGCGACCGGTATTCCGCACTTGCTCAAAGGCGAGTACACCGAACAGGTCGGCAATGGAGTCGACAGCTACTCCGTTCGGCAGCCGCTCGGAGTGGTGGGCGGGATCACGCCGTTCAACTTTCCCATGATGGTTCCGCTGTGGATGTTTCCGGTCGCGCTCGCATGCGGCAACGCCTTCATCCTCAAACCCTCCGAGCGCGATCCGTCGCCGAGCGTGCGCATCGCCGAGCTGCTCAAGCAGGCCGGTCTGCCCGACGGCGTTTTCAACGTCGTGCACGGCGACAAGCGCGCGGTCGATGCGATTCTCGCGCATCCGCGCATCGCGTCAGTCAGCTTCGTCGGCTCCACGCCGATCGCGAACTACATTTACGCGACGGCCGCTGCGAACGGGAAACGCGTGCAGGCGCTCGGCGGCGCGAAGAATCACATG
>JAIQFJ010000424.1 GCA_020073325.1 Terriglobia bacterium | reverse complement strand
TGCAGATTTCGATCGACAACGTCATGCCCGACGACGTGTCGAAGAAAAGCCTCAAGGTACTCGACAAGAAGCTGCAAATCCTGGCCGAGCACGCCGAGTTTCATGTGAACATCAACTCAGTGGTCGGCGGCGGGATTCACAATCCGGATGATGCTCTGGTGGTCGGCAAGCGCGCGCTGGAGCTGGGATTTTCATCGACGGTCGGCATCATTCACGATGGCGACGGTCAGCTTCGTCCGCTGGGAGAACGCGAACGGAAGATTTACCACGAAATGAAGGCGATGGAGAATCGCCACTTCGCGCGGCTGAATTTTTTCCAGGACGCCATCGCGCAGGGCAAACCGAACCGCTGGCGGTGTCGCGCAGGCGCCCGCTACATGTACATCTGCGAGGACGGACTGGTGCACTACTGCTCGCAGCAGCGCGGTTATCCCGC
This sequence comes from Terriglobia bacterium, assembly GCA_020073325.1. Taxonomy (GTDB): domain Bacteria; phylum Acidobacteriota; class Terriglobia; order Bryobacterales; family Bryobacteraceae; genus Palsa-187. The sequence goes on along the minus strand of JAIQFJ010000424.1, from coordinate 5,215 downwards.
GAAACCGCTCGATCAGTACACACGCGAGGACATCCGGCGGGAATATCTCACCGAGAAATCCTGCGCGCCCTACTGCACGGTGAGCTGCGTGCACTACGTCTCCTACTTCGACTTTTTCCGCGCGCCGCAGACGCTGAAGTCGGGCATGCCGCCGGAGCAGGGCCAGCAGCAGCCACTGGTGAATATTACGAAGTCGGGCCGGTAAACACGATGGCCATTCCTGGCGAGATTCATTCTCGCCTCTCCAGGCCTAAGGCACGCTGTTTCTAAATCGATCCCAGTGCGCGACGATATCGTTCACCACCACGTGCCCGACGCGCCACGCGGCTTCGAGTGCCGGTAAGTACGCGATATAGCGGCCGATCTTGGTCGGCGTCAGGCTTTCGGCCGCCGTAATGTCCGGCGATTGCTGATCGAAGTTGCTGGCCGCGCGCAGGACCAGGACGCGGTCCAGGTCGACCCGCCCCGCTTTGGCCAGGAACGTCAAGGACTGCAGCGTCCCGGTATCTTCCATCCCGCAAGTGACGTACGATCCTTTGCCGGCCGTATGATACCGTACCCAGTCCGTCGCCCATTCGCTGAGAAGCTTGCCGTGCCAGAACGTTGAACTCGAGATCGTGTCTCCTTTAAGGACGAACGGGGGACGCCGCGCATTGGCTTGCGGAAACCGTTCGCGCTGCGTGCGCATGGCGTCGTTGTCGTCGAGCTTCACATCGCGCGTCAGGCGATACGCCCAGTCCACCAGTTGCGGATTCAAGTGATACACCTCGCCTTCATCGGGCGCGCGCGGCAGTTCGTAAGGAACCGACTTGCGCAGCGGAACGAAACCGGTCCTCCAGTCCTTGGGAATTTCCCGCGCGTCGATCTCGTGGGCGAGGTCGCCGTCGACCACCCATTCGGCCCACGCGGCCGATCCCAGCGACGCCGCCGCCGGATTCGCCCCCGCGATCCCGGCCACCACCCAATATGCCTTGGTCAGGTCGAAGCGCGGGTCCAAGCCGAGCGCCATAATCGTCGCGGCCGCTTTTGCCGTCCCGACGCCGGTCACGACGCCGAGCACGCCCTGCGCGTTCATCCGCAGGTCGCGATTGCCTTGATGAAAGGGCAGGACGCGGTCGAGTTTTTCGCGCTCTACCCAGTACTGAAATTCGCCCGGCTCGTCGCCCGTGTCGGCGCCGCGCTCGAACATCGTGACGACCACCACCTTCACGGGGGTCGCCGCCTGGGCGCTCAAGACCGCGAAAACCAACCACCCTGCAATCGGCATAACGGTCATCATAAACGAACCAGAGTGTTACCGGCCTACACATCTCCGTAGCGGAATCTACTGAATTCGGGATCCTGGCTGTTTGCGGTGAGGCTTAAATGCTGTATTATCAATATAAAGAGCTGTAAATCCGTTGGCCTTCCAATTGCTGTAACGGAGTTGGGGTGGTGTCTCTCCTTACTGAGGACGCTTCATGCGGGAACTGAAGCAACAACTCGTCAGCGCGCTGCTGGTGATCTTCACCGTGGCGGTGGTGATTGCTGCCGGAATTAATTTCCAGCAGCAGAGCCGCTACCATCTTCCCGACGACGGCGTCACCTGGATCGACAAGTCAGCGGGGGAGACTTCGCGCGTGGTCGCGGTCTACGTGAGCCGCGGCAGCCCGGGCGAAAAAGCCGGGATTCACGTCGGCGACGTCCTGGTGTCGATCGAGGGGGTCAAGGTCGACCAGGCGAGCGACGCGATGCAGGTGCTGGCCAGGCTGGGGCCATGGCGCAAGGCCGAGTATCAGATCAAGCACGACGGCATCGAGGTTCCCGCCAACGTCATCATCGGCGAGGCGGAGCGCGATTCGACGATTTTTTATCAATACGCGGTGGGCGCGGTTTATCTGGCGATCGGGCTGTTTGTGTACTTCCGCCGCCGGAGCGCGCCGCGGGCGCTGCATTTTTTCCTGCTTTGCCTGGCCAGCTTCATCATGTCCGCGTTCCACTATTCGGGCAAGCTGAACGGATTCGATAAGTTCATCTATTTCGGCAACGTGATCGCGGGATTCGTTGCGCCGACGCTGTTCCTGCATTTCTGCTGCGTTTTCCCGGAGCCGCAGAAGTGGATCAAGCGCCGCGGCGCGGCTCTGCTGGTTTATCTGCCCGGCACGGCGATGCTGGCGATCAACATCGGATTCATCGTCGGCGCGCTGCGTTCCGATGCTTCGCTGCTCGAAGTGCGCTGGGCGCTCGATCGAGCCTGGCTGATTTTCCTGTGTGCGATGTACTTCGCTGGCGGCTGCGTGCTGTGGTTCCAGTTGCGCCACGCCGACGATCCCATCGTCCGGCGCCAGTTGACATGGCTGCGCAACGGCGCGCTGCTGGGCATTCTGCCGTTCGGACTGATTTACGCGGTGCCGTACCTGTTCGGTGTCGCGCCGAATCACGCGATGAACCTGGCGGTCCTGTCGCTGCCGCTGATCCCGCTCACCTGGGCGTACGCGATCCTGCGCTACCGGCTGATGGACGTCGACATCATCTTCCAGGAAGGCTACGTTTACACGCTGGCGACACTGGCCGTGCTGGCGATTTTCTACGGACTGATTTTCTCCGTCACGCGCACCGCGGACTTGAGCCCCACGGCGATGGTTGCGCTGATCCTGATCGCGGCGTTCGTGTTTCAGCCGATCCGCAACTGGATTCAGGAACAGCTCGACCGGTATTACTTCTACAAAGACCGCTACGACTATCGCCGCACCCTGATCGAATTCGCGCGCGAACTGGGCTCGCCGACGGATCTGGGCGAAATGCTGGAGAGCGTCGCCGACCGCCTGATCCGCACCTTGGGTATCCGCCACGTCGCATTTTTCGTGTGGGACGAAAACGAAGGGAAGTTTCGTCTGGAGCTCGCCAGCAATCGCAGCGGCCGGCAGACGGAAAATGTTCCCTACGGACTCGATTTGAGTTTTCTCAGTCCGAGTCCCGCCAAGCCGTATTTATTTTTTGAGCGCACGCGCCACACGGTGGACGTGATTTCGCATGAGATGGCGCTTTCGGTGCGCCGGTCGATCGCGGAACTGGAACTGACGTATTATCTGCCGTGCTCGGCGCGCGGCCGTACCATCGCGTATCTGGGCGTGAGCCGCACCGAGAGCGGCGATTTTCTCTCGAGCGACGACGTCGAACTGCTGGTCACGCTTTCCGGCTACGTCGGCATCGCGATCGACAACACCATGCTCTACCGCTCGCTCGCACGCAAGGTGGAAGAGTACGAGCGGCTGAAGGAATTTTCGGAAAATATTGTCGAGTCGATCAACGTCGGCATTCTCGCTGCCGATCTGGAAGATCGCGTCGAGAGCTGGAATTCGCAGATCGAAAAGCTGACAGGCGTTCCGCGCCAGGAAGCCATCGGACGCAAACTGCGCGAGTTGCTGCCGTTGGATCTTTGTGAACAGCTCGAAAACGTCCGCGGCGAAGCGGGAATTCACAACATCTACAAATTCTTTCTGCGGCCCAAGGAAGTCACGATGAACATCGCCGTCGCGCCGCTGATTTCGCGCGAAGGGGACCGCATCGGGCGCCTGATCATTTTCGACGACATCACCGACCGCGCGGAATTGGAACGCAGGTTGGTCCAGGCCGATAAACTCAGCTCCATCGGATTGCTCGCGGCCGGCGTGGCGCATGAAGTCAACACGCCGCTGGCGGTGATTTCGACCTACGCGCAGATGCTCGCGAAACAGATTTCGGGCGACGCGCAGAAGGCTCCGCTGCTCGAAAAGATCGCCCGCCAGACGTTCCGCGCGAGCGAAATCGTCAACTCGCTGCTGAATTTTTCGCGCACGTCGCCGACGGAGTTCGTCACCGTCGATCTGAATAAAGTGATTCGCGAGACGCTGACGCTGCTGGAGCATCAGCTCGCCAAGGCGTCAGTGACGGTCGAAACCTCGCTCGACGAGTCGCTGCCGCGCATCAAGGGAAATCCGGGAAAATTGCAGCAGGTGTTCCTCAATCTATTCATCAACGCGCGCGACGCGATGGAAGCGGGCGGCACGCTCGCGATCCGCAGCGGCGCCGAGCACGGCGTAGTTCGCGTCACTGTCGCCGATTCGGGTGCGGGCATCGCGGCGGAAAATCTGTCGCGCATCTTCGATCCGTTCTTCACCACCAAGGCCGCCCGCAAGGGTACGGGCCTGGGGCTTTCGGTCAGCTACGGAATCGTGCGTGAGCATAGCGGAGAAATCGAAGTGCAAAGCGAAACCGGCGCCGGGACGCGCTTCCATCTTTCATTCCCCGAAGCGTCGCCGCTGAGAAGACCCGAAACCGTTCGCTGCGAGGGCGCGTCAGTAGCTTCTGTTTCCACGATGTCCACTCCAATCTCTAGTCCCGTCTCCAGTCCCGCGGGCGCGGTGGCGCACTCCGATAGGCTGATTCGTTAATGGCCGACGTCGCAAGCCTGCCTCCCGATGTGATTCTCGATCAGCCCGCGCGCGGGAGAATCCTGGTCATCGACGACGAGCCCGACATTCGCGAATCGCTCGAAGCGCTGCTCTCCGGCGAGAATTATCGCGTCGATCTGGCCCCCAACGCGACCGACGGCCAGCGGCTGCTGGAATCGTCGTCCTACGATCTGGTCCTGCTCGACCTGATGATGCCCGATAAGAGCGGCATGCAGGTGCTCGAAGAAGTCCGCCTGCGCGATCAGGACACGCCGATCTTCATGATCACGGCGTACGGTTCAGTCCAGGTTGCCGTCGACGCTCTGAAGCGCGGCGCGAACGATTATTTTCCCAAGCCCTGGGACAACGAAAAGCTGCTGATCGAGATCGACCGCATGATCGCGCGGCGCCGACTGGAGCGCGAAAATCTCGAACTCAAGCGCGCGTTGAAGCAGCGCTATAGTTTCCCGAACATCGTCGGCAAGAGCGAGCGGATGCTGAAGATTCTCGACCTGGTGGCCCAGGTCGCGGCCTCGCGCGCGACGATCCTGATCACCGGCGAAACCGGGACCGGAAAGGAACTGATCGCCAACGCGATCCATGCGCACTCGGCTCGTGCGGAGCATTCGTTTGTCCCGGTCCATTCCGGATCCGTTCCTCCGGATCTGCTCGAATCCGCACTGTTCGGTCATGTGAAAGGCGCGTTCACCGGAGCCGTCGCTTCGCGCAAAGGCTATTTCGAAATCGCCAATCGCGGGACGATTTTCTTCGACGAGATCGGCACGATTTCGCTGGAGACGCAG
>JAIQFJ010000423.1 GCA_020073325.1 Terriglobia bacterium | reverse complement strand
ACTGCAACGCCAGTTCGCCCGACGGCGCACGAAACCTCCCCTTCCGTGCGGCGACCGGCAGCGACCACGACTCCGCGTGCTCGATCCCGAACTCCGGAAAATTCTCTGCCGCAAACGACACTTCGTCGAACCCCGCACCGGTCAGTACTTCGCGCAAGCAAGGCTCGGTGAACGCACGCATTTCGAGCGTCGATCCGTGGCCGCCGTGAAATACAAGATCCTCGAACACCTCCACCGAACCGTCGCGCCGGCGATTCACAAGAATCGTGCGCCCCCCCGGCGCGGCCAGCGTGTACTCATGCAGCTCCGAAAAATGCTCTGCCGTCTTCCCGCCGATGTTGTAGGGCGTCGTCAACAGCAGCACCGCATCCGGCTTCAACATGGAATAGAGCGACGCAAACGCGCGTTCGACGGGCGGCGGAACGTGCTCCATCACCTCGCTCGACAGAATAAAATCGAAGCGCCCCAGGTCGCCCGGCTCGACGTTGGTCACATCCAGCCGCGGAGCCTGATGATAAAACGTGTTCGTATAATCGAACTTCTCCGCGAGCCTCTCTGCGAGTCCGGGCGCATCGCTCATTCCGATGCCGCGGATCTCCTTCAGCACAGGAAATTCGTCGAGCCGCATCACCACGCCGAAAATTTCCCGCGACATGAGCGCGATCAGCGCGCGGATCCGGACCGTGGATCCGCACTGCGCGCAATTCTCCCCTTCACGCGACAGCGCACCCTCGCAAAGCGTCCCGCAGACGTTACAGATAAACGTCATCCCCTCGCTATCCTAGCAACGCTATCCTAGCAACTAATGCGAATTCTCCTGGCAGCATTTCTGGCGTGCTCCGCCTACGCGCAGACGCGCCCTGTCGTGATCACAGCGGCGCGTATGATCGACGGCATCAGCGACCGCGTTATTACTCCCGGCCTGGTCGTCGCGTTCGGCGGAAAGATTCGCCCGGCGTCGGAAGCTCCGCGCGACGCTGAAACCATCGACCTCGGCGACGCGACCATCCTGCCCGGCTTCATCGACGCCCACACGCATCTCACCTTGCCCTACGAGGCTGACTACCGCAATTTCCAGCTCAGCACCATCGAGAAGAATGTCGCCGAACGCGCGCTCGACGCCGCGGCGATCGCGCGCATCACGCTGCTCGCGGGATTCACCAGCGTTCGCGACGTGGGCGCGCACGACTTCGTCGACGCCGGGCTTCGCAACGCGATTCGCAATGGAAAAGTCCCCGGCCCGCGCATGCTCGTCTCCACCAGCGCGATCGGCGCGACCGGCGGCCATTGCGACGATCTCTCCGGTTATGCCTACAACACCTTCGGCCGTGAATCCGGCATCGCCGACGGAGTCGCGAACGGCCCCGACCAGATGCGCGCCGCGGTTCGCTTCGCCATCAAGTATGGAGCCGACGTCATCAAGACGTGCGCCACCGGCGGCGTTCTTTCCTTGACCGACGACGTCGACACGCCGCAGCTCACGCAAGCCGAACTCGACGCGCTGGTCGATGAAGCGCACTCGCTCCGCCGCAAGACAGCCGCCCACGCCCACGGAGCCGAAGGAGCGAAACGCGCGATTCGAGCCGGCATCGACTCCATCGAGCACGGGTCGTTTCTGGACGATGAAGCGCTCGAATTGATGAAGACAAAAGGGACGTATTATGTTCCGACGCTGATGGCAGCCGTTGGCCTGCGGGAAGCGCTCGAAAAAGGATATTTCCCGCCGGCCGTCGCCGCCAAAGCGCGATCCGCCGCCGCGTCGCTCGACAATACGGTTCGCAAAGCGATCGCGAAACAAGTGAAGATCGCCGTCGGCACCGACGCAGGAGTCTACCCGCACGGCCGCAACGCCGGGGAATTCGTCGAACTGGTCCGCCTGGGAATGAAACCGATGGACGCGATCAAAGCAGGCACCTCGATCGACGCTCAACTCCTCGGCATCTCCCAAATCACCGGATCGCTTGAGCCGAACAAGTCGGCCGACATCGTCGTCGTGTCAGGCAACCCGCTCGACGACATCAAATCCGTCCAAAATGTGATCTTCGTGATGAAGGAAGGAATCGTCTACAAGAACGATAGCCGCCGATGAACTCCGGTTCGAAGGTCTGATTCGTGTTCATCCGCGTTCATTCGCGGCCAATTTCTAACTCGCCGAAGCCTTCGCGCGATGCTCGCGATACGCCGCCCGCGTCGTCTGGATTTGCCTGACGTGATTCTCCACGTGCTCCGCATAAATCCGCAGCCAATCCCCCAGCGTCGTGCGGCCGCGTTTGGAATGCGTTCCTGGCCGTTCGAAGGAAGCCTCGGGCTGATCCTTCAGCAACTCGTAATTCGCCGACCGCAGCACCCGAAAAATCTCCAGCGACTGCGAAATCTTGCGCTTCTCGTAATCGAGCTTCGTCCCCCAGGCTTCCTGATCCCAGGCCGTCAACGTCGGATTCTCCTCCGCGATCAAAGCGCGGAATCGCATCACGCCGACCGCCTCCGCATCCGCGAGATGGCACACGATCTGCCGCACGCTCCACTTGCCTTCAGGCTTGAAATCGAGCTCCGGACCCGCCGCCCCGGTGGTCGCCACCGCCAACAGTTCCGCTCCGCGGCGGAATCTTTCGAGAAGATCTGCAATTTCGCTCATCACTCAATAGTATCGTTGTGGGCGCCGCTGAGCCGCGAGCGACTCGGGAGGCACTAGTAATAATCCGCGCAGCTCATGTAATACCCGCACTGCTCGCAGAACAACTTGCATTTCCGCTCGCTGAGCCGCTTCGAGCACACGGGACAATACAGCATCGGCTCGTTTTCATTTGCGTCCGCCGTGTTTGTGGGAAGGGGCTGTTCGCTGCGGTTTTCCACGCGAGTCCATTATAAGCGGGGACGCGCGAAGATCTGCGTGGAATGACCTAGGTGTGGTTTACACACCAGCCCGGCCCTGGCCCTTGATCTGCTCTACCGAGATCTGCTCTACCGAGGACGTGAACTCGTAGCCGCTCGCGCCGCCGGAGGCGGCGGCTCTCGGATTGGGCCCACCGTTTCTTATATAGAATGGGGGCAGCGATGTTACTCAAGAAGCTTCTCGCCGTGCTCACGATCGCTACTCTCTGCGCGGCCCAATCCCGACGCGATTACGATCATCCCCTTCGGCAGGCCGTCCGGGGCGTCCACGGCGCCGTCGCCGCGGGAAGCGAATACGCGACCGAAGCCGGCATGCGCATCTACTATAAAGGCGGCAATGCCGTCGACGCCGGTGTCGCCGCGATGTTCGCGGCTTCCGTCACCGAGTTCTCCCACTTCGGCATGGGCGGCGAAGCACCCATTCTGATCCGCACCAAGGCAGGCAAAGTTTATTCCATCGCCGGCGTCGGCACGATGCCGAAATCCGCCACTGCCGAAATGTTCCGCACGCGTCCTTTAAAGATCGGCGAGATTCTCGAAACCGAGCCCGGTGGACTCAAAGGGATCATCCCCGTTGCGGGGATCATGCCCGCGCTCGTTCCCGGAATGGTGGAGGCCGGACTCGTCGCGCTGCGCGAATTCGGCACGAAGTCGTTCGGCGAAGTGATCGCTCCCGCCGTCGAACTCAGCGAAGGATTTTCCATCGACGAGATGCGCTCTCAAACCATCGCCGCCAGCCGACGCTTCTTCGACCTGTGGCAGACGTCGAAAGCGCATTTTCTTCCCAACGGCCAGGTCCCGCGCGTCGGCGAAATTTTCCGCCAGCCCGACCTGGAACACACTCTGCGCGGCATGGTCGAAGCCGAACGGAAAGCCCTCGCCGGCGGCGCCAGCCGGCAGGCCGGAATCGACGCGGTCCGTGACTATTTTTATCGCGGCGAAATCGCGCGCAAGATCGACGCCTTCATGAAAGCCAACGGCGGCCTGCTGCGCTACGAAGACATGGCCGCGTTCAAACTGGAGCCCGAAGAGCCCGTCTCGACCACCTATCGCGGCTACAAAGTCTACAAGCCCGGCTTCTGGAGCCAGGGACCCGCGATGATCGAAACCCTCAACATCATGGAAGGCTACGATCAACGCGCGCCGATCAACAGCGGCGAATACATCCATCGCCTGGTCGAAGCCCTGAAGCTGGCCTACGCCGATCGCGACACCTACTACGGCGATCCGAAGTTCAGCAAGATTCCCGAAAACGTTCTGCTCTCGAAGGAATACGCCGCCGAACGCCGCAAGCAAATCACGGAGCGCGCGTCGATGGATTTTCGCCCCGGGAAGATTAACGGCAAGGTCGGCGTCCATCCCGCCACCACGGAAATGGCGCACGTCAAAATCGACGACGCGCTCATGGCGAAGGACACCACCTGCGTCGACGCGATCGACAAGGACGGTGTGATTTTTTCCGCAACTCCCTCCGGCGCATGGCTCCCCAGCGTCGTCGCCGGCGACACCGGAATTCCTCTCACGGAGCGCGCGCAGCAGTTCGTGCTGGTCCAGGGCAACCCCAACGAACTCGCCGGCGGTAAACGTCCCCGCGTCACTCTCAGCCCGACGCTGGTCACGCATGCCGACGGACGGCCGTTCTTCGCCACCTCCACCCCCGGCGGCGACAATCAGGATCAGGCGCTCATCCAGGTTTTCTTCGACGTGATCGAATTCGGCCTCAACGCGCAGAACGCCGTCGAAGCGCCGCGCTTCCAGACGCGCCATCTGGTTTCGAGCTTCGACAACCACGCCTGGAACCTGGGCGATTTGATCCTCGACGAACGGATTCCGCAAGCGACCCTCGCCGATTTGGCCGAACGCGGCCACCACGTCAGCACGCAATCGCGCTGGAACAACGGCGCGTGTCCGGTGGCGATCAGGATCCTGCCCGGCGGAGCCATCGAAGCCGGCGCCGACCCGTTCTACAGCCGCAGCGCCCACGCCTGGTAGCCATCACGATACTCCACCTGGACCGCGACCAAAGGGAGCCGCCAATTCCCCAAACGTCCGATCCGCCCCCGCATCGCCGTACAATGATTCTTTAAACGCTCACAATGGAAATCACCAAAGTCATCGGCCGTGAAATCCTCGACTCTCGCGGCAACCCGACAGTCGAGGCCGACGTTTTTCTCTCCGACGGCTCCTTCGGACGAGCCGCCGTTCCCTCCGGCGCATCCACCGGCGAACACGAAGCCGTCGAGCTTCGCGATAACGACAACTCGCGCTACCTCGGTAAAGGTACGCGCAACGCCGTCCAGAACATCGTCGACGAGATCGCCCCGCAGATCGCCGGCATGGATTCGGAAGCGCAAGGCGCCATCGATCGCCACATGATCTCGATCGACGGCACGCCGAATAAATCGAAACTCGGCGCCAACGCGATCCTCGCTGTATCGATGGCCGTCGCCCGGGCCAGCGCGTCCTCGCACATGATGCCGCTCTATCGTTACCTGGGCGGCGTTTCCGCGACTCTACTGCCCGTCCCTCAGATGAACATCCTCAACGGCGGAGCCCACGCCGACAACAGCGTCGATCCGCAGGAATTCATGATCGTCCCCTACGGCGCCGAAAAATTCTCCGAAGCGCTGCGCTGGGGCGCTGAAGTTTTTCACACTCTGAAAAAGGTTCTGAAAAAGCGCGGCTACTCGACCTCCGTCGGTGACGAAGGCGGTTTCGCGCCGAATCTCAAATCGAATCAGGAAGCCCTCGAAGTCGTTCTTGAAGCGATCACGCAGGCCGGTTATGCTCCCGGCGAGCAGATCGGCATCGCGCTCGACCCC
>JAIQFJ010000016.1 GCA_020073325.1 Terriglobia bacterium | reverse complement strand
ATCAGATTGTCGCGATGGTTGCGGCAGCCGCGAAGGAAGCGAAGCCCGGAGAATGGATCATCGGCCGCGGCTGGCATCAGGAAAAATGGGATTCGAAGCCGGTGCCCAACGTCAACGGCTTCCCCGTACACGACGCGCTGTCGAAAGCCGCGCCGAACAATCCCGTGATCCTCACCCATGCGAGCGGTCATGGCGCGTTCGTCAATATGGCCGCGATGAAGGCCGCGGGGATCACCAGGGACACGCCGAATCCTCCCGGCGGCGAGATCATGAAGGACGCTTCGGGCAATCCGACCGGCATGATGAATGAGCGCGCCCAGGGACTGATCCGTGAGGCGATGAATCGCGAACTCGCGCGGCGCTCGTCGGCCGATCGCGAAGCACAGGCGCAGCGCGAAATCGATCTCGCCGCGCAAGAGGCGATCGAAAACGGGATCACCACGTTTCACGACGCCGGATCGCCCGCCGATGTGATCGAGCGCTTCAAGGCTCGGGCGGCCGCCGGAACTCTTCCGCTGCGTCTTTATGTGATGCTGCGCGAATCGACCGAGGCAGTCGCTCGCGACGCCGCGCGGCTCCGCATGATCGGGTTCGGAGACAATCATCTGACGGTTCGGGCGATCAAGCGGCAGATCGACGGCGCGCTCGGCACGCGCGGCGCCTGGCTGCTGAACCCCTACTCCGATCTTCCCTCGACCAGCGGATCGGCGACCGAGGATTTGGCCGATATCGCCAAGACCGCCGAACTCGCCATGGCCAACAACTATCAGCTTTGCATCCACGCCATCGGCGACCGCGGGAATCGCGAGGTGCTGGATCTGTACGAGCGCGAGTTCAAAGCGCATCCCGAAAAGAAAGACCTGCGCTGGCGCATCGAGCACGCGCAGCACATCGACCCGGCCGATATTCCGCGCTTCGCCAAACTCGGCGTGATCGCGTCGATGCAGAGTATTCATGCGACGTCCGACGGTCCCATGGTGCTGCCGCGGCTCGGCGAGCAGCGCGCCCGCGAAGGCGCCTATGTCTGGCGGAGTCTCATGAAGAGCGGCGCGCACGTCTCCGAAGGCACCGACGCACCCGTCGAAGAGGTGAATCCGATCGCCAATTTCTACGCGGGCGTCACGCGAAAAATGAAGAACGGCCAGCCGTTTTTTGCGGAGCAGAAGAAATCGCGCATGGAAGAGCTGCAATCGTACACGGTCGAAAACGCCTACTCCGCTTTCGAAGAGAACCTCAAAGGCCGGCTCAAGCCCGGCATGCTCGGCGACGTGACGGTTTTCTCGCAGGACATTCTGACCATCCCCGAAGACGCGCTTCTCAAGACCAGCATCGAGTACACCATCGTCGGCGGAAAAGTGGTGTATCAGCACGCCAAATGAACATCGATCGCGACTTTCTGTTCGCCACGCTCGGTGATCTGGTGCGCATCGACTCCGTCAATCCCACACTAGCAGCCGGCGGCGGGGGCGAGACGGAGATCGCGAATTACGTCGCCGGCGTCCTCGCGAACATCGGTCTCGCGGTGCGAAAGCCCGAATCGGAGCCTGGACGCGTCAGTGTCATCGGGACATACAGCGGATCGGGCGGCGGAAAGAGCCTGATGTTCAACGCGCATCACGACACGGTGGGCGTCGAAGGAATGAGCGAACCGTTTTCCGCCGCGGTCTGGGACGGAAAATTGTTCGGGCGCGGATCGTACGACATGAAAGGATCGCTGGCCGCGCAGATCGCCGCAGTGAAAGCGCTGGCCGACGCCGGCATTCGCCTCCGCGGCGACGTGGTGATCGCCTCGGTGGCCGATGAAGAATACGGCAGCCTCGGCACTATGGATGTGATCCGGCATGTCAGAACCGACGCCGCGATCGTGACCGAGCCGACCGCGCTCAAAATCTGTCTCGCGCACAAGGGTTATCTGTGGATCGAAGCGGAGACGCACGGACGCGCCGCGCACGGCAGCCGCTTCGAACAGGGCGTCGACGCGAACATGCGCATGGGCCGGTTTCTCGTGCACCTCGACCGGCTGGAGCAGGAATTGCGCGCCCGCCCGCCGCATCCGCTGGTGGGTCCGCCGTCGTTGCACGCGGCGATGCTTCAGGGCGGCGACGGGCTCAGCACCTACGCGGCGTCGTGCAAATTGCAGATCGAGCGGCGGACGATTCCAGGCGAAACTGAAGCGCAGGTCGTCCGGGAGCTGCAGAACATCGTCGACACACTTTCCGCCGACCCGAGCTTTGCAGCCACCGTGCGGCCGTACTTCGTGCGTGATCCGTTTGAAGTCCCGCGCGATGCTGCGATCGTGCGCTCGCTCGACCGCGCGTCGACAAAAATCCTGAAACGCGCCCCGGATTACATGGGCGACACGCCCTGGATGGACGCCGCGCTTCTGCAAGCCGCCGGAATCGAAACGGTGGTGATGGGTCCGGCGGGCGCCGGAGCGCATGCGGCGGTCGAGTGGGTGGATCTGGAATCGGTCGCAGCGACGGCGGCCATCTTAGCGGAGACAGCGATTGACTACTGCGGATAGCCTCGCTCAATTAATCCCGCAGGCGGCGGCCTATCTCAAAGGACGCGTCCGGCGCACGCCGCTCGAATTTTCGCCCGCGTTGACGGAGCTGCTCGGCGTGCCGGTGTGGCTGAAGCTCGAATCGCTACAGTTGACCGGATCGTTTAAAATTCGCGGCGCGCTGTTTCGCCTTTCCCTGCTGACGGAGCAGGAACGGCGCGACGGCGCGCTGACATGCTCGGCCGGCAATCATGGAAAAGCCGTCGCCTATGCCGCGCGCAAGATGGGTGTGCGGATCGCGATCTGCGTCCCGAAATCTGTTGATCGTGCGAAACACGACGGTATGCTCGCGCTCGGCGCCGATGTTCGGGTTTCGGACTTCGACGGCTACGACGAAACCGAAGAGTGGGCGCGCAAAATGGCTGCCGACGAAGCGCGGACGTTTATTTCGGGCTTCGATGATTACGCGATTATGGCAGCCAACGGCGGCACGGTCGCTCTGGAAGTGGTGGAAGACGCGCCGTCGGCCCGCACGTTCGTCCTGCCGGTCGGCGGCGGCGGACTTTCGGCTGGATTCGCTTACGCCGTCCATCCGTCGAGGATCGTCGCCTGCCAGCACGCGCTCTCCCCTGCTCTGCGGCTTTCTCTCGATTCCGGGAGCGCCGTCACGAAGCTCCCCGCGGTGGAGACGATGGCCGGCGGGATTGAAGGAGGCATCGGCGCGTTGACGTTTCCGGTGCTCGCGCCGCGCCTCGATCGCGTCGCGCTGGTCACGGAAGATGAGATCGTGGAAGGCGTGCAGTGGATGCTCGCTCATCATCAATATCTGATCGAGCCGACGGCGGCGGTCACCGTCGCGGCGTGTCTGTCCGGAAAAATCGGCGAACTGCACGACCCGACCGTCGTGGTCATCAGCGGCCGCAACGTGAGCGCGGACACGGTAAAGAAGATCCTGTGCAGATCCTGACGCTGGAACAAATTCGCCAGCGAGTCGACGACGCCGGCGTCATCGCACGCATGCGCGACGCGCTCATCGCGCAGTCCCGCGGCGAGTGCGACACGCCGATGCCGATGCACCTCGACGTAAACGGCGGCGAGGTGCACATGAAGTCCAGTTATCGCCGCGGGGGGAAATATTTCGCGCTGAAGATGGCCACGACGTTTCGCGGCGCGGGCAACGGAATGATGCTGCTCGCTTCGGCCGAAACGGGCGAGCCGGTGGTCTATCTGGCCGACGCAGGCCATCTCACCGACGTGCGCACCGCTGCGGTATCGGCGATGATCGCGCAGGCTCTGGGACGTCGCGATTCCACCATCGGCATTCTCGGTACGGGAATCCAGGCGCGGCTGACGGCTCGATTTCATGCTCGTGTCCTGCCGCTCAAGCGTGTTTATCTATGGGGCCGCAACCCGGAGCGCGCGTCGGCATGCGCGGACGAGATTCGCAAATTTATTCCGGATGTTGCCATCCTTTCCTCGCCAGCGGCGGTGGCCGCCGCGACGCGCCTGATCGTCACCTGCACCGCCTCGCGCGCGCCGCTCCTGGCCGCATGCGACATCGAAGAAGGGACCCACATCTCGGCCGTGGGAGCCGATTCGCCCGGCAAACAGGAACTGGATCCCGAAATTCTTCGCCGCGCGGGCCTGATCCTGGTGGACTCGCTCAAACAGTGTGAAAAGCTCGGCGAGTTGCAGCACGCGCCGGACGTTTGCGGGCGCGCCGTCGAGATCGGAAGTTTTCTCGAGAACTCTATTCAACACGGGCCGGCGATGGATTCGGTCGCCGACCTGACCGGCCTGGGCGTCGAAGATCTTTTTATTGCGGAGTGGATACATGAAAATCGAAACGTTTGAGATGGAACGGATGCAGTCGACGTGGGAAAACCTCGTCGAGTACGATCTGAGCGAAAGCGGCGTGCGCCCGCTCAGCCTGCGTGAGCTGATCGAGATGGGTTTCGATCTCGAGAAGTTTCTCGATGTGCCGCTCGGCTACAGCCAGTCCAACGGCACTCTGGAACTGCGCGAGGCGCTGACGCAGCTTTATCGCGGCGCGACCGTCGACAATATCGAGGTCACCAACGGAACCTCGGAGGCGAATTATCTGGTCGCGCTGAGCCAGATTCGTCCCGGCGACGGCTTCGCGCTGGAGACGCCGAATTACATGCAGCTCTGGGGCGTCCCGCGCAGCCTCGGCGCGGACACCAGGACGTTCGGGCTGCGCCTGGAAGATTGCTGGGAACCGGATTGGGACGTATTCGAACGCGCCGTGACCGAAAAAACGCGGCTGATCTACGTTTCCAATCCGAACAACCCGACCGGAGCCGTCCTTTCGGGCGACGCGATGAAGCGCATCGTCGAGCGCTGCGAAAAAACCGGGACGTACCTGATCGCCGACGAAGTTTATCAGGGCGCCGAGGCCGCCGGTCCGCGTACGAAAAGCTTCTGGGGCATGAGCGACCGCGTGATCGTCACCAGCGGCTTGTCCAAGGCGTGGGGCATTCCCGGCGTGCGCATCGGCTGGATCGTGGGGCCGAAGGAGCTGATCGCGGATTGCTGGTCGCAGCACGATTATCTGACCATCGGGCCGAACAAGCTTTCCGACCAGCTCGCGCGCATTGCGGTGCAGCCGCAAAATCGCGACAAGTGCTATGCCCGGACCCGCCAGGTGCTGAATCACAACCTGGAGATCGCGCGCGAATGGATCCGCGGATTCGGCGGCTTCCTCGAATGGCGCGAGCCGCAGGCCGGCGCAATCGCTCTCATCAAATATCATTCCGACATGCCCTCGTTCGAACTATGCGAGCGCATCCGTACTCGCCGGAGCACGCTGATCGTGCCCGGAAAACAGCTCGGCATCGAGGGATTCGTGCGCGTCTGGCTCGGCGGACGCGAAGAATACTTACGCGAAGGATTCCGCCGGGTCGGTGAAGAACTGCGCGCGCTCAGAGACGAGTAGGTTGTTTTGTCGAAGCGATCGTGGGGCAACTGGTGCTGCCGGCAGGAGGGCGGGCTTCAGCCGGCGCGGAGCTTTCGCTCCGCATTATCATTGCGAGACTAAAGGCTCGCGCCGCCTGAAGCCCGCCCCCTCCGCTAACGCTCTCTGTGCGACAGGCGACCAGTACTTCGCGGCGGAGCGCTCCAGGACTGTCGTTTGAGCGAGCCCTAAGGTCTTTTGCCCATCTTCCTCTGGGCAGAAACGCCGATACTTCAGTGAGCGGCAACATGACGACTAGCGACGAAACCTTAAGCGCGCTGCATACGGCGGTCGACTGCTATCTTTCCTCGCTTCTCGCGATGGCGAATTGCGCGGGCGACGCCTGTCCGGAAATCGGCGGCCTGTACCGCCACCGCCTGACGCGGCTGCGGTCGCGCCTCGCCTTCGACTCGTCGCCGGATGCGCTGGAGGAAGGCACGCGAGCCGTTGAAGCGGAACTCAAAGAGTACGCCTCCAAAGCCAGCGGCTACGTCGCGCAGCACGGTCTGGAACTGAAGGCCGCTGTCGCCGCGCTGGAAGAAATCGTCCACACCCTCGCGCAGCGCCAGGATTTCTACGGAGCCCGTCTCCGCCAGTTCGCCATGCAGATGGAAACCACCGCTTACCCGGCCGAGCCCGAACATCTCACGGAAGTGGTCGCACTACAGGTCGCCGGGCTGATGAGCTGCGTCGAGAGCATGGCGCACGAAGCGCACTCGCTGATGACGCGGATGCACAATGAGCTCGCCGCCGTCGAGCAGCGGCTCAAGGAAGCCGAGGTCACCGATCCGATCACCGGCCTGATGAACCGCCGCGAAATGGAGCGGCAGATCGAGTCGCGCAAATCCGCCGGCGACACACCCGTGCTCCTGCATTTCCATTTTTCGGGCGAAATGAACGACGAGCTCGCCAGACAGGTGGGCGCGCGGCTCGCCTCGCAATTCCGCCACAAGGACTTCATCAGCCGCTGGACCGACACCGAATTCATGGTGCTCTTTCAGGGACCGGTCGAGATCGCGCAAATGCGCGCCGACCAGATCGTGCCGTGGGTCGCCGGACGCTACCTGCTCGACAACGGCGATGCCGCGCAGATCGGCGTCGAGGTTCGCTTGACGCAGCCTGAGCTGGTCGCCTGATCCACCCGGATTGTACTAACGTGAGGTTGTGCAGTCTTTCAAAGGTGTACCCCTGTTGGTCACCGGTGCGGGCCGCGGAATCGGAAAACGACTCGCCATCGGATTCGCGGCGATGGGCGCTCGCGTAGGGCTTCTGGCGCGCAGCAAGGCCGAACTGGATCTGTGCCACCTGGAAATCGAGCATGCGGGCGGAAGCGCGCTGCGGCTGCGCACCGACGTCAGCGATTACGAGCAAATGTGCGCCGCGGTCGAGCGCATGCGCGTCCATTTCAACAAGCCTGTGCAGGTGGTGATCTGCGCCGCGGCGATCCAGGGACCCATCGGTCCGTTCGTCGAGACATCGCCCAAAGCGTGGACCGAGCTGCTGCAGACGAATCTCACCGGCGTGATGAACGCATGCCGCGCCGTGCTTCCTCAGATGATCGAGCGGCGATCCGGAAAGATCATCGTGTGCGCCTGCGGCGGCGCATCAAGCGGACGCACCAACTTCGCCGTCTACGCCGCGACCAAGGCTGCCGTCGCGCGCTTTGTCGAAAGCGTCGCCTCCGAGGTGTCCGAGCATAACGTGCAGATTAATTCGATCTCGCCCGGCGATACGTACACGCACATGACCGATCAGATCCTGGCCGCGGGCGAGCGCGCGGGCTGGCGCGAAAGCGAGCACGCGCAGCAGACGCGCCTCACCGGAGGCACTCCGCCCGATAAGCAACTGGAACTGGCGCTGTTCCTCGCCTCCGAGCAATCCAACCACATCAGCGGACGCCTGATCGGCGTGATGGACGACTGGAAAAAGCTGAAAAGCGGAATGATTTCGCCCGAGCAGTATACGTTGCGCCGCATCCAGAAGGTTTAACGTCGCCATTCGTCCGCCGATTTCCGCCGCTCGCCGGTTTGTTGAACGCCGGCCAGCCTCGCCCCCGTAGAATGGGTCCCATGGAAACAGCCATTCACGTGGCGGGGCTGCACAAATCTTACGGCGATTTCGAGGCCGTACGGGGGATCGATTTCGAGGTCGCGGCCGGCGAGGTGTTCGGCCTGCTCGGGCCCAACGGCGCAGGCAAGACGACCACGGTCGAAATTCTGGAAGGCCTGCGGCCGCGATCTTCAGGGGACGTGAAGGTGCTCGGCTACGATCCCGCCACCGAAACGCGCGTCATTAAAGACCGCATCGGCGTGTGTCTGCAATCCACGAATCTGCCGGATAAAATCACCGTGCGCGAATCGCTGGTGTTGTTCTCGGCGTTTTATTCGCGCAACATCGATATCGATAAGCTGCTGCAGCGGCTGCAGCTTTGGGATAAGCGCAACGACTTCTATTCGAAGCTCTCCGGCGGCCAGAAACAGCGCGTCGCGCTCGCCCTGGCCATGGTCAACGACCCCCAGCTTATTTTTCTCGACGAGCCGACGACCGGGCTCGATCCTCAGGTCCGCCTCGAAATCCACGGCCTGATCAGCGAGCTGCGCGACGCCAAACGCACCATTCTGCTGACCACGCATTACATCGAGGAGGCCGAGCGCCTCTGCGACCGCGTCGCCATCGTCGACCAGGGCAAGATCATCGCCATGGGGACGCCGCGCGAAATTCAGGCGCGCACGCTGGGCCAATCACTGGTCGACATCACGACCGAGCAGCCGATGCCGGTCGAGATTCCGCGCTTCGAGTATTCAGACAAGCACGTCCTCAGCGACGATCGCCGCCACTTGTCCGTTTATTCGACGCGACCGGCGCGCACGCTTCCCGAGCTGGTCAAGTGGATCGACCAGAACGGCCTCGAACTGGAAGATATTCATCTCAAGCGGCCGACGCTCGAAGACGTGTTCATCGAACTCACGGGAAAGAGGCTGAGGGACTGACATGCGCGCCTACATCGCACAGATCCGAATGAATCTGCGGCTCACGTTCCGCGACCGCACGGTGCTGTTCTTCAACTACGTCTTCCCGCTGATTTTCTTTTTCATCTTCGGCCAGTTAATGCACGCCGAGCGCGGAGGAGCCGTTTTCCAGATAGTCAACATGAGCCTTTCGCTGGGCGTTCTCGCGTCCGGGCTCTTCGGCGCGGGGATGCGCAGCGTGATGGATCGCGAACAGAATATCCTGCGGCGATTCAAGGTCGCGCCGATTTCGCCCGGGCCGATTCTGGTGGGCCAGCTGGTCACCGGACTGGTGCATTTTCTCCCGATCACTTTCATCACCCTGGCGCTCGCGCGGATGGTGTACGGCATGCCTCCGCTGGCGCATCCGATTTCCCTGATTATTTTCGTGCTGCTCGGACTGGTCGCCTTCCGCGGAATCGGCAGCATCGTCGGCGCGGTGGCGAATTCGATGCAGGAAAGCCAGATCATCGTGCAGCTTCTGTATTTCCCGCTGCTGTTCCTGGGCGGAGCGACGTTTCCGATCGCCATCATGCCGAAGTGGGTACAGACGCTCACCGTTTTCATTCCATCCAGCTATCTTTCGACCGGACTGACGTCGATCCTCGAAGGCACCGATACGATCTTCAATCAGCTTTCCGGAGCGGGTGTGCTTCTGCTTACCGGCGTGATCGGCATGTTCCTCGCCACGAAGCTGTTCCGCTGGGAGAAGGAAGAACAGATGCGCGCGTCGGCGAAGTTGTGGCTCGCCGTGGTGCTGCTGCCGTTCCTGGTTATGGGGGGATGGCACGCGTACGCGAAGGACAATCTTTCGAAGATCCAGATCCTGGCGCGCGGAATGGAGCGCAATGAAACGCAGCTCATCAGTAACGCGCGATTGTTCGTGGGCGACGGCAGCGTCATCGAGCAGGGCGCGGTGCTGATCAAGAACGGAAAAATCGCCGAGATCTACACCGGCGCGGCCCCGGACGCGAAGTCTCTCAAAGCGACACCGATCGACGCCGCGGGAAAGACTCTGCTGCCCGGCCTGATCGACACGCATGTGCACCTCGGATCGCCAGGAGGGTTCTGGGAAGACAGCGCCGAATACGCCAAGACCGATGAGGCGATGGATCGCGAGCTTGCAGCTTACCTGTACAGCGGCGTCACAGCCGTGAAGAGCGTCGGCGACGCCACCGATATGGTGATCGCGCATCGCGCCACGATTCGCTCCGGCGAAAAATTGGGGGCCGAGCTGTTCCTGGTCGGCCCAATGTTCACCGCGCCCGGCGGCCATGGGACCGAATACGCGCAGTACGTTCCGGAGCCCATGCGCAAGAGTTTCGAAGAGCAGATCGCGCGCACGCCGAAATCGGCCGAGGACGCCAGGCAGCAGGTGGACGCGCTCAAGAAAGACGGCGTCGACGGAATCAAGGCGATTCTCGAAGGCGGCTGGCCCGGCCATACAATTCCGCGCTTCGATCCCGCACTGTTGCGAGCCGTGGTCGCGGCGGCGCGCGCCGATCAGTTGCCCGTCGTCTGCCACACGGGAAACGCTCGCGACGTGTCCGACGCTCTCGACGCGGGAGTCGACGGAATCGAGCATGGCTCGGAGCGCGACATCCTTCCCGACGCGCTGTTCGCAAAGATGAAGCAGAACGGCACGACGTACGATCCCACGCTCGCCGTGTTCGAAGCGATTGCCCTTACCGCGCAAGGCAAGTATGACCCGCTCGATCGGACGCTGGTGCAGCAGGTCGGCCCGCCGAAGCTGCTCGCGCAGACCAAACGCGTACTCGCTGCGTCGCCGCAGTTCGAGGAAATGCGCGCCGCCTTCAAGGCTCACCCCATGACGCTCGACGATGCGAATCACAACCTGATCGCCGCCTATCGCGCCGGAGTGATGCTGGTGACGGGAACCGATTCCGGAAATCCGCAGATGATCCACGGCCCAGGAATCCATCGCGAGCTTCAACTGTGGGTCCAGGCGGGGCTTCCGCCCGCTGTCGCGCTTCAGGCTGCGACGTCGAACGCCGCACGTCTGCTTCGCGCCGATCAGCGCATGGGATACATCCGCAAAGGTTACGAAGCGAATCTGCTGCTGGTCGACGGCAACCCGCTGCAGGATATTTCGGCCACAGAGCGGATCTCATCGGTCTTTTTCAAAGGAGAGGACGTCAATCGCAAAAAATTGTTCGACGAGCAATGATGCGGCGGCTCATGGTGTTCCGACCTTCGCCACCAGCGCTTCGAACGCAGGCTCGCCGCGCAGCGACGTGAACGCCGGGTCGACCTTCACCAGCGGCATCATCACGGAGCGGCTCTCATAAGCGTGATCCAGTTCGCGCATCGCGCGCACTTTATCTCCCGAGAGCGCGTAATGCAGAGCGAGCGAATACGGATCCGCCGCGCCCGCCGGTCCCGGCGCGCGATTCCCTTTGTACGACTGCGCCCGCTCGATGCAGGCTTCGGCTTCCTGTAATCCTGGCGATAAATCCAGCGCGCGCCGCGCCTGCCGGATCGCGTCATCGAAACGATGCGCTTCGAGCAGCAGCCAACCCGCATCCATGTTGACGCGCACCGAAAAAGGATCCAGCTCGATCGCGCGCCGCAGCGAGGTCAGCGCTTCTTCGGTGCGTCCCATTGCGACCAGGAACCATGCGAAATCGTGATGCGCCTCGGCGTAGCTCGGATTCATGCGAAGCGCGATCCGGAAATGCTGTTCGGCCTCGGCCCAGTTCCAATCGAACCAGAAGCGCACGTTCGCCAGCGCATTGTGCGCCTCGGCCGAGGACGAATTCAGTTCCAGCGCGCTGGCCGCGGCTTTCGCGGCGCGAGGAAACATTTCTTCGGGAGGAGCGCCGGAGCGCGCCATCGCGACACACGCATCCGCCAGCCCGGCATAGGCGTCGGCATAGCGCGGATCCAGGCGCACCGCTTCTTCGAAAAAATCGAGACTGCGCGAAAGGCTGCCCTGATTTTCCAGCGTCCGCGCCGTGCGGTACGCGTCATAAGCCGCGCGATCGGTGACGTGAAAAATACCGGTCTTCAAAACTCCGCGAGGAAACAGACGCCCCAGAACCGCCGCCGTGATGTGCGCCGCCGATTCTTCCTCGATACGGAAAAGATTGGCTGCGTCGTCTTCGTAGGACTCCGTCCAATCGACCGCCTGGTCGGCCGCCTTCACCAGGCGCGCGGTGACACGAACGCGTTGCCCGCTCCGCCGGATGGTTCCTTCCACCAGATACCGGACATTCAAGTCGCGCGCCACGTCGCGCAGCGGCGGCCTCGACGACTTATAGCGCATCACCGAACCGCGTGCGATCACGCCGAGCCGCTCGGTCTGCACGCTGCCCAGATGGCTGATCAATTCCTCGGTCAGGCCGTCGCTGAGGCTGGCGTCCTCACTTGAGCTTTCAAACGGCAGCACGGCGATCGTCACGCGCGACGGTTCCGGCGCAGGCCTGCGCCATACGAAAATTCCCGCAACGATCGCAACCAGTCCAAGCGCGACCGCCGGCGCGATCCACGGCAGCCGCCGCGGCTCCGCAATGACCGGCGATGGCGGCGCCACCCGCTCCACCGGAGGCAGGAACATGTATCCGCGCTTCGGCACGGTTCGAATGAATCGCGGCGCATCCGCATCGTCACCCAGCGCCGACCGGATCTGCGCCATGCATACGTTCAGATTACGATCCGCATCGACGAACGTCTGGCCGCCCCAGATCCGCCGCTGTATCTCGTCGCGCGCGACCAGTTCGCCGGCATTTTCCGCCAGCAGAGCAAGCAGCGCCATCGGCTGCGGCGGAATTTTTACCAGAACCCCGCCCCGGCGCAGCTCGCCATTCTTCAGATCCAGCTCAAAATTGCCAAACCGGAGCAGCGCGGCACTGGCTTCATCGGTGCGCACGATTCCAGTATACGGGCTGAGGCGCGAATCGCCGCGTTTACACATTTCGCCAAATGACTGAGAATTGAGAACTTCCGCGCAAACAAAAAGATAACAACGGGACGCCTGTTTCGAAACCGCCGCCCGGCCGCATGATCCTCGTCATGAGTCACCGACGCTCGTTTCTTGCCACTCTTGGGGCCGCGCCCGTCGCGCTTTCCCCCGCCCAGACGCCCGATCCGCCAGCGCCGCTCGACATCTTTCAAGCGGCATTGAAGGGCGACGTCGCCCGCGCGACGGAGTTGGCCAAATGGAATCCCGCCATCGCGCGGCTTCGATCGGCCGACGGCCGCACGCCGCTCCATTACGCCGTCGAAGGCGGTCATCCAGCGATGATCATGTTCCTGACGATCCAGGGCGCCGACCTCAGCGCCGGTCCGGAGAGTCCGCTGCTGACGGCGGTCGATTTTCACGACCGCTCCGTCGCCGCGGAAATGGCGCAGGCTCTCTTGATGAACGGATCCGACCCCAATGTGCGTCGCGCCGACGGCCGCAGCGCGATCGAGGTCGCACAAGCGCGCGGAGCAAGAGAGATCGTCGAGATGCTGGTTCACCGCGGCGCCGCCGGTCCGCCGGCGGATTCAGTCAAGGTCGAGCGCGTCTATTTCGGCCGCCGCTACAGCTTCGACGCGCAAGGCCGTCCTTACGCGCCGCAGGATCTCGACGGACTCCCTCAGGATTTCATCAATGAGTTCGCGCGCCTGGCTCACTTCGATGCCGGCCGCGTGAAACACCTGCTGCGACTGGCTCCTTCGCTCGCCGGCGCGCGCGCAACGTGGGACGAATCGGCGATCGAGGCCGCCGCGCATATGGGGCTGGTCCCCTTGGCGCGTCATCTGGCCGACTGCGGAGCACCCGTTTCCACCTGCACCGCAACCGCGCTCGGATTACGCGATCGTGTCGAAGCGCTGGTCGGATCGGAGCCGGCATGCGTGCGCGAACGCGGGGCGCACGACATCGCGCTGATCGCTTACACCGCTTTGGGGGAACAACAAACCGCGATCGCGGAGTTTTTGCTGCGCTCCGGCGCCAGCGTCCGTGCCTGCGCGCTGGGCAATCTCACCGCGCTGCATATCGCCGCGAGCAAGGGGTATGCGGAACTCGCCGATGTTCTCATCGCGCACGGGGCGGACGTCAATGCGGCCGCGCAATCCCGCGACGGCGCTGTGACTCCGCTGGCTCTCGCATGGAAGGCGAAACAGGAGAGGACGGCTCAGTTCCTGAAATCGAAGGGCGCTCGCTGATTCAGCGGCCGGCGTCGGGAAGCGTAAAGCGGAAGACGGAGCCGGACCCTTCAGCCGCGCCGTCGGCCCAGATGCGGCCTCCGTATTGCTCGACGATGCGTTCGCAGATCGACAGGCCGACGCCGCTGCCGGTGAATTCCTCCTGCGTGTGCAGGCGCTTGAAGAGCCCGAAAATCTGCTGGCGATATTGCGGATCGATGCCGATCCCGTTGTCGGTCACCGAAAACGTCCACAATTCTTCCCGCGATTCGGCCGAGATACGGACCAGCGGCGAAGCCGGGCTGCGATACTTCAAAGCATTGCTGATCAGGTTCTGAAAAATCTGCGACAGATGAATCTCCTGCATGCGGAGCCGCGGCAGCGGATCGACGACGATACAGGCGCGCGTCGTCTCGATCTGCGCCTTCATCCCCTGCACAATCGCGCCAATCACCGCGCCCGCATCGATCATCGGAGCGGGGCCCTCGGCCTGCCTGGTCGCGCGCGAATAGGACAGCAGATCCTCCACCAGGCACTGCATCCGGCGCGTGCCTTTTAAAATTCCGTCGAGCAGCTTGGAGGTGTCGCCATCGAGCAGCGGCCCGAGCTTGCGCTGCAGCAGCTGGCTGTAAATCGCGACATTGCGCAGCGGCTCCTGCAAATCGTGGCTGGCGGAATAGGCGAACGTCTCCAGGTCGCGATTGGCGCGGCGTAAATCTTCATTCGAGCGCTTCAGCTCATGCTGCACCCGTTCGGCGCGGTCGAACTGCAGGGCATCGGCGGTGCGCGCGAAGAGCAGCAGGCCGTCGCCGGCCGGATAAGCTTCAGCCTCGATCCAGCGCGCGGCGGGCGGGCAGTAGGCCTCGAAGCGGATGTAGCTGCGCGCGGCCATGGCGCGACGCAAATGATCTTCGATCGGCGTCGAAAGAATCTGCGGGAACATTTCCCACAGAATCTGTCCTACAGGCTCGTCGACGCCCGCGGCGGTTCCGGCCGCGGAATTCAGAGCCGTGCAGCGCCACTCGGAATCGAACAACGCGGCAGGATCGTGGATGCTGTCGAGAATCGTCACGGGAAGGGCGGATTTGGGACGGACACTGCGCCGATGGACTTCGGCCTCCAATTTGGCGTTGCGGCAGTTCGGCACGAATCTCTCAAACAAAGATTGTCTCAGGGCGATTTTCGTTACGCGAATTCTGCATCTGTGCGCTGCTCTAAGGAATTATGAGCTTGAACTGTTTATGGCTGTCATTTACTGCTCCAGTATTACTAAAGCGGCTAAACGCGTAAGCCTGTCGCATAATCTGGCGGCCAGAGTACGGAATCAGGTCCGCAACATCCGGCATAAGTTTGAGAGCGATCCCGCGCGGGCACTGACGGAATCGGTCGCACGATTCTTACCTGGGGAGCGGTAGAAGAAATATACCCGCCAGTGAGGCGCTAGCCCGTGGCTTGAACCGCTCCCTTTGGTCGCGGCTCGCTGTTCCCTCTATCGGCGATGTTGGCCGCAGCGAGCCGCGACCAGAGGGAGCGGTTCAACGCCGAAGCGCGCTAAATCTTCTCTCCGTTCACGATCACGTCCTTCAATTCAAGCCCTCGACGTGTTCGGCATTTTCGAAGATTGTTGCCGGTCGACACTCGCCTGATGAGATTTTCGACCGGTACTGCTGTGGGGCAGGCCCGCCCGCACTTCGATGGTCCGGTTACAAACCCGCGCAGGCTACTGCCGATCAATGTTTCACCCAGCGTTGGTAATTGCCGCGGAACAGGCGCTCGATGTCGCGGCGGATTTCTTCACGAGTAGCGACGCGGCCGTCCTGGGCGAGAAGTTCGTACGACCGCGCGAGGATCGGCGCGATGGTGCGGCGCGTGTTTCTCCACTTATAAATGACCTGTTCGAGGACGCGCGCATCGGAGTGCTGCGGCACGAAACTGGTGCCGAGCATCTCCAGCCGCTCGCGCGTCATCTCTTCGACAATCGACGGGTTATTCAGAAACCACCAGCAGCCGAAGGGCATCAGGTTCGCGAATTTTCGCGCATAAACGCACAGCTCATGCTGATTTTCGCGGGCGAGCACGCTGACCAGATAACGATTGTCGGGAAAATCGGCGCAGAGGCGTTCGAGCGAGCGCAGATCGGCAATGCCGACGGCGTCGCCCGCCAATTTCAGGCGCGGATTCACCAGGTAGCGGACGCCGATCATCAGCGAAAGCGGCAGGTCGAACTCGCGGCACACCGGCAGCACGGCGTGCTCGATCAGTTTCCCGCGGAGCGAATCTTCCGGGAAGCGGAAGGTGTCGGGAAGCGAGACGGCCATGTAGACCGGCTTCATCCGCAGCGTCCAGTTGGCCAGGAAACGCCGCGCTTCGTCGATCGATTTGCCGGCGCCGTGCGCGTCGACGGAATACCCCTGCGCGGCCATGCCCTGCCAGTCCCATTTATTGAGGATCCGATCCAGGCGCAGAACCGGGTGGAAGCGCCGGTCGGGCTCGATGCCCGCCTGCCAGAACGGCGCTTCCGCGGGGTCCAATGGATCGTTGGTCATGACGACCTCGCTCACCCCGGACATTTTCAGGACTTGATCGACGTGCTGATCGAGCTTTTGCGCGGCGAAGAATTGGCGCGCCTCGGTGAGATCGCCGGTGGGGAGGCCGAAGGCGTCGAGCACGGCAATGACGCCTCGCGCGGCTTCCGAGACCGGAGTATTTTCGACGAACAGCGCGCGCCAGATCGCGTCGGCTTTCTCGCCCTTCGAAAGGGCGAAATATTTTTCGGGCGTGATGCTGGACGATCGGAACAGCTCCGCTTCCAGGTAGTGATACGTGATCAGTTCGTCGATGCCCCATAACCCGAGCGTTCCCAGGGCGGGCTGAAACAGGTGCGTATGAATGTCGATAAACGGGGCCGCGGCGAGTTCTTCTTCGACGATGGCGGAAAAATCGACCGTGGGTTTTTCGGTGAGGATCATGATGGAATTCCCGCGTTGACGCCGGAGGCGAGAAAGCCTCCGTCGACGGCGATGCAGTGTCCGGTGATGAAACTGGCGGCGTCGGAGGCGAGCAGCACGGCGGCTCCCACCAGTTCTTCGGCCTTTCCGAAGCGCTGCATGGGAGTGCGAGCCAGCAGTTCGCGGCCGCGCTCGGAATTGTCGAGCAGAGCTTTGTTGAGATCGGTGCGAAAAACGCCGGGGGCAATCGCGTTGACGTTGATTCCGGCAGTCGCCCATTCCACAGCCAGGCTGCGCGTCAAGCCGAGCAGCGCGGCCTTCGACGCGGCATAGGCCGCGACGCCGTTCAAGCTGACGAAAGAATTGAGCGACGTAATGTTGATAATGCGTCCGCGTTTCGATTCGCTCAGAGGCGCGTAGAAAGACTGGCAGGCGCGGAGGACGCCGGTGACGTTAGTGTCCTGCACACAGTCCCACTCGTCTTCGGAAATAGTCTGCGCCGGGGCTTTGGAGATTCGACCGGCGGCGTTGACCAGGATGTCGACGTGGCCGAACAGCGCGACGGCGGCATCCCGCAGTTCGTCGATGGACGATCGGGAGAGAACGTCGACGGCGCAGCGCATGGTGCGGCGTCCTTTGGCGGCGATTTCGTCGGCGACGGTGTGGACCAGTTCGATGCGGCGTCCAGTCGCGGCGACGTCGGCTCCGGCATCGGCGAGGCCGAGTGCGATGGCTCGACCGAGTCCGGATGTTCCTCCAATAACGACAGCGGCGCGGCCGCGAAGATCGAGTCCTGGCATTTATCGAAACTATACGGGTCGCGCGCGGGTGCTGTCAAAAGCAAAATGACGTGCGCTGCTAAATCCGGGCAAAACGACGCGCGATTCCTGTTTTAGGCCGATAATGCTACTGCTTTTCAGGCTTCAAAACGATTTCCCGGGGGCCATCATCCAGCCCGAGAATTCGAATCACGCGGGGACCCGCGGGCGGCAGCGGATCGATGACCGGCTGAGGAGCCGGCGCCGCAGTCGCGACGGGTCCATTCACGGCCGGTCCAGTTCCGACGGGTCCACTTCCCACGGGTCCGGCCGCAACCGCCGGCTCGGCTCCGCGCAATCCGGCAACCAGTTGATCGCGCGACACCTCGAGCGACAACAGAACATGATCGGCCTCGGCCGTCACCTGCAATCCTCGGGCGATCTCCGGCAGCCCCGGCACCGTCTGCCGCAGATTGTCGGCAATAATCGCAGCCCCGTCTTCGGATCCCGCTTCGAGCGTCGCTTCAAGATGTACCCCGTCGCTCACCGAAACCCCACCATCGAACCCGCGAGCCTCGGTTTCGAGCGGCACGAATAAGTCCGCAAGCGGATCGGGCAGGTGCGACGCGACCACCCACAGGTCGTTCGACGCCAGACGCGCTCCACGGGCGAGCAGCGGCGAATAGCGCCGGCTGGTTCCGCTTTCCGCCTGGCTGCGATCGATCGCGTCCTGCAGCGGCTTTCGCAACCCGGCCACCACCAGTTGTTCGTTCATCACGGCGAGGCTCAACGTCTTGCCCGGGGAAATCCACAGTTCGACTCCGCGATAGGACATGGGCTTCATGCCTTTCGCCGCCGCCTGTTCATGTAACGTTACAAGCGGAAAATTCCCCGAGAACATCGCGACCGTCGCGGGCGACGAAATCAGGATCTGCCGCGAAGCGCGCAGCACGGCGAGATCGGGAAAATTGAGCGAGCCCCACAACTCAGCCTCGACAGGGGCGGCGAAAGCGGAGTGATTCAGCGTGTCCCAGCGAATTCCGACCAGCGCGGTGGCGTCCGGCGATGCCAGACCCCACCAGCTCGGGTGTGATTCGGCCATCGCGAGTCCGGCGATGCAAAAGAAAAATGTGAAGGCACGCACAAGAGATGATCGGGCGAGGTAAGAAATAGGGTTAGTGTTCGCGAACTTTTTACCGACAGGATTTTGCCGGACACTCGCGAAGTACTTGAAAAACAGAAGCGAATCGCTGGCACACGGATTGCAACGTTTAACGCACGATGGAACGGGACAATTTCGGGGAAGCATTCGAATCCGGATATAGCGCGACGCGCCGGTTTCTGTTGGCTCACGGCGCCCCGCTCGAAGACGCGGAAGAAATCGCACAAGCCGCCTGGGCGCGCGGCTGGGAATATCGCGATCAGTTGCGGGACCCGGGAATGGTCGGATTCTGGGTGAACTCGATTGCGCGCAACCTTTTTCGCGCGCGATTCCGAGCGCCGCTGACCACCACGATCGACGGCCTGAATCCGTCCTACTCGATGAACCTGGAGACGATCGAGTTGCATCGCCTGCTCGACCGCTGCCCGCGGCGGGATCGCAAGCTGCTCGAGCGGAATTTGCAGGGCTACTCGGCGGAAGAGATCGCACGCGAGGCGGGAATCACCTCCACGGGAATTCGCGTGCGGCTGCTGCGAATCCGCAACATGCTGCGCGAACAGACCGCTGCCGCGGCGTAGCGTGGGGCCGGCAGCTTGCCGGCGAGCCGGCTGTCCAGCCGGCTGGAGTATTTTCGGTCACAAGTCAGTTGTGCGAAATTAGTGGACTATGAGGATTTTTCTTTTCGCGGCGACCGCCGCCGCGCTCATGGCCCAGCGCACCGTCACCGATGCCGAAGTGATGAAGGTGCATCGCTCCGCGCTGCTGATCGACACGCATAACGACGTCACCAGCCGCACCGTCGAAGGGTTCGACATCGGGCCCCGCAACACCGGCGACAAGCCGACCCATACCGACCTGGTCCGCATGAAAGAAGGCGGCATCGGCGCGCAGTTTTTCGCGGTCTATGTCGCGGCGAATTATGTCAACGGGAATCATTCCGCCAATCGCGCGCTGCAGATGATCGACACCGTGCGGCACGACATCATCGACCGCTATCCCAACGATTTCATGTTCGCCACCAGCGTCGCCGACATCGAGGCGGCGCATAAGAAGGGTAAGATTGCGGCCCTGATGGGGATCGAGGGCGGCCATGCGATCGAAGACAGCACGCGGCTGCTGCGGGACTTCTACGCCCTCGGCGTGCGCTATATGACGTTGACGCATTCGAACACGAACAATTGGGCGGATTCGTCGGGCGACATCACCAAATCCGACGTGCAGCATCACAACGGACTGACGGATTTCGGAAAAGATGTGGTGCGCGAGATGAACCGGCTGGGCATGATGGTGGACATTTCACACGTCGCCGACAAGACGTTCTGGGACGCGCTCGAGGTGAGCAAGGCTCCGATTTTCGCGTCGCATTCCTCCTGCCGCGCGCTGGCGGATGTGCCGCGCAACATGACCGACGAAATGATTGTCGCGCTGGCGAAAAAGGGCGGCGTGGTGCAGGTCAATTTTTCGTGCGGATTTCTGAAAGTGGGAGCGAAGCCGTCGGTGGCGGACGTGGTGGCGCACATCGACCACATCAAGCAGATCGCCGGGATCGAGGCGATCGGGATCGGCAGCGACTTCGACGGCATCGGCTGCGCGCCGGAGGGGTTGGACGAAGTTTCGAAATTTCCGAACCTCACGCGGGCGCTGCTGGAGAAAGGCTACACGGCGGAGGAGATCCGCAAGATCTACGGCGGGAATCTACTGCGGGTGATGCGGGGCGTCGAGAAGGCAGCGGGGAAATAAATCGTCCTGCGTGGCATGGTGGGGCCGGAATCTTACCGGCCCCACAAAACCATTAGGCTCCTTGCGTGGCTTCGATCGGCTCGTCGGCGCTGCCGCCGTAAATGCGAGGAACCTTGGCGCCCATCGGGCGCAGGTACGCCGAGAGCTGACCGCGATGATGCGCGGAGTGGCTGAGCATCAGGCCAATATAGTTGATCGCCGGTAAATTAAAAACGCCTGCGAAGTTGAGGCTCTTCGCCAGGTCGGCGCCGCTGGTCGCGGCGAGTTTCTCGATCGCTTTCGTGAGCGCCTGATCGTACCACTGGGCCAGATCCGCCGGAGTTTTCACGGAATCGGGCATCGCCCCGTTGGCGCGGTCGAAATTTCCGCCGGCGACACCCAGCACAAAGAACATTTCGCTGGAGGCGATGTGCGTCGCGAGTTTCCAGGAGGTCATCGATTTGGGGTCCGGCGTATATTCGAGCTTGTCGGCGGGAACGGCGGCCAGCACGCGGCCGGTGGTCTTCTGTTCGTTACGAATTTGGGGGATATAAATCTCGTTCAGGACAAAATGGGCCTGTTCAGGTGTCATGCGCTCAATCTAGCACAAGGGTGAGGGAATTCAAGACGTTGGGACGGTTTGAACGGTCGGGCCCGGTTGAGGTATGCTAGTAAGTACTTACATATGCCCGCCGCTGTTCCTCAGAAAAGCCGGATGCATGGCGACGACCGCCGGCGACAGCTCCTCAAAGCTGCGATTGAGAGCTTCGCGCAAAAGGGATTTTCCGGCACGAAAACGAAAGATATCGCCGCTGCCGCGGGGGTGAGCGAAGCGATCCTGTTTCGCCACTTTTCGAGCAAAGAAGACCTGTATCACGCAATTCTCGACACCAAGGGTCCGGATTCCAGCAGCAATGAGTTGATGGAATCGCTGGAGGCTCTGGCAGCGCGGCGCGACGATGCGCGGTTCTTTCAGACGCTGGCGATCGGGGTCGTGGAATCGTTCCGCGACGATCCCGCGTTTCACCGGCTGCTGCTGTACGCGTCGCTCGAAGGGCATCTGCTGGCAAGTCTGTTTCGCGCGCGTTTCGGGTTACCGATGGGGAACTTTCTGCGCCGTTATATCGTCTTGCGCCAGAAAGAGGGTGCGTTTTATAAGGGCGATGCGAATACCGCGATCACGTTTTTTTTCGGCGCCGTCGTGCATTTTGCGATGAACCGCTATTTATTCGAGCTGAAGGACCAATCCTTCGATGACCAGGCGGTGGTGAAGGAACTCGTCACGCTGGTGATGCGAGGGCTGAAGAAAGGTTCAGCATGAATCGTCTTTATCTAAGTTGCGCAGTTCTCGCCGCGCTGATGCTGGCGAGTTGCGGGGGCAATCAAACCGCGGAGGCTCCACCGGCGAAGACGTCGACGCCGGGAACCGCGGCCGTCCCGACGGTGACCGCGACGCAGGCTGTGTCGCGCATGATTTCGGCCTCCGTGCAGGCGACCGGAAGTTTTATCGCGATGGACACCTCCGATGTGGCGCCGGAAGCGGCCGGGCGGATCGTCGAGACTCCGGTAAACGTCGGCGATTTCGTCAAGCAGGGGCAGATTCTGGCGAAGCTGGAGGAGCGCGACGCGAAGCTGCGGCTTGAAAACGCGAAGGCGGCCGAGCAACAGGCCGAAGCGTCGCTGCGGCAGGCGCAGTCGCGCATCGGGCTGGGCGCGGATCAAAAGTTCGACGCAAGCAACGTCCCCGAGGTTTTGGCGGCGAAGGCGGCGTACGAGTCGGCGCAGGCGCAGGCGAAACTCGCCGAGGCCGACGCACAGCGTTACGAAAACCTGATCAAGACGGGCGATGTTTCGCGCAGCGCGTATGAGAAAGCGCGGACGGCGGCGGACACAGCGGCCGCGCAGGCCAACTCGGCGCGGCAGCAATATGAAGCGACGCTGAACGCGGCCCGGCAGAATTTCCAGGGCGTGATGACGGCGCAGGCTTCGGTGAGCGGCGCGCACGCGATGACGGAGCTCGCGATCAAGGCGATGGACGATACCCTGATTCGCGCGCCGTTCGACGGCTTCGTCAGCGCGCGGCCCGTCGCGGCGGGGCAATACGTAGCGCTGACGAACAAGATCGCGACCGTGCTGCGCGTCACGCCGATCAAGCTGGATCTGCAGGTGCCGGAGTCGAACGCGCCGCAAATGAAATTGGGATCGGTGGTCGAAACGTCGGTGCCGGGGTATCCGAATCGAAAATTCACCGGCAAGGTGACGGCGATCAATCCGGCGGTCGATCCCAACTCGCGCACGTTCAGCGTGGAGGCGCAATTTCCGAATACGGATCTGGCGCTGAAGCCGGGCATGTTCGCCACGTCGCGGATCCTGCTGAATGGAAGCAGCGAAGGAATTTTCGTTCCGGCGCGCGCGGTGCTGACCGACGCGAGCACCAATTCGTCGCAGGTGTTTTTCATTCGCGACGGAAAAGCTCGCGTGGCGGTGGTGCAGCTCGGCGCGAAAGACGGCGACATGGTGCAGATTCTTTCCGGCCTCGCGCCCGGCGCCACCGTGGCGCTCGATCATCTGCAAGACCTTTATGACGGGCAGTCCGTCCAAGTCTTCATGGGGAAGGGGGACTGACCCGTGCATAAACTTGCTGAACTATGCGTCCGGCGCCCGGTATTCGCGACGATGCTGATTGTCGCGCTGATGGTCGTCGGCGGATTTTCGTTCATGACGCTGGGGCTCGATCTGCTGCCGAAGATCGATCTGCCGACGGTGTCGGTGTCGGTCTCGAATCCCGGATCGTCGGCGGAAGAAGTCGAGACCGAGATCACCAAGCGGATTGAAGACGCGATCAATACGATCAGCGGCATCGAGGATCTGAACTCGACGTCGGCCGAAGGCAACTCGATTGTCGTCATTTCGTTTTCGCTCGATAAGAACGGCGACGTCGCGGCGCAGGAAGTTCGCGACAAGGTGAACCGCGCGATTCCGGATCTTCCGGAAACCGCGAAGGCTCCGGTCATTCAGAAATTCGATCCGGACGCGCAGCCGATTTTCCAGATGGCGATTTCCTCGCCGCGTCCGCTGCGCGACGTGACGGAGATCGCGGACAAGCAGATCAAGCCGCGGCTGGAAAATATCAGCGGCGTCGGCGAGATCACGCTGGTGGGCGGATTAAAGCGCGAAATTCGCGTGTGGGTGGATCCCGAAAAGCTGCGCGCGTACAATCTTTCGGTTTCCGAAGTGGCGAACGCGCTACGGCAGCAGAATATGGAGCTGCCCGGCGGCAGCGTCAACGCGGGCGCAACCGAATTCAGCGTGCGCACGCTGGGGCGCCTGGTCGATCCGGCGCAGTTCGATGAAATCGCGATCGCGACGCGCGGCCCTTATGTCGTCAAGCTGCGCGACATCGGCCACGCCGAGGACAGCGAAGAGGAGCCCACCACTTCGGCGCGGCTGAACGGCGATCCGTCGGTGACGCTGGTGGTGTCCAAGCAATCGGGCGAAAACACGGTCAAGACCGCGGATGCGATCAAGCAGCGGATCAAGGAGATCGCGCCGCTGATTCCGAAGGACGTGCGGATTCAGATCGTCAACGATCAATCGATCTTCATCAAGAACGCGGTGCATGCGCTCGAGTCGCACCTGCTCGAAGGAAGTTTTCTGGCAGCCGTGATCGTGTTCGCGTTTCTGGCGAACATCCGCACGACGCTGATTTCGGCCATCGCGATCCCGACGTCGATCATTTCGACGTTCGCGCTGATGGCGTGGATGGATTTCGCGCTGAACCAGATTACGATGCTGGCGCTGACGCTAATGGTCGGAATCGTGATCGACGACGCGATCATCGTGCTCGAAAATATCTACCGCTTCATGGAAGAGAAGGACATGCCTCCGTTTCGAGCGGCGATCGAAGGGACGCGCGAAATCGGCCTGGCCGTCATGGCGACGACGCTTTCGCTGATGGCCGTGTTCCTGCCGATCGGGTTCATGGGCGGCATTGTCGGGCGATTCATGTCGTCGTTCGGATTCACGGCGTCGTTCGCCATCGCGGTGTCGCTGCTGGTGTCGTTCACCATGACGCCGATGCTGTGCTCGCGCTTCATCAAATTGAAGAAAGGCGCGAAGCACGGCGAGTCGAAAAAATCGCCGTTCTTCCGCGTGATCGATAAGTACTACACGAAGATGCTGGTGTGGTCGATGGGGCATCGCAAGTCGATGGTCGCCCTGAGCGTCGGCGTGATGTTCATGACGATTCCCGTGTTCATGCTGGTGGGCAAGAATTTCGTCCCGACTGACGATCGCGGCGAATTTCAGGTGACGGTGCGGGCTCCGGAAGGAAGCTCGCTGGCCGCGACGACGACCATTGCGGAAAGAATCGCTCGCGATATTCGCGGGCTGCCCGGCGTGACGGCGACGCTGACGTCGGTGGGCAATACGGTTTCCGGATTCGGCGGAATTTCGGTCGGCGCGACGAACCGAGGATCGGTGTACATCAAGCTGGTTCCGCGCGAACAACGCGAAAAGAGCCAGCAGGACATTCAGCTTGAAGTTCGCAATCTGCTCAAAAAATATCCGGCGGATCTGAAGACCGCGGTGTTGCAGGCGGGCGGCGCGGGAGGCGGGCAGGCCGACATCATGTATGTGCTCGAAGGGCCGGATCTGCAAAAGCTCGATCAGTATTCGCGCGCGATCATGGACAAGCTCAAGCAGGTGCCGATGGTCGCCGATATCGACAGCTCGCTGGTGTTCGGCAAGCCGGAACTGCGCGTCGAAATCGACCGGCAGCGCGCGGCGGACCTCGGCGTTCGCGTCAACGATATCGCACAGGCGTTGAATACGCTGGTGGCCGGACAGGTGGTTTCGACGTTTCCATCCGGCGGCGAGCAGTACGATGTGCGGCTGCGCGCGGCGCGCCAGTATCGCACCAGCGTCGAAGGGCTTTCGCAGCTCACCGTGTTTTCGACGAATAAACAAGGCTGGGTGCCGCTCGACCAGGTGGTGAAGCTGAAGACCGGCGACGCGCCGTCGAGCATCGGACGATTGAACCGCCAGCGCCAGGTGACGATCACGGCCAACGTGCTGCCGGGTGGATCGCAGGCGGATATTTTGAACGCGCTCGGCAAGATTTCGAAAGAGATTCACATGGACCCGGGCTACGGGACGGCGCTGACGGGCACCGGCCGCGAGCTGGGCCGCGCCGTTTATTACTTCGGCCTCGCGTTCGCGCTGACGTTCATCTTTATGTACATCGTGCTGGCGGCCCAGTTCGAATCGTTCATCCATCCCTTCACGATTCTGCTGACGCTGCCGATCGCGATCCCCTTCGGGATTTTTTCACTGCTCATCATGGGACAAAGCATCAATATTTTCTCCGCGCTCGGGATGCTGCTGCTGTTCGGCATCGTCAAGAAGAACGCGATTCTGCAGATCGATCATACGAACGGGCTGCGCGCTTCGGGGATGGATCGCTACGACGCGATCATCACGGCGAATCGCGACCGGCTGCGTCCGATTCTGATGACCACCACGGCGCTGGTGGCGGGCATGCTGCCGCTGATTGTTTCGGGCGGCGAAGGATCGGCCACGAACCGGTCGATCGGCGTGCTGGTGGTCGGCGGGCAGACACTGTGCCTGCTGCTGACGCTGCTGGCGGTCCCGGTGTTTTATTCGCTGTTCGACGATGCGAAGAATCTGCGCATTTTCCGGTGGATGTTCCGAAGCGAGTCGGGTGAATCGACAAGCCGGGTGCCGGTGGAGAGCGTTCGATGAGGGCTTGTTTGAGCCTGTTCCTGACGGCCGGCATACTTTTCGCGCAGGAACAGCAGACGCTGGTGCCTCCGGTTCGTCCGTTCCGGTTTCCGCCGCGCATCGGGGTTTTCACGGAAGCAAGAATCACGCTCGACCAGGCGCTGCAAATGGCGCTGGCGAACAATAAAGACATCGAGGCGTCGCGGATCGATCAGCAGGAAGCCGACTACAACATCCTCGGCGCGCGCGGCGTCTACGACCCGGTGATCGGGGGGACGAATTACTGGCTGAAACAGGTCACACCGATCGCCTCGTCGCTGGGCGGATCGGCCAATGGCGCGGTGCTGACCAAGGGCTGGCAGTTCGATCCGGGGGTGTCCGGCTCGACGCCGTGGTTCGGGGGCAGCTACCGCACGGATTTCCTGAATCAGCGCACGTTCACCGATAACACGTTCGTGCTGTTGAATCCGCAGTTCCCCACTTCGATCAACCTGCAGTACACGCAGCCGCTGTGGCGCGGGCTGCGCTACGACGCCAACCGACATTCGATTGAGGTCGCGCAGAAGAATCGCACGCTGACCGACGAGCAGTTCCGGCTGCGGGTGCTGACGATCCTGCAACAGACCGAAATCGCCTATTGGGAGCTGGTCTTCGCCTACAACAACCTGCAGGTGCAGCTTGAGGCGGTCGAGATCGGGCGCCAGCAGGATGAAAGCAACCGCCGGCAGGAAGCGCAGGGGCTGCTCGCGCCGATCGACGTGGTCGCGGCGCAAACGCAGCTTGCGAATTTCGAGCTGGAAGCTTACAGCGCGCAGACTACGGTGACGCGCGCCGAAGACAACCTGAAAGTCCTGATTCTTCCGGATCGATCCGCGCCGCTGTGGTCGAGCGCACTGATTCCGGCTCCCCCGGCATCGAAGCCCCCGCTGGTGCCGCTGGCCGAAGCCGTCGCCGACGCGATCGCCAACCGGCCCGAAGTCGCGCAGGCGAAAATTTCGGGACAGATCAACGAAAGCGACACGCGCTACTACCGCGAGCAGACCAAGCCGCAGGTGGACGTGATCGGCAGCTACACGCGCGCCGGCCTGGCGGGATCGCAGGTCATCCAGGCTGTGAATCCCTTCACGGCGGGATTCCAGCCTCTGATCGATCGTCTCAATACGCTTTCGAACGGCGCGGGACTTCCGCCGATCAATCTGAATTTCGGGTCTTCCTCGGCTCCGCCGATTCTTCTGGGCGGCTACGGACAATCGATCAGCACCATCGGCGGCGGCGATTTTCCGACCACGCAGGTGCAGCTTCGCATCGCCATTCCGATTCACAATCGCACCGCCGAGGCGAACCTGGGCCGGTCGATTGCGGAGGCGCGGCGCATCCGGAATCAAAGAGAACAGACCGAACAGGCCATTGAGGCGGACGTCCGCAACGCGATGCAGCTTGTACAATCGGCCCAACTCAGGTTGGACGCGTCGCGCGTGGCGCGCGAATCGGCGGAAGAGCAATATAACAGCGAGCAGCGCCAATTTCGTGCCGGCACCTCCACCCTGTTCCTGGTGCAACAGCGCCAGAGCACGATGATCGCCGCGCGCAGCCAGGAACGGCGCGCCGAGGCCGACCTGGGCGAAGGGGTGGCGGCCTTCGAACTGGCGACCGCCTCAGTGCTCCGGGAGCACAATATCACCCTCAAGTGATCCGTACAAAGTTCCAGTAAATTCTTCGGACGCCGTAAGATCGCCGCTCGCGAACCGCGAGTTGCTCATTTCTTATCAACACGTTAGCCGTGGCACGCCGGGTGCATCCAGCCCAGGCGACGTATGGCAACACAGAGCTTTGAAAATCTCAACTTCAGCTTCCTGGTCGACTCCGAAACCCGGACGGTCTACCTGCAGGAATGGGAGGACGGGGCCTGGAGCGAACCGGACCGGTTTTCGCTTCCCGTGTCGTTGGGTTCGGCTCCGAAGAAATCGCGGCTGGCGCGCGCGGCGAAGTCATTCGGCGACGGCGAGCTGCGGAACGCGTTGGAAGAGGGATTGGTCCGGCAGGCCGTGGCCGAACCCCGCATGCTGTGGAACCTGCTGCAATCCTGCATGCGCGCGCTGGCGCTGCCAAGCGTTACCATCGGAGAAAGATGTCCGGTGCCGGCTCCGCTGTCTTCAGCGATTCCATCGTCTTCGAATCGGCATTAGTCCGAATCGGCGCGTTTCGCTGCGCGCGGGAATATCCGCAATTCGGCGACACCGGGCCGATTCAGAATGACTGCTTCGTGTTCCCGCGGACCGCGGTGAAAATCGAACACGAACGCGGCGCACCGTTTGCCGCGAATCCGAACATCGTCACCTTTTACAACCAGGCGCAGCTTTACCGCCGGCATCCGATCAGCGATCGCGGAGATGAATGCGACTGGTTCGGCGTGAGGCGCGACATCGCGCGGGAGATCGCCCACACCTTCGATCCCGGCGTGGGCGAAAAACCGTTCCGCATCGCGCGCGGGCCCTGCGATTCAAAAACGTATCTCGCCCAGCGGCGCTTGTTCGAGCAGATTCTCGGCGGCGAAATGCGCGATCCGCTGGAGATCGAGGAGACCGCGATCTACCTGCTGGCCCGCGTGCTGCGGCAGGCGCATCCCGAGACCGAGCCACAACCGCTGACGGCAAGGCAACGCGCTCTGTCCCACGAAATCGAGTGCATGCTGAGCGGACAGTTTTCCGAGCCGCTGACGCTCGATGGAATCGGGTCGCGATTCGGGTTGTCCCTGTTCCGCCTGTGCCGGATTTTTCGCGCGGCGACGGGCACGCCGATCCATCAGTACTTAATGCGGCTGCGCGTGCGCCATGGGCTGGAGCGGATCGCCGAAAAACCGCTCAGCCGGGTCGCGGTCGATCTGGGATTTTCCCATCACAGCCACTTCACTATGGCTTTCCGGCGCGAGTTCGGCGAGACCCCTTCCCGAATGCGACCCCGCTGCTGATCACAAACATGCGTCCGGAATGGAAGCCGTGGATGCCGCTCCATGCGGCGGTGATCAGAAAATCGACCGTCCCGTCGCCATCGGCGTCGCCGATTCCTACGGCGTCGAAACCGAGCGTGTCGCCGGGAATGCGATCGGTGTAGGTCCTGAGCAGCGAGCCGTCTTTTCCGGAATAAAGATACGCGCGTCCGCCTGAGTTCGCTTCCCCGCTGTACTGCCATGCGCCGACGATGAGGTCGGCACGTCCGTCGCCATCGACGTCGCCGGCGACCGACGCGCTGGTGCCGAGTCCTTCGCCTGGATTCTTTCCAGCGATCGTGAACAGACGGTGGCCGTCTTTCCACGAATGAAGATAGACGCGACCGCTCGACGCGCCGTCGGCCCAATCCGACGCGAAGACGTCGGGAAAACCGTCGCCGTCGAGGTCGCCGGGGATCGCGAGAAACATCGCGCCGAGAGCGTGGCCGGTTTCTTCGGGATCGATCACGAATTTCGGAGTCGCGCCAAGGCCGCTGTAGACGTAAGCACGTCCGTTCTTCGCGGGACCCGCGGCCGGCGCTCCGACCATCAGCAGTGTGGTTTTCTTTCCGGTAAATCCGGCGACAGAACTGCCGAAGGCGCCGTCGCCTGAGAATTTCCACAGGAGTTTTCCGTCGCGGCCTGAGTAGACATACGCGGCGTTGGCGCCGGGGGCGCCGATCATGACGTCGGCAAATCCATCGTGATTGACGTCGCCTGCGCCGGAGACGTGGCGGCCGAACTGCGCGCTCTTGGATTCGGCGGTCATCGTGACCAGAAGGCGGCCGTCCTTTCCCGAGTAAATGTACGCCTTCCCTGCTCCGGGCGCGCTGGCGACGACATCGGGGATGCCGTCGCGATTCGTGTCTCCGGCGGCTTCGATGCCGAGGCCAAGCTGATCGCCGGGATTGCCGTCGACGGACCAGAGCAGTTTTCCGGATTTCGTCGAATACACGTAAACGCGCCCGGCGTTGCGGCCGCGCGTGGGGGCCGAGGTGACGAAGTCCGGGACGCCGTCACCGTCCACGTCCCCGATGGCGCGCGCGATCCAGCCAAACTGATCGCCCGAGGATTCGCCGTCCCATTCACGGATGACTTGTGTTTTTTCGACGAACGGATTTTCGAAGTCGGCCCGCGTGGGCAGGAACGCCTGGTAGCGCGCATCGCCGAACTCGGGCGTGACTTCGATCTGTGTCATATCGATCTTGCGGGTCGCTTTCGCTTTCGCGAGCCACTCCACCGCGCGATCGGCATCGCCCTTTGCGGCATACGCCGCCGCGATGTTGAACATCGGAGTGACCATCTCCGGTTGAACCTCCAGCGCGCGGCGATAAGCGTCGATCGCGCGGCCGGGCTGTTTCAGGCGGTCGTAGGCGAGACCGAGGTTGCGGAAAGCGCGGCCATTGTTGGGCTCACGTTTGGTGACGGATTCGAGCATGGCGGCGGCTCCCGCAAAGTCCTGCGCCTGGATTTTGGCGAGAGCTGCGCCGAGTGTCGGCTCGGAATCCTGACTGAACAGCAACACAGCTGAAATGAGAGCGGCAAGAAGCCGGGTGAGTTGATTCGGCATCACCTCATTCCATAACGCGCGCATGATCTTTGCTGTCACGATCTTGCATTGCCCACTCCATCGCGGCGCTTGGAAATCGGATGTATAATGCTGAAAGCTAATATGTTCCGGTCACTTACGCTGCTTGCCGGACTCGTCGGCGCACTCGCTGCGCAGGCCGCTCCTCAGACTCCAGATTCGCAACAGGCCTTTGTAAATAAGTACTGCCTCGGCTGCCACAACGAAAAGTTGAAGTCGGGCGGTTTCTCGTGGACCAAAGTCGACCTGTCGCATCCGGACCAGACTGCCGCCGAAGCCGAGAAGGCGATTAATATGTTGAAGGTCGGGATGATGCCTCCTCCCGGCATGCCTCGGCCCGATGCGGCGACGCTGCGCGGATTTGCCGATGGGCTCGCGGCGAAGATCGACCAGGTGGCGCTGGCGCATCCGAATCCCGGCGCGACTCCGCTGCACCGGCTGAACCGAACCGAGTATCGCAACGCGATTCGCGACATGCTGGGGCTGGATGTAGACGTGTCCTCGATGCTGCCTGCCGACGATATGTCGCACGGGTTCGACAACATGGCCGACGTCCTGACGATTTCGCCGGCGCTGATGGAAGGCTATATTCGCGCGGCGGGTAAGATCAGCCGGCTGGCGGTGGGCGATACGCGCGCGACGCCGGTGACGCAGACATTTCAGGTGGTCAAGGTGACCAATCAGATGCGGCACGTCGAAGGCGCGCCGTATGGGACTCGCGGCGGCATTTCGGTGATCTACAATTTTCCGGCCGACGGCGAGTATAACTTCAAGACGTTGTTCTATCACGACATCGACGGCCCGTTCTGGGGCAAAAATCAGGGCAAGGGCCAGCAGCTTGAAATTTCGATCAACGGCGCGCGCGTCGCGCTGCTGACGCTCGATCCGAATATGATGCCGACCGATACGCGGCAGACCGAAGCGATTCACGTCAAGGCCGGTCCGCAGCGCGTTTCGGCAGCGTTTATCGCCAAGTTCGACGGTCCCGTCGAGGATTTTCCGGAACCCGTCGAAAATGTTTTGATCGACACGACGCATGCCGATATTCCGGGCCTGACGTCGCTGCCGCATCTGCGCGAGCTGACGATCATCGGTCCCCACAAGGTGACCGGGATTTCAGAAACTCCCAGCCGCCGCGCGATTCTGGCCTGCACGCCGACGAACAGCGCCGACGAAATCCCGTGCGCAAAGAAGATTATCGCGAAGCTGGCGCGGATCGCGTACCGGCGGCCGGCGAACGACAACGATCTGGAAGATCTGCTGAGCTTCTATCAGAAGGGTCGCAATCAGGCTGGCAATTTCGATTCGGGCATCCAGACCGTGGTGCAGACGATTCTTTCCGATCCCGAATTCGTGTTTCGCTTCGAGCGCACGCCGGCGAATCTGGCGGCGGGAACGAATTTCCGGGTGGCCGATCTCGAACTCGCCTCG
>JAIQFJ010000422.1 GCA_020073325.1 Terriglobia bacterium | reverse complement strand
TCGCGGCGGCGCTGGGAGCAAATCATCTCGCCGAAATTCAAATCGAGCAGACGGCGCCGCGCCGCCTGCGCGCCGGGCCATGCGGGCAAGGTCACGGTGAGACTCGCTCGCCGGGCCAAACGCTCTAGAAAAACGATTTCGACAGGGGAGAATGAAAAAAATCCATCGAAGACGACGTGCTGCGGCAAGGGACTCGAATGGTCCGCGGCCTCAATCAGACGCAAGGATCGCAGAGCGGCGCCGCGCGTTTCGAGCGCGCGTTCGACAGAGCGGAAGATGGCCGCGAGATCTTCGGGAACAGCGCTTGCGGGAGCTTCGTCGATCAGCGCTGCGATCGCCTGATGGAATCCCGCAAAATCGGCAACAGCGCGAAATCGCACCGGCTGCAATTCGCTGAGCGCTTCGCGGATCAGCAGATGCAGCAGCGGAGCGTTCGCCGCAGCGGACGAAGATCGTGCCTCGATGAACTGCGCCAGAGTCGTGATACGGGTCGGGCGAATCGGCGTGCCTGCGCGCGCGAGCTCATGGCGAAGATGCTCCGCCATCGTCGCGGAAGGGACCAGAAGAATGGAATCGGGAACAGCGAGGAATCGCTCCATGGCGGCGCGCGATTTCCCCGAAGCAGGCGGACCTGTGATGAGCAGCGAACCGGTCAAGTATCCATTATGGGGAATGAGACGATTACTTGCCCGTGAGCTGCGGTCCCAGGTCGGTCATCATCTTTTCGAATTTCTGGCGCTGATCGTCATCGAGAATCGCCATGATGCGATTCTTGCCGGTGGCGCGCAGATCGTCGAGCTGATCCTGCAGGCTCTGATAATACTGGCGGTAATCGTCGAGCACCAGCGCGAGTTTTTCCGCCTGAGGCTCGCTGAGCCCCAGCTCCGTTTTGAACTGATTGAGAATCGCGTCCCGGTTCTGCGCCACAGGACGGGACGTCGCCGCGGGCGGGCGATGCAGCAAACGGTGCAATCCGAATTGCATGGAGACCGCTCCGGTGGCCGCTCCGGCCAGGAACACGACCATCAGTGTCGTCAGAATGCGGGGGTTCTGCCAGGGAGCGCGCTCGGCCGCGACCATCATCCCGTTACTGCTCCTGGTATGTGACAAGATTCACCAGAACCGCATCCCGGTCCGGCGCGCCGCTGCCGGTCAGGACCAGCCCAGGCTGATCTTCACCCGGCAATTGGCCGGGGCCAAACTCGACTTGCCGGGTGGCGACGGCGGGTTCCGATTGCTCTGCGCTGAACACGTAAACGCCGATCGCCAGCGCGAGAGCCATGGAGGCTACAGCGATGCGCCTTCCG
The DNA here is from genome assembly GCA_020073325.1 of Terriglobia bacterium. Taxonomy (GTDB): domain Bacteria; phylum Acidobacteriota; class Terriglobia; order Bryobacterales; family Bryobacteraceae; genus Palsa-187. The sequence goes on along the minus strand of JAIQFJ010000422.1, from coordinate 4,419 downwards.
AAGGGCGATTCCGAAAAAACGTACCAGATGGAAACAGGGCCTTCCGCTTCGATGCGCTCCATCACGCGGGCGTAAAAACCGCCGCGGGGCTCCACTTCTTCGGCGGGGCGCAGCGTGCGCAGCAAACCGGCCTGCGCGCGCATCTGCTCCAGTTCGACACGGCACTCTTCGCAATCCTTCAAATGTTTGGTGAGATCAGCCCCAGGCGTTTGCGCGAGTACCTCTTCCAGGCGATCCCGAATCACGCGATGCATGGTTTCCTTCCCTCAGTCACTACTTCAACTATCGGTCTTCGCGGGTCTTTTGCCCACGTTTGACTTCTATTTTCCGAACGGACGGGTGCGGCCCAGCCGCTGCGCCGCCTTCAAGAGCTTTTGCCGGGTGCGAAACAACTTTACCTTTATTGTATTCTCGTTCAACCCGGTCATTGCGGCCAATTCTTCCACGGAGTGGCCTTCCACCTCCTTCAAAAGGATAAGGCTGCGATCTTCCGGCGACACCTTGTCGAGCAGTTTGGTCACAAGGTCCTGCTGGGCCAGCTTGCGATCCATCGGCGTGGTGGGGTCGATCGCGGGGTCGGACGCTTCCATCCGCGTGGCGTCCTCTTCGGAAAAATCACTCTCGTAAACCAGCTTGCGAACCCGCTTCTTGCGCAGGTAGTCGTAGCATTCGTTCACGGTGATCTTGTAGATCCAGGTGAGCAGGGAGCTTCGGAAATCGAAATTGCGGATGGAAAAATAAATCTTCGCGAACACCTGCTGCGCGATGTCTTCCGCGTCGTTGTGATTGCGCAGGATGCCGTAGATGATCGAAAAAACTTTTGCCTGATAGCGCTCCACGATCTCACGGAACGCAAGTTCGTCGCGAGCTTGCACGCGCCGGACGAGAGCGGCTTCTTCGCTGTTCTTATGGTCCACTCGAGTCCTGGTTCCGGATTGCGGCTTCTCTGCGACGGCCGGTAGTGGAAGAGCTCCAATTAAGCTGCTCATAAGCTACCATTTCCGACGTAATCGGAAGAAGCGGGGTTTCGGTCATTTGGCGGGCCGGCTTATGAGCCCAAGATAACAGAATGGATCGTAGAACGGCGTCGGCATTGCCTTGGTTGCGGCGCATTGTATAATCGGAGTGAGGGATAACACGCAATGGTTCAGTTGACAGAAACCGCAGTCAGCAAGGTGAAGGAAATTCTCGACACCCAGGAACCGAAGCCGGCCGGGCTCCGGATCGCCGTAGTGGGCGGAGGTTGTTCGGGCTTCAGCTATTCGATGGCCTTCGAGAATAGCCCTGGGCTGCTGGACAAAACCTATCAGTTCGAAGGGCTCAAGGTTTTCATCGACCAGGCAAGTCTGCTTTATCTGGACGGAGCGCAGGCGGACTTCGTCGAGACGCTGGAAGGATCGGGTTTCAAGTTCAACAATCCGAACGTGAAATCGACGTGCGGCTGCGGCAGCTCCTTTAGCGCCTAAGCGGCAACGTCAACAAAGGACTTACGGGCTCTGTCTCCGGACAGAGCCCTTTTTATTTGTAACGTGTTGAGCGGAGGCTTGGAAAACGCAAAAAGGCCGGAGGGGTTAGCCTCCGGCATCTAAAAAGAGAACTTCGAAATCTAATTACTTGCGGACGCGACGGCCAAGGAAGCCGAGGCCAACCAGGCCGAGGCCCATCAGCGACATCGTCATCGGTTCCGGGGTCACAAACGTTTCAGTGAACGAAGTGTTGTGGCTGCTGGTCGGATCCGCGATGCTGATATCTTTGAACACGTAGACCGTGCTCGGCGCCGAGGCGTAAGCGCACGTGCCATTCGTGCCGCTGCCGCTCGCCGTATTTCCAAGGCACTGGGTGTTCTGACCCGAGAAGTCGATCGTGTTCCACACCTGCGTGCCGACGCAACCGGTGGTGCTCGACGAGGTCAGGCAGTTGACTTCGTTGATCGAGGAGTTGATCGAGGATCCGTTGTCCAGCCCCGCACCAATCACACCGCCCGTTACCGTGAACGAGAAGTGCAAGTCGGTGATCGTTCCGCCCGACGTACCGAAGCCCAGGTTCGGGTTGAAGTTCAGCGAAACGACCGAATTCAGAAAGCTTGCGCCGTTCTGGGTCAGATCGATTTCAGCCGTTCCCACACCAGCACTGGCGTTCGACACCGCAAAGTTGCTGAACAGCAGGTTGCCTTCGGTGCAACCACCCGATCCATTGATCGTCAGAACGTTGATTCCTGCGGCCGTCACCAAGCTGTCACAAGTAGGGACAGCGCTGGCGCTGATGGCCATTCCAAAGAGAGCGACAAATGCGACGCTCACCCAATTCTTTCTCATCTGTTAACCTCCGACTCCGATTTAAAATCCTATCAACCCGGGAGCGAGAGATTGCACGAGCCCTTCCCGGTACTTAGGTAGTATACGAGCGCGTTGAAAAGACTGTCAAGGTCTAAATCAAGTTATTCGCTTAATGTATTCCACTTTTCCTACAAGCCGGCACGATCGAGTTAAGTGCTCTTTTTTTCAGCGACTTTAAGAGACCTCGTACTGGTCCATCAAGATGTCGAGTACTGGTACTTTCTAAGGCCATCAACCTAGAAACGGCATTACCTTTGGCTGTCGAACACCTAGGGTCCTACAACCGGCAAAACGGCGGTACCAAAGGTCGTACAATGGAGATCTTCGGGAAAATGTCGGGATCGCTCAATCGGCTCACCACGGAACAGCGCTACCTCGAATCGGAGGGCATTGACCGGCTCCCGACCGAAGGAATCCTGGCCGTGATGAATGCCGCCGATGCCCAGATCGCCGGGGCTGTGGCCCGGGAAATCCCGCGAATCGCGAGCGCAGTGGATGCGATCGTCGCGGCGATCCAGGCCGGGGGACGTCTTTTCTACCTCGGAGCCGGAACCAGCGGACGCCTGGGTGTGCTCGACGCGTCCGAATGCCCGCCTACGTTTCAAGTGCCGCCCGACATGGTCACCGGAATCATCGCGGGCGGTCCGGCGGCGCTCACCAAAGCGACCGAGGCCACCGAGGACGACCCGGCGGCCGGCGCGCGCGACCTGGTCTCTGCAGGCTTCGGCAAGAAGGACGTCCTGGTAGGTATCGCGGCCAGCGGACGGACCCCCTACGTTCTGGGCGCGGTCGCTAAAGCAAAGGAAATAGGAGCGGTTACCTGCGGGATCAGTTGCAATCCGGATTCGCCGCTTTCACGCGCCGTGGATTTCCCGATCGAGCCGGTCGCGGGTCCCGAAGTGATCGCGGGATCCACCCGCATGCGCGCCGGGACCGCCACCAAGATGGTCCTGAACATGGTCAGCACGGCGGCGATGATCCGGCTGGGTTACGTCTACGGCAATCTGATGGTGAACGTCCAGCCGACCAATGGGAAACTGGAGGATCGGGCGCGCCGCATCATCCAGGAAGCGGCGGGGGTGAGTTACGAAAGGGCGGCCGAACTGCTCGACCAGGCCGGACGCAGCGTCAGGACAGCTATCGTCATGGAAAAGAAGAAAATCGACCGTGCGGAAGCGGAGCGGATGCTGGCGGCGGCTGGCGGGAGAATTTCGGAGGCGTTGAAGTAAGTGGACAAGTTTTCGATTGAGGGCGGCGTGCCGCTGCAGGGGGAGATCGCGGTGAGCGGGTCGAAGAACGCAGCTTTGCCCGCCCTGGCGGCGTGCCTGCTGACGGCGGATCGCGTGACGCTGAACCGCGTGCCTCCGGTTCGCGATATCGCGACGATGGAGAAGTTGCTGGCGCATACCGGCGCCATAGTGAAGAAATCGCGCGGCTCGGTCAGCGTGGAGGCGGCGGAGATCGGCCATCCGGAAGCTCCTTACGAAGTGGTCAAAACGATGCGCGCGTCGAGCCTGGTGCTGGGACCGCTGGTGGCACGCTGCGGCCGCGCCCGCGTTTCACTGCCGGGGGGCTGCGCGATCGGGGCGAGGCCGATCAATCTGCACGTCGCCGGGCTGGAAAAGCTCGGCGCGGAAGTGCGCCAGGAGCACGGCTATATCGAAGCGTCGGCGCCGAATGGGCTCACGGGCGGCAACTTCACGTTCGACAGAATCAGCGTCACCGGAACCGAGGATCTGCTCATGGCGGCGGTGCTCGCTCGGGGTGAAACGATCATCGAAAACGCGGCGCGGGAACCGGAAGTGGTGGATGTCGCGGCGCTACTGACGAAAATGGGCGCGTCGATTGAAGGCGCCGGCACGTCGACCATTCGGGTGCGCGGAGTGGAGAAGCTGCACGGTACCGAACATACGATCATCGCGGATCGCATCGAAGCGGGAACCTTTCTGATCGCCGGGGCGATCACGCGCGGCGATCTGCTGGTGAAAGGCTGCGTGCCCGAGCATCTGCGCGCGCTGATGGCGAGGCTCCAGCAGGCCGGAGTGGACGTGGAAGCTTCCGCGCCCGACGCGCTGCGGGTGCG
>JAIQFJ010000421.1 GCA_020073325.1 Terriglobia bacterium | reverse complement strand
GAACCACCACGATCATCGAGAAACCTAACGACGTCCTTTCAGAGTGCGTTTTTTATCTTCGCGCGTTTTTTGTCTTCGTACATGTCGGCGTCGGCGGCGCGAAGAAGGTCCCGCGCCGCCATTCCCGGCTTCCAGGCGGCCAGACCCACGGCGGCGGCGACCGGCACTTTGCGCCGTCCGGTCTCCGTTGGCAGGGAGTAGTCGCCGTTCACGCGCCTTTTGACCTGGTCGATGCGATCCCGCACCTGCTCGGCCGGTCCGGCCACTAAAGCGACAAACTCGTCTCCGCCCAGGCGCCCGACCATATCGGTGGAGCGGAGACTGTGGCTCAGCTCGGCCGCGAACTGCTTCAGCAGGTCGTCGCCCGCCTGATGTCCAAGCGTGTCGTTGATCTGCTTAAACCCGTTCAGATCGAAATAAATCACGCAGAAAGGAGCTGTCTCGCGGACGCGTCGTTCCAACTGGCGTTCGAGGACCCGGCGGTTGCAGACGCCCGTCAGCGGATCGGTGGAGGCCAGCCGCTCCACTTCCTCCATGCGGGCTTCGTAGGCGGAAACCTGCGCGCGAAGCTGCTCGACGGTGCGATGGCCGTCCTCGGTCATTTTCGTCACGCAGTCGACCAGTTCGACGGCGCTGCTGCTGAGCGATTGGCGCATGGCGGAGATGTTGTCGAGTTTGGCTGCGCCTTGCAGGCGTCCGGCCAATTCCTGAAAGCGCTCGCCGTAGCGATGGTCGCGATCCCCGACCTCGGCGGCGGCCTTGGCGACCAGCAGAAGGAGGCTTTTGATCTCCTCGGCGCTGTCCTGATAATAGCGCGAGGCGCTGTCGCCCCAGGTTTTCAATTCGTGGTCCAGGCAGCGTTCGGCGTCGGCGAAGAGGCCGGGCGTGGCGGTTCCTGCCAGATGCTGCTGAAGCTTGAGCAACTCCTGTTTGAGGCTTTCGCCGGCGGGAGGATAGGCTCGCGCGCCGACGTCGGCAACCGTGCCGAGCGCAGCCCGGTACGACTCCACCGCGGATTTCAGGGATTCTTCCAGATCGACGTGTATGGCTTTGCGAAGAGAAATCACAGGTATAGGCATATCGACGGTTTGCGGGGAAAATTCTAATGACAAACATTTGCAATTGACCGAAGCTCATGCGGATGGGCCGAACTGACGATAAGAGATCATGTCAGGGTCCGCCTCCACAAAATTTCAAGATCACTACGCGATTTTGAATGTCGATCCGAAGTCCGACTCCGAATCGATTCAAGCCGCGTATACCAAGCTCGCCGAAAGATATAGTCCGGACAATTTCGATACGGGCGATCCTGAAAAATTCGACCAGATCAATCTGGCGTTCGAGGTGCTCTCGGACCCGACGCTGCGCAAGGGATTCGATCAGCTCAAGGGGGTGAACCAGAACGACGGTCCGTCGAAATTCAGCGGCGAGGCATTTTTCGACGCTTTGAAGCAGGCGACCGAGTTGCGGGCCGCGGTCTTGTGCATCCTTTACGATCGCCGGCGCACGCAGCCGTTCAAACCGAGTATTTCGATCCGCCATCTGGAGCACATGTTGAAGGTGACCACCGAGGAGCTGAACTTCGCGCTGTGGTATTTAAAACAGCGGTCGCTGGTGGTGAATGACGACAAGAGCAGCCTGCAGATCACCGTGGACGGCATGGACTATCTGGAGAAGAACCAACCCAGCGCCAAGGCCGTGCTGTCGTTCATGAAGGACGACGCGGTGACGGAGAAAGCGGCCGACGCGCCCGCGGTCCGGGAGCCGGTGTTGAGCGTGCTGAACCGGGTCCTGGCGAGATAAGAAGCCGCGCAGTTTGTGGAAGCAGGACCACGCGCTCCTTGGCAGTCGCGGCTCTTTGTCAGGATCGCGGTAAAGGTACGGATCGGCTGACGAAAGAGCCGCGAGTGTCAACGAGCGGGTTCGCCCAGACTCGGCGGTCGCAGATTTGCGAAAGCAGGACCACCCGCTCCTTGGCGGCCGCGGCTCTTTCTCGGGGTCGCGGTAAAGGGAGGATTCGCGGGCAAAGAGCCCCGAGTGAGGGTTTCGCCAGGACTCGTGTCAGGACGGCGGTCACGAAGTTTTTGTGAAAGCAGGACCACCCGCTCCTTGGCAGTCGCGGTTCTTTGTCGGGGTCGCGGTATCGTCGGCGATCCGTCCCTTTAAGCGCCGCGAGTGTCAACGAGCGGGTGCCCAGATGCCGAGGGTTTCACCCAGGCTCGGCGGCTAGCGACGCAACGACACCTCGAAACCCAGGGGATCTTCCTCAATCCGCGCGGATCCGAACTTGGTCTGGGCCACCAATCGCGCGAATTCGTCCCTGGTATACGCCCTTTTCAACAGCATGTGACGGAAGGTCCAGCGCGTGATGAGGCGATTGACCGGACCGCTGTGCATGGCGTCGACGGCGTCGCGAATCGATTGATCCGAGGCATCGCCGCGCATGTCGATGATCAGCGCACGGCAGCCGACGGCGAGCACGCGATGCATTTCCTCCAGTGCGCGGACAGGCTCGGAAAAATTCTTGAATGCCGCGCGGCAGAGGAGAAAGTCGAACGATTCGTCATCGAAGGGAAGCGCGGACGCGTTGCCCTGCTGAAAATCGACCGCAACTCCGGCCTCCACCGAATTACTTCGCGCGATGTCGACGAAGGTGTGGCTGACGTCGAGTCCGGTGATCCGAAAATGGCCGAGTTTGGCCAGTTCGATGGCGAAATAGCCGGGGCCCGGCGCGACTTCGAGGATGCGCGCGCCATCGGGAAGCTCGGCCGCGATGCGGCGGGCCAGGGTGCGAAACTCTTCCATTTCTTTCCCGGTGAGGCGTGCGTACCATCGGGCGGTAGCGCCTTCCATGCCTAATCCTTTGTACGGTTTTGTTTGATTCATAAAAGTTCCCACGGCGGAATCGTAACAGCGGGTGTTTGTGCGCCCTATCTCGATTCGGCGAGCGGCGGAAGTTCACCGGCGAGCAGCGCGCGCGCTTGCGTGGCATCCTGAACAGAATGGGATTTCGCGTTCGCGCGGTGAATACAGCTTCGGATTCGGAAAACAAGATCCACGACGACGCGGTCGCGGCGGCTTATGGATTCCGCCGAGCCCTGGTCCCCGGAGTCACTGTTTACGGTTATCTTGCGGCGACCGCTGTCGAACATTTCGGGCCGGAGTGGCTGGAGCGGGGGGCAATGGATGTGCGATTTCACCAGCCGGTTTATGAAGGCGACGAGGTTGACGTCACTGTGACGCCCGAAGGCGACGGGCGCGTTCGCATCGAGGCAGGGCAGTGCGCCGCGGGAACTGCATGGATCGGCGAGCATCGGCCCAGCTATGCTGACGACGGCCCGCGCCCGGTCGAGCGGAGAAAGCCCTCGGCGGAAACGCTGGCCGTCGGGACAGTCCTGGGGGCGCTGTTGCAGCGTCCGGTGGCGACCGAATCGCGCATGTCCGCTCCGCTTGATTTTTCGGTCGGCGGCCGCGCCCATCCGGCGGCTCTGCTGGCCTTGGCGAACCGGATCTTTGTCGAAAACTACGAACTCGGACCCTGGATTCATGTTTCGAGCGAGGTGCGCAAATTTCGCCCGGCGAGGATCGATGAATCGGTTGACGTGCACGCGAAAATCGTCGAGCAGTATGAGCGCAAGGGTCACGAATTCGTCGTGCTGGACGTCCTGATTTCAGGAGCCGGGCCGATTGAGCAAGTTCGCCACACCGCCATCTGGCGGCCAAGGATCACGCGATGAATCTTCGTTTCGAGTGTCAGCCCGGTTGCACCGCCTGCTGCGATCAGGAGGGTTTCGTTTACCTCACCGAAGATGACTTGATCAAGGCTGCCGCGTTCGTCGGCATGACGGCGCGGGCGTTCGAAAAGAAGTACGTCTATCGGACGGCGAATTCGCTGCGCCTGCGCAAGCCGCCCGAAAAACAGTGCCCGTTTCTCGAATCGCACGGCTGTTCGATTCATCCCGCGAAGCCGACGCAGTGCCGCACGTTTCCGTTCTGGCCGGAACTGGTCGAAAACGTGACGGCGTGGAAGCTGACGAAGCGTTATTGTCCGGGGATCGGCAAAGGTCCGCTGATTCAGATCGGCACGGCGATGGAGATTGCCGAGGAGCAGCGGCGCGCTTATCCTGACGACTACGAGTGACGCCGCGCGATCTCGCGCTTGAGCGATTCCTCGCCGCGAGCCATCGCCCAGCGGTGATTCGCCTCGAAGACCGGTTTCAGCAGCGGCGACAGCCAGCGCAGCAGCGGCTTGTTGGCGTTAACGATCCAGAGATAGTGGATGTTCGTCGAATCTCCGTCGGCCGTGATGGTCCATGTGCCGGCGCCTTCCAGATCGCCCCAGGCTTCGAGCGAGAATCCGTGCGGGTGACGCGTTTCGGTGACACGAAAACTCCAGCGGAGCTTGTAAGGAAGTTTTCCCCGCGTGAGCAGCGAATAAACCTCGGGCTCTGTCTCGCGGACGTCGAGATAAACGTCGGGCCACCAACGCGGGAGGTCCAGGCCGTTGCTGATAATCTCCGTCACCTCTTCGGGCGTCGCAGGCACGCGCCAATTCGTCTCGAAGCGATAGTCGTTCACAAAGAGCCGAACGCGGACGAAAGCGCGGCGGTGTCGCCGAAATTGGCGAACTCCGCGACCTTGCCGTCGCGAACCGTGAAGGAGTGGGCATAGGGGACATCAAAGCGCTTGCCGGTCGCCTTCGCCGTCCCCCAAAAACGCCCGAACGTGGCGACCAGGTCGCTTTGCGCGACGAAATGCTCCGGGGCGAGATTCATATCGGTGCAGCCGCTGTCGAGGCCCTGAAAAAATCCGGCGATCTCCGCGGGACCTTTGCGTTGTCCCGCGTAGGGGATATTCGCCGGAGCCTCGAAATCCCACTGCGCATCGGGTGTGACGCGATCGAGAATGAAAGCGATGTCTCCGCGTCCGAACGCCGCGTAGAGACTTTGGATCAGTGTGGTGTTTTCGTTTTCTTTCATGAAATCCTCTTTGCAGGGATATACGGATGCGCGGGCTGAGCGGATGACCGTATAAGATACAAACGTGAATCATGAAGTGCTGAACCAGCCGCCGCCGCTGGCCGGATACAATCTTTTCTCCAGCGACGCGGCTCTGCGGAAGGCGGTCGCGCGCGAGGGCGCAGGCTGGGCCTGCGCGGCGCTCGAACAATTTGGCGAACGCATGGGGTCGGCCGAGGCGATCGAGTGGGGCGCGCAGGCGAACGAAAATCCTCCGGTGCTGCGCACGCACGACCGCTACGGCAATCGCCGCGACGAAGTCGAGTTTCATCCCGCATGGCACGATGTGATGCGCGTGTCGATCGAAGCCGGGATCCACAATTTGCCGTTGTCCGGCGCGCGTTCCGCTGCGCACGTCGCGCGCGCGGCGCTGGCGATGCTGGCGTCGGAAAACGAAGCGGGACACGTCTGTCCTTTATCGATGACCTATTCCGCCGTGCCCGTTTTGCGGCATCATCCCGAACTCGCGGCGGAATGGGAGCCACGGATTCATTCGAACCTGTACGATCCGTCGTTTCGTCCCGCTGCCGAAAAACGCGGCGTGCTGATCGGCATGGCGATGACCGAAAAACAGGGCGGCTCCGACGTTCGCGCCAACACGACGCGCGCCGAACACCTGGGCGGCGACGAGTACGCGATTCACGGTCACAAATGGTTCTGCTCGGCTCCGATGAACGACGCGTTTCTGGTGCTCGCACAGGCTCCGGGCGGCTTATCGTGCTTCTTTCTTCCGCGCTGGACCA
>JAIQFJ010000420.1 GCA_020073325.1 Terriglobia bacterium | reverse complement strand
TAGCATGACTAGCCACGTTACATGTCGCGGCCGGAATGACGCGGTTACTGGCGGCTTCGAACCCATCTGGCGCCGGAGGAAACGCAGCCGTTCCACCGGATCTGCGATCCGTTCCGCGCGCCGTTCAAGTCGAGTCGTCCGATCCAGCAAGGCTCATTATATATCGGCCACTCTAAGAGAAACCCTTAGGACTTCTTATGCCGAGGTTCTACTTGGGTTCGCTGGCGACGATTCGGGAATCCGTCTGGAACTTCCTGTAATCGCTGTAGTTAAGTTCGACTTCGCTATGCAGGGTCTTGATGTAGCCCAAGCGGCCGTCGATATGGAACTGGGCGTGGGCGGGAAGCCACACTTCGTCGTTCACGCGGGTTTGTTCAAACAAGATGCGTCCGCCGGGGGAGATGCGGAAGAGCGCGAGCCCCAGGGAAATGGTGTCCAGGACCTGTGCGTCGACCTTGACCCATTGGTACTCGCCTTGATCCACCCAGATCCGGCCGCGCATCTTGCTCAGGATTTTCGCGCGAATATCCTTGGCGCGAAACCCGGGCTTCGGCGTGGCGTCGATTACCCAGGTGGGCTTGCCGCTGACGGGCTCGGTGCCGACCAGGCGGAAGCTGAACGCGTCCGGAATTTCTCTCAGGAATTTACGATTTTCGAGCCGGCGCTTTTCGAGCTTCTGCTTTTCCGACTCCGAAAGATTGCTGCGCTTGGCGACTTCCTTATCCATCTCCTCCTGCTCTTTGCGCGCGTCCTTTTCAGAAAGCGGCTTGTCGTCGCGCGCGATCCGCTTTTCGTAGGGACGTCCGCCGAGAATCAGGACTTCGGTGGTTTCGGACTCGGTCTTCTTGAGCGCGCCCGCCTTGTCGTACTCGCGATCTTCTTCGCGCTGCTGATAGGTGTAGTTCTTGAGATGCTCGAAATTGGCGATGTCGCGATCGAGCGATTTGCGCACGATCTCCAGCGCGTCCTGGGGATAGGCGGGCAGAACGGCGAAGAGAGCGATCGCAAGTCGTCGCATGATTACAAGACGGCTGAGGTCGCCCGTAAATTTCATCGTAACTCGCCAGGAGGGCGGGCTTCAGCCCGCGCGGAGCTTGAGCTCCGCATGGTCATTGCGATGCTACAGCCCGCCCTCCGACGCGGCCCATATCTCCGGTCAAAATTGGGGGCGTTTACAATTGAATCGATGCCCGAATCCGCAACCCGATTTCTTGCTCACCACATTGAGCGGTTGCGGAAAATTCCCAAACGCAAGCGAATTGTGTTTCCCGAAGGCGAGGACCCGCGCGTGGAGTCGGCGGCCGACCGGTTGGCTCGCGAGGGGCTGATCGAGCCGATCCTGCTGACCAGCGAATTGGAGTCGAGCGAATATGCTCCGCTCTATTTGGAGCGTCGCCGAAGCAAAGGCGTCACGGCGAAGGAAGCCGAGCATGTCGCGCGCAAGCCGCTGTATCATGCGGCCCTGATGGTTGCGGCGGGCGATGCGGACGGCGGCGTCGGCGGCGCGGTGAACACGACGGCGGAAACGGTGCGCGCGGCGCTGCAGTGCATCGGGCCTGCGGAAGGAATCAGCACGGTTTCCGGCGTGTTCTTCATGTGCGTGGAGGACCGGCGGTTCGGACATGACGGAGTGCTGGCGTTTGCCGATTGCGCCCTGGCGATCGATCCGTCGCCGGTGGAGGTGGCGGAGATCGCGATCTGCACGGCTCAATCGACGCGGGCGGTCATTGGAGCCGAGCCGAAGATCGCGCTACTTTCGTTTTCGACCAAGGGAAGCGCGAAGCACCCGTCGGCGGACAAGATGATCGAGGCGCTGCGGATCCTTCGCGAACGCGCTCCGGAGATCGATGCCGACGGAGAATTGCAGGGTGACGCAGCGCTGGTTGCGTCGATCGCTGTGAGGAAAGCTCCCGGATCGGCGGTGGCGGGGCAGGCAAATACGTTGATTTTTCCGGACCTCGCGAGCGGCAACATCGCCTATAAGCTGGTGGAGCGATTGGGCGGCGCGGCGGCATTCGGACCCTTTCTTCAGGGTCTGGCGCGGCCGTTCAACGATCTGTCGCGGGGCTGCTCGGTGGACGATATTTATGGAGCGGCGATCATCACCGCGCTTCAGTCGGAGGTCCAGCAGGTTGCTGCCTTTTAAGCTGATTTATCACGACGGATACGATTTGAATCTGGGCTCGCATGTTTTCCCGTCGCAGAAGTATCGTTTGATTCGCGATCGCCTGCTGACCGACGGTTTCGCCGAGCCTGCGGATTTTCTGGAGCCGCGGCCCGCCGCGGACGAGGATCTGATGCTGGTGCACCAGCGCGGCTGGGTGCAGCGGCTGAAGAACGGCACGCTCGATTATCTGGAACTGATCAAGCTGGAGATTCCGTATTCGCAGAAGATGGTGCAGGGATTCTGGCTGGCGGCGGGCGGAACGATTTTAGCGGCACGGCGGGCGCTTCAGGACGGCGTCGGTTTCAACATCGGCGGCGGTTTTCACCACGCTTTTCCGGGGCATGGCGAAGGATTTTGCGCGATCAACGACGTCGCGGTCGCGATTCGCAAACTGCAGCAGGAAAAATGCATCGAGCGCGCGATGGTGGTGGATGTCGATGTCCACGACGGCAACGGCACGGCTGGAGTTTTCGCGGGCGATCCGACGGTGTTCACGCTCTCCATCCACCAGTTCCACAATTATCCGGCGATCAAGCCTCCGTCGACCATCGATATCGATCTGGAGGACGGCGCCGGCGATGAGGAATACCTGGAGAAGCTCGGGGCGGCATGCCGCCGGGGGATGAGCGAATTTCGTCCGCAGTTGGTGGCGTACGTCGCGGGAGCCGATCCGTATCGCGAAGATCAGCTCGGCGGGCTGTCGTTGACGATCGACGGACTGAAGCGGCGCGACCGGCTGGTGTTCGATTTAGCACGCGAACATGGAGTGCCGGTGGTGGTGACGCTTGCGGGCGGATATGCGATCAATGTCGAGGATACGGTGACGATTCATTCGAATACAGCGAAGGCGGCGGCGGAAGTCCTCGTGAGAAAATAAGAGAGGAATCTATGCTGGTCAACACTATAGTTGAAGGGAAAGTGGGACAGCTCTGGGACGTAGCAAAACGCCTTGCAATGACGCTGGACGCGACCGGAATTCCCTATCGTGTGATCGGCGGATTTGCGATCTTCGTGCATGTAGATCGTGTCGATCCGATTGCGGCCCGCGTCACGCGTGACGTCGACGTCGCGATCGAACGCAACGACTTGGATCGAATTATAAAGGCCATCGAACCCCACGGGCTGAAGTATCGTCACACAGCAGGAATCGACACGCTGGTCGAGGCAGAAAGACCGCGCGCGAGCACCGCTGTCCATTTGGTTTTTGTTAACGAGAAGGTTCGGCCTGAATACGTGGAGCCCGTTCCCGGTTTCTCAGACCCGGTTCGGACCGCGCAAGGTGTATTGATCGCCCCGGTCGCCGATCTTGTTCGTATGAAGCTGACCAGTTTTCGATTGAAGGATCGCGTCCATGTGCAGGATATGGATTCTGTGGGCCTGATTACGCCTGAAATCGAGGCGAGCCTTTCCGAACCGCTGCGCGCGCGGCTGGCCGAAGTCCGGGCGACCGAGTAGCTACACCTTTGCCGGAATCATGATCGGCGCGTTGGCCAGCAGTTTGTCTTCGAATTCGTAATCCTGCTTCGGCGCGTGGTTATGGCGCATGTACCACTTGTAGGTTTCTTTCAATCCCGTCGCGAAATCGACCGGTTTGAATTTCAGCACGCGCTGCGCTTTCGCGGTGACCTGCGTGATGGGCGCGTTGTCGAGATAGAAACCGAAGTACAGTTTCGGCCCCATCGGGTGGCCGCCATGGCGAAGAATAAATTCGCGCGGGATGCGGACGAACTTCACCGGCTTCTTCGACGCCTTCGCGAACGCTTCCACCGCTTCCATCTGCGAAAGGGGACGCGCATTGGCGATGTTGAAGGCGTGGCCGATGGCGTTCGGCTCTTCCATCGCTTTCAGCGCCGCCTTGATCAGGTCCTTTACATAGATGAACTGCATCAGGCGCCGGCCGTCGCCGGGCAGGATGATCGAGCGGTTCGCACGCAGGCGGTCCCAAAAATAAGCCTCGCGATAGAACGGATTGCCGGGGCCGTAAATATAGGGCGGGCGCAGCGTCACCACCGGCAAGCCGATCCGCTGGTGCAGGCGGAACAGAGCGCGCTCGCTCATCGCTTTGTTCCGGACGTATAACTCGGGAGCATCGTCGGGAGCCAGCGCATCGCCTTCATGATGATTCAAGCCGTCGCCGTAGGCAGCGACGCTTGACATGAAAATGTAGCGATGCAGATGGTTCGCGACGGCGCGAACAGTCGCTTCGACCTGGGCGGCGGTGGTGCCGCGCTCCCAATCGTAGACGTTGTCGAAGACGACGTCAAAATTCTTGCCCGCCAGCGCGGATTTCATCGCGGCCGCGTCATTGCGGTCCGCCACGATGTTCTTCACGCGGCGGCCCAGGTCATGCTTGGGCTTGCGATGCAGGATCGTCACGGCGTGCCCCTGCTTAAGCAGTTCGGCCACCATGAGCCTGCCGATGAACTGGGTACCTCCGATTACCAGGCAATTCATGCGCGAATAAATCGAAATTTAATCGTAATATTCCAGACCGAGGTGAGTGATGAGGTCCTCGCCGCGCATCCAACGGAGCGTGTTCTTGAGCTTCATGAGCTGGATGAAGATGTCGTGCTCGGGATAGAGTCCCGGCGCGGTCATGGGGGCCTTGAAGTAGAAAGACAGCCATTCCTGGATGCCGCGCATGCCCGAACGCTGCGCGAGATCCATGAAAAGCACCAGGTCGAGCACCAGCGGTGCGGCCAGAATCGAATCGCGGCACAGAAAATCGATCTTGATCTGCATCGGATAGCCGAGCCATCCGAAAATATCGATATTGTCCCAGCCTTCCTTGGCGTCGCCGCGCGGCGGGTAATAATTGATGCGCACGGCGTGATAGAAATCTTTGTATAACTCGGGATAAAGCTTGGGCTGCAGGATCTGATCCAGCACGCTCAGCTTGGTTTCTTCCTTGGACTTGAACGAGCCCGGATCTTCCAGAACTTCGCCGTCGCGATTGCCCAGGATGTTCGTCGAAAACCAGCCCGAAAGACCGAGCATACGCATCTTCAGGCCCGGCGCGAGCAGCGTCTTCATGAACGTCTGGCCGGTCTTGAAATCTTTTCCGCAGATGGGAAGATTACGCTCGCGCGCGAGTTCCAGCAGCGCCGGCGTGTCCGTCGTCAGGTTGGGCGCGCCATTGGCGAACGGCACACCGGACTTCAGCGCCGCGTAGGCATACATCTGGCTGGGCGAAATTTCGGGGTCGTTCTTCATCAGACCGCACTCGAAGTCCTTCAACGTCTGGTGCACCGCGCTGGGACGATGGAAAACTTCGGTGGACCCGCACCAGATCATCACCAGGCGCGAACAGTCGTTGGTTTTGCGGAACTGCTCGATGTCGTCGAGCAGCATTTCCGCTTTTTCCATCTTCGTCGCGGCCTGCTTGACGTTGGGACCGTCGATGCGGCGGACGTATTCCTTATCGAAGACGGCCTTCATCGGCTTGATTTTCGACAGCGGCTCCTTGAGCGCCTCAAGCTGGGTCTTTTCCAGAACCGACGCATTGACCGCGGCTTCGTAAGCCGTATCTTCGTAGATGTCCCAGCCGCCGAAGACCAGGTCGTTCAATCCGGCCAGCGGGACGAAGTCCTTAATCTTGGGCGTGCGG
>JAIQFJ010000419.1 GCA_020073325.1 Terriglobia bacterium | reverse complement strand
GGCAAGCTGCGGAGCTTCGTCAACGTGTATCTGAACGACGAAGACATCCGGTATCTGAAAAAGGACGCCACGCCCGTCGCCAATGGCGACACGTTGTCGATTGTTCCGAGTATTGCGGGCGGGTCGGCAGTCGCCGATCCGCCTGTTTCGCTTTCGAACGACGAGATCCTGCGCTACTCGCGCCACCTGATCATGCCGGAGGTCGGCATGGAAGGTCAGCTCAAGCTGAAGAACGCGAAGATCCTGCTGGTGGGCACCGGCGGACTGGGCGCGCCGCTTGGACTGTATCTCGCCGCGGCGGGAGTCGGTCGAATCGGACTCGTCGATTTCGATGTGGTCGATTTTACGAACCTGCAGCGCCAGGTGATTCACGGGACCAAGGACGTCGGCCGGAAGAAGCTCGATTCGGCGGCGGATCGCATGACGGACATCAATCCGAACGTACAGATCGATCGCTACGAGGTCGCGCTGGCGAGCGACAATGCGCTCGACATTCTGGCTCCTTACGACATCATCATCGACGGCACGGATAATTTTCCGACGCGTTACCTGGTGAACGACGCTTGCGTGATTCTCAAGAAGCCGAACGTCTATGGATCGATTTTCCGGTTCGAAGGACAGGCCAGCATTTTCGCGTATCCGGGCGGCCCGTGTTATCGCTGCCTGTATCCGGAGCCGCCACCTCCGGGCCTGGTTCCGAGCTGCGCCGAAGGCGGCGTTCTGGGGATTTTGCCGGGAACGATCGGCCTGATTCAGGCCACCGAAGCCGTGAAGCTGATTCTGGGCACGGGCGAGCCGCTGATCGGACGGCTGGTCCTGTACGACGCACTCGCGATGCGATTCCGCGAATTGAAACTGCGCCGCAATCCGGAATGCCCGGTGTGCGGCGATCATCCCACCATCACCGAGCTGATCGATTATCAGGAATTCTGCGGCATTCCGCACCAGGAACCGGTGGCGGCCACGGACGGTGTAGGCGAGGGAGAGATTTCTCCCCGGGAGGTCAAAGAAAAGATCGATCGCGGAGACAAATTCCTGCTGCTCGACGTGCGCGAGCCGCATGAATACAAGATCGCCAGCATCCCGACCGCGAAACTGATTCCGCTCGGCGAACTGCCCAAGCACTTGAGCGAACTGGACAGCGCGACCGAAATCGTGGCGCACTGCAAGAGCGGGGTACGCAGCGGAAAAGCGTGCGATCTGCTGCGCAAATCGGGGTTCAAGAAAGTCCGGAATATGAAGGGCGGGATTCTTGCCTGGAGCGATCAGGTGGATCCGTCCGTTCCGAAATACTGAGGCGAGCAGGCCGGCCCGAACGACCGGCCTTGCTCTGAAATTTACTTCGCGCTGTTGAACCGGTTCTCTACTTCTGCCCAGTCCACGACGTTCCACCACGCCCCGAGATAATCCGCGCGGCGGTTCTGATACTTCAGGTAATAGGCGTGCTCCCAGACGTCGACGCCCATCACCGGGAACTTGCCTTCCATCACCGGCGAGTCCTGATTGGCGGTCGAAATGATTTCGACTTTGCCGCCACTCTTGATCAGCCATGCCCAGCCTGATCCGAAACGGCCCATGCCGGCGGCGCTCAGCTTTTCCTTGAAGGCGTCGAAACCGCCGAACGCGCCCGTGATAGCCTGCGCGACGTGACCCACCGGCGCGCCGCCCTTGCCCGGGCCCATGATCTTCCAGAACATCGAATGATTGATGTGACCGCCGCCGTTGTTGCGGACGGCGGTACGGATCGCCTCCGGCACGATGGCGCAGTTGTTCGCCAGCAGCTCTTCGATCGATTTATTCTGCAGATCGGGCGCCGATTCCAGCGCTTTGTTGAGATTCGTCACGTAAGCTCCGTGATGCTTGCCGTGGTGAATCTCCATGGTCATTTTGTCGATGTGCGGCTCGAGCGCTTCAGGCGCGTAGGGTAGCGGGGGTAGTGTGAAAGGCATGTTTTCTCCTAAGGGTAACAGCGAACGACGCGATCGGCGGCGTGCGCGAACCAAATTAAGCGCACAGCGGTTTTGGGCGTTGTGCGCGCTTCAGACATTAGATGTTTGTTCGTACGCGTGCGCGACACGAAACATGGAAGTTTCGTCAAAATGCCGCGTCAGAATCTGCAGGCCGACCGGCAACCCCGCGGCCGTTTTGCCGCACGGGACGCTCATGCAGGGGATTCCAGCCAGATCGCCGGTAATGGTGAAAATGTCGGAAAGATACATCGCCAGAGGATCGTTCATCTTTTCGCCGAGTTTGAAGGCCGGGAACGGCGACACGGGCGCAACCACGGCGTCGACCTCTTTGAACGCGTCCGAAAAATCCTTCGCGAGCAGCGCCCGGACCTTCTGGGCTTTCAGATAGTACGCGTCATAGTAACCCGCGCTCAGAACGTAGGTGCCCAGCATGATGCGGCGCTTGCACTCGGCGCCGAAGCCTTCACCGCGCGACCGGCGATACATGTCGCTGAGTGTGTCCGCCTGGGCGCGTCTGGTGTAGCGAACGCCGTCGTAGCGGGCCAGATTCGACGACGCTTCCGCCGTCGCGATGATGTAATACGTCGCGATCGCATATTGCGTGTGCGGCAGAGTAATTTCGCGAACCTCGCAGCCGAGTTGCTTCAGTGTGT
Source organism: Terriglobia bacterium (assembly GCA_020073325.1). Lineage (GTDB taxonomy): Bacteria > Acidobacteriota > Terriglobia > Bryobacterales > Bryobacteraceae > Palsa-187. The sequence continues at coordinate 3,155 of JAIQFJ010000419.1, read as the reverse complement.
CGACCGCGCGATGCACCAGGTCTCCGGTTTCGCTTTCGAGATTTTCGAAATACTCGCGCGGCATGCCGATCTTCAATCCGCGCACGTTGGCGTCGAGCGCCGAGGCGTAATCCGGCACCGGAGCGAAGGCGGAAGTCGCATCGCATTCGTCTCGTCCGGCGATGGCACGCAGAAGCGTCGCGGCGTCTTTCACAGTGGTGGCGAAAGGACCAACGTGATCGAGCGAACTGGCGAAGGCGGTGAGTCCGTAGCGCGAGACGCGGCCGTAGGTCGGTGTGACGCCGACGACGCCGCAGAACGACGCAGGCTGGCGGACCGAGCCTCCGGTGTCGCTCCCGAGCGAAAGCGGAACGGTGCCCTGGGCGACCGCCGCGGCCGATCCGCCGCTCGATCCGCCGGCGACCCGGTCGAGGGCCACGGGATTGCGCACGGGGCCGTAGGCCGAATTTTCGTTCGACGATCCCATGGCGAATTCGTCGCAGTTGGTTTTTCCAATAATGACGCCGCCGGCCTGTTCGAGCCGCGCGACCACGGTTGCGTCGTAGGGCGGGATGTAAGTCTCGAGCAAACGCGATCCGCACGTCGTGCGCAGGCCGCGCGTCACGATCACGTCTTTCACCGCGATGGGAACGCCGCCCAGCGCACCGGGATCTTCGCCCGCCGCGATTTTCTGGTCGACCGCGTCCGCCGCGGCGAGCGCGCGCTCCGGCGAAAAGGTCAGGAACGCATTGGTCTCTGCATTCTTCGCCTCGCCGTGTGCCAACGCCTTTTGCGCGATTTCCCGCGCGGTGAATTGCTTCGCCAGCAATCCTTTGCGAATCGAATCGATGGTGGTCACCGCTCGATCACCTTGGGGATTTTGAAATATCCCGATCCGGAAAGCGGCGCGTTGGCGAGCGCGGCTTCGGTTCCCACCGGCGGACGTTCGCGATCCTCGCGCAGGGTCGCGGTCTCTTCGGCGTCGAACAGAACCTGCGCCATCGGCTCGACGCCGCTGGTGTCCAGTTCGTTCAACTTGTCGATATGCGTGAGAATCTCGTCGAGATCGTGACGCATGCGCGCGACTTCGTCGTCGGTCAGCGCAAGATTGGCCAGATCCGCGACGCCGCGGACTTCCTGTTCGGTCAGCTTCATCTCTTCTTATTCTGACGCAATCCGGTTTGCCGCAGCATCGATTGCCGGTACAGCACGTCCATGATCGGATCGGCGACATCGCGGCGTGCCTCCTCGGCGCGCTGCGGTTCGCGGCGACGCGGCATCGGCCGAAAATCAATTTTCTTCACCACCGCCTCGCCGAGCTCTTTCGCCAGGTTCCGCACCAGAAAATGCTCCAGCCGCGCGAGCTGCTGCTGCCACACGTAATCTTCCACTTCGACGATCAGCGAATCGCGCACCAGCGCGGTGGCTCGCGTGTGGCGCGCCACTTTTTTCCCCGCGGCGATGGCCCAGGCGGCGCGTACACGCGTCTCCACATCGGCGACATCCGGGGAGAGTTTCATTTTTCCGATGAGGCGTCCGGCGCGTTCCATAATTTCTCAGGTGGTGCCGGGGGAGGACTCGATTGTATCATGCGTGCAGTGTCTCGCCTGATTCTTGCATCCGCATCGCCGCGCCGCAGCGAATTGCTGCGCAACGCGGGTTTCGATTTTACCGTACGCGCACGGCCGGTGGAAGAGATTCGCCGCCCGGGAGAAGATCCGGAACAGTATGCGCGGAGGCTGGCGCGATCGAAGGCCGAGGCTTCCTGGGAAGCGGCGGATGAGATCGTGCTCGCGGCGGATACGATCGTCGTTCTGGGAGATCGGGTGCTGGAGAAACCGCGCGATCCCGAAGATGCGCGCGCCATGCTGCGCCTTCTTTCCGGAAGAACGCACACGGTGATCACGGCGATCTGCATTCGTCACGCGGGCGGCGAGATGGTGGATGCCGAGTCGACGCGCGTGCATTTTGCCGAACTGAGCGATCGCGAAATCGGCGATTACGTCGCGAGCGGAGAGCCGATGGATAAGGCCGGTGCGTACGGAATCCAGGGGCTCGCGTCGAAATTTGTGGATCGAATCGAAGGCTGCTACTTCAACGTGATGGGATTGCCGGTCGCGCTGGTTTGCCGGCGGCTGAAAGAATTCGCCTAGAGAACCGTACGAAACTGATCCTCGTCGAAACCAAGCGCGATTTTCGATCCGTGCAGCAAAATCGGTCGCTTGATCAGATTCGGGTGCGCCGACATGAGTCGGATCGCTTCCGTGCGCGACGGAGGATGCTCTTTCATGCTCCGCTCGCGATACAGCTCGTTACGCGTATTGAGAAACAGGCGGTAATCGCGCGAGCCGATCAGCTTGTCGATCTAAGCCTCGCTCAAACCGCGATTCAGATCGATCTCCTCGACTGCAACCTTGTTGTCGCGAAGCCAACTCTTCGCTTTGCGGCAGGTGGTTCAAGTGGGTTTCAGGTAGAACTTCATCAGTACCTCGGAACACTCGGATCGATCTCGCGGCTCCACGCGTCGATTCCGCCGGACATGCTCAGGCAGGCCTCGATCCCCTGCCCGCGCAGCCAGTGGACAACGTTCAGGCTGCGGACGCCGTGATGGCAGTAGACCACCAGCGGTCCCTCTGCCGCGCGCGTCTGAAGCTGTGCCAGCGAAGCGGGAACGGAGCGCATCGGAAAAAGCTCTCCACCGGGGATTTTCGCGATGGCGAATTCCTGCGGCTCGCGTACATCGATCAGATGCAACTTTTCTCCGGCATCCAGCCTTTGTTTCACGTCCTGCGCGGTGATCTCCATTTGCGGCATCACATGACATCGTAGCGCGCCGCCGGTTCCCGCAGCAGCAATCGAAAATGTTCGCGCAACTGAGCGACGGCGCGATCGAATGGCTCCACCGATCCGTAGGATCGCGAAATCATGACACCGCCTTCCATCACCGCCAGCACGTAAGTCGAGAGCGATTCGGGATCGGTCCCCGGCGGCAGCTTGCCCAGCATCTGATCCACGCATTCGCGGACGCATCCGATCCAGCCGCGGAAATTTTCGGCGATCAGGCGATGCGCCGGGCGATTCTCCGGATCGATCTCCAGCGCCAGGCGGCCCAGCGGACATCCGAAATGGCAATCGGTCTGAAGAATCCGGTCGCGGTATCCGGCCAGAATGGCGAA
>JAIQFJ010000418.1 GCA_020073325.1 Terriglobia bacterium | reverse complement strand
GAGAAGACACGGACCAGCCGGTTTGACAACCGGCTTGCCGGTCGGCGACCGGCCCCACGTTGCCTGCAAAGCTTCGGTGGTGGCTGTGGGGACGGTAGTCATACCGGCGAGGCGACCGGCTGGGTTTGCTTTTGCTGGTCACGAGAAGACACGGACCAGCCGGTTTGACAACCGGCTTGCCGGTCGGCGACCGGCCCCACGGGCTTTGGCATACAATTGCTTCCATGAAAATGCTTCGTCGCATGATTGTTTTTGCGCTGCTGCTGGCGCCGGCGTTTCCGCAATCTTTGCCCAATTTGCCGCTGGTGCGGCTGGGGTATACGGTCAAAAAACGCACGACCAAACTCGACGGCGATCTGAAAGAAAAAATCGACGCCAACGATCGCGCTCTGAATGACGCGACGAGGAACGGCAATATCGGCGAAGTGCGCAGGCTGATCGCGAAAGGGATGGTGCTGCTCAATGGCGGCGAGTGGACCGATCAGCTGGACTACAACAGTTCGCTCGCGCTGCGGCCGGATCATGCGTTTGTCGATACGAGCAAGACGTACGCGGTGCGGATCGAGCAGATTTATATGCCGTCGATCGCGCTGGAGAAGCCGCTTTCGGCGCATGCGACGCTGCGCAAGTTCGCGGGCGGGCGCGGGAATGCGACGGGCGAGGTGGTCAAAGACCTGGGAACTTTCGAAGACGTGAGCCGCGATCTGAGAGAAGCACCGTATCGGATGGAACTCGATTTGAGCACGGTGGCCGACGGATCGTATAGCGTGCACGTCGATGTGATGGACGGGTCGCGCGTGCTGGGGTCGGCGAATACGCGGATCGCGGCGAAGAAAAATCTGGACGCGTCGCTGGCGGCGCTGGAGCACGAGGCGCAGTCGGCGCCGGAGTCGATTCGCGCGGACGTGCTGTATCCGGCGGATTATGTCAAGAATGTCGATCGCGGAAGATTCGACATCGGGACGTTCGATATCGCGAAAGAATTGGCCGAGGCGGGTGACATCGCGAAGTCGGGGAAAGATCCGTTCGCGGGACGCACGGGCGATTTCAAGCGGCATTATTTTTTCACGGAAGCAGGCGAGATTATGCCGTATCACTTGTATGTCCCGACCGGCTATAACGGATCGAAGGCGTTTCCTCTGATCGTCGCGCTGCACGGGCTGGGCGGCAATGAAGACGGGATGCTGCGTCCGAATTACCAGATGGTGGAGCCGGCGGAGAAGCGCGGATACATTGTCGTCGCGCCGATGGGATACCGGCTGGACGGATTTTACGGGAGCCCGCTGGGGACCGACAAGCGGCGCGCGGCATTGAGCGAACAGGATGTGATGCACGTGCTCGACATCGTGCGGAAGAATTACAAGATCGATCCGGACCGCACGTATCTGATGGGTCACTCGATGGGCGCGATCGGGACGTGGGCGGTCGGGACGAAGCATCCCGAAATCTGGGCGGCGCTGGGGCCGATTTCGGGCGTGGCGGATCCGCGGACGGTGGCGTCGATGCGGAATATTCCTGAAGTGGTGGTGCACGGGGATGCCGATACGACGGTGCCGGTGTCGGGGTCGCGCAATATGGTGGCGGAGATGAAGAGGCTCGGGGTGGATGTGAAGTATATCGAGGTTCCGGGCGGGAGCCATACGAGCGTTCCGGGTCCGAACATGGCGGCGATTTTCGATTTTTTCGATACGCATAAGCGGTCGGCGGGCGCTGGATCGGGGCAACGTTAACGGCGGTTTGTGGGGTGGGTTGGCAGACCGGCGGTCGCTTGACTGAGAAAACACGGACCAGCCGGGTTGACAACCGGCTTGCCGGCCTCACGAAGATTTACGAACGTTTACCTGGAGATACGCGTATTATGAGAGGTATCGGTCAAGGAGGGTGAGATGAAGGCTCGAGTATTGATGGTCGCTGCCGGATGCGCGGTGGCCCAGGCGGCGACGCCGACGTTTTCAAAGGACGTTGCGCCGATCATTTATAAGAATTGCGCGAGTTGTCATCGACCCGGCGATATCGGGCCGATGTCGCTGCTGAATTATGAGCAGGTGCGGCCGTGGGCGCGGTCGATTCGCGAAAAGGTTTCGCTGGGGCAGATGCCGCCGTGGCATGCGACGCAGGAACACGGCGTGTTTTCGAACGACCGCCGCCTGAGCGAGTCCGACAAGGAAACGATCATTCAGTGGGCGACGAATGGCGCGCCGGAGGGCAACCAGAAAGACCTGCCCGCGGCGCCGAAATTCACCGAAGGCTGGGAGATCGGGACGCCGGACGTCGTGATCTCGATGCCCAAGCCGTTCGACGTGCCGGAAAAAGGGACGATCAACTATCAGTACGTGACGATCCCCACGAATTTCACCGAAGACAAATGGATCCAGGCGATCGAAGTGCGGCCGGGGACGCGCGCGGTGGTGCATCACGTCCTGGTGTTCGTCAAAGGGCCGGGCCCGATGGCGAAAGAAACGGCGTTCATGCCGGTGGCGCCGAAGTCGGCGGGACCGAACGCTCGTCCCGTGGGTTCGGGCGGCGGGCCGGGAACGCTGATCGCGACTACGGCCCCGGGGACCAACGCCATGACGCTCGAGCCTGGCATGGCGATGAAGATCGCGGCCGGATCGAGCCTGGTTTTGCAGATCCACTACACGGCCAACGGCAAGGCGGCTTCCGACCAGAGCAGCGTCGGCATGGTTTTCGCCAAACAGCCGCCGCAGCAGGAGATCCACAACAGCGCGTTCATGCAGCCGATGTTCACGCTGAAGGCGGGCGCGGCGGATACGGCGGTGGATTCGGCGATCGAGTTCAAAGAAGATGCGCACATCACGGCGCTGTTTCCGCACACGCACTTGCGCGGCAAGAGCTGGGAGTACCGGCTGACGTATCCGGACGGCCATACGGAAGTGGTGCTGTCGGTGCCGCACTACGATTTCAACTGGCAGACGTACTACATGTTCACCAAGCCGCTGGCGGTGCCGAAGGGATCGCGGCTGGAGGCGACGGCTCACTATGACAATTCGCCGGCGAACAAGTGGAATCCGGATCCGACGGTGGATGTGCGCTGGGGTGAGCAGACCTGGCAGGAGATGCAGTACACCGGGATCACGTTCTTCATCGATCAACCGGCGGCGTCGTCGTCGACGGGCGGCCGCGAACAACGCTAGAGAGGCAGGATAGATTGAGCCCCACACGTCATCGTGTGGAGCTCAATCGTCTCAAGGACAACTGCTATTTGAAGGTGTGCCGTTGTAAGTTCCTGGATTTGTGATGTAGGGCGGTGGAGGGGAACTCGACCCCGACCACCCGGAGGTTCCGCACATGTGATGAGTGCCGGTCGTCGAGAAACCTACAGCTGAGTTTGGGGCTCCACCAACCCCTACGACATTGTAGTCGAACCACACATCATGCGCAGAGTTGTTGGCCATATACAACTGGTCCAGCTCTATTCCTTGCACGTTATGCTGGTTCGGATCGCCGGAGTTTTGATTCGTGCCCCATACCCATATCCCGAAATGACCGTTATAGCTGATATATTGCGGCGTGTCGCCTGGAACCCATGGGTTGTTCGTGGTTATGGTGATCGACCCGGCCTCGTTGCCACCACCAATCGAAATACCATCACCCGAATGCTGCGAGATTTCATTATTGTAAATACCGTGGTAGTAGCCGCTCATCTCTATCCCAGCAACACCATTGTTGTTGGGGTTCGATACGGAGCAACCGTTGAGGGTACCCGACGATGGGGTAGTCCAATTATTCCCATTTATCGTGTTACGAGCCACTGACGTTGCCGTAGCGTAAGAGGTGTAGATCGGCCCTTCAAGATAGAGTTGCCCACCACCTGCGCTACCATCGGACGCTTCGTACCGATTTTGGAAGAACTCGTTCCCGTAAATAATCTGATTCGAGCCAAAGACTGAGAGGCCGGCGGTCCCTGAGTAGTAATAGTGTGCATAGTAGCTGCCTGCCGATGTGCCCCAGAGCACAAGCCCGGTTCCCCTCGTTGCATAGGACGGGGTATGGCTGGTGCTGGAGTCGGTTCCGATGAAAGAATACGATATTGTCGAAGCTCCGCCAGAAGCATACCCCCCGAGGTGAACGCCATCGGCGGGAGCATTGATGATGGCGACGTCGTGGATGGTTACAATTCCAGTCTGGCTTTCATCATAAGTTCTGGTTCCAGAAACAAATACGCGCCAGTCGATTTCACCCCAACCCTGGTTGGCAGCTAAGCAATTTATCCCCAATGAAGAATCATATCGATTCCCGTCGATCGTCAAGTAGGCAATCGTGACGCCGCCGACGCCGGACGCTGGCACAATCATTGCCTGCAGGCTGGCGGATGCTCGCCGAAGCGTCGTTCCGGTGATGCTCGACCCCTCGATGGTGATGTTGCTTCGTTCTACGGTGAGAGTGCTAGTGACATCATAGGTTCCCGATGGGATCGAGCAGGTCGTCCCGGAACCCGTCGATAAGATACAGTTGGTAAAGTTACTTGGAAGTGGGTTCAATGCGAAGAGTCCGACTGACGAACCGGCGGCCAATAGGATCGGCGCTAAACGCGTTAGTAGGCGCATACTACCATCTCCCCCCACTCTTCGCGATAGCCTGGCCGACAATCCGCGCTGGCACGCGCAAGCGAGAAGCTGTGTCTGGCTGGACCGCACCCAAGACGTAGATCGCCGCAGTGTCCACGGCTTGATCAAGTCGTGCCGCCAGGGCTGCTAACGCAGTCGTATTCGTCGCTGGCGTCGACATTTCCTGTGCGCGGAGCTGGGCAAGAGTGCTTGAGAACTGCTGAACGGCTCCGCGGAATAACGACGTGTCGCCACTGCTAAACTGAAAGTCCTTGATTAGCCGTTGTTCGGCATAATTGGTGGTAGTGCTACTTGCTGAAACGGCCAACGATAGGAACAGTTGACGGAAGTAGGCGTGTTCGCTCTGTGAGAGCGTAACTGCCCCTGTTTGAGCACGCGACGCGCTGGAGACCGACAACACCAGTGCGACTGTGAGCAGAGGCACACGTATTCCAAGGCATTTATTCATGTTTTCACACCTCCATGAGGTAATTCGATCTGAACAACTAGCGAAAGCGAACGTTTCGCGATTTTATTCTACTGGCGCGTTTCAGCGTGCGGCCACAGCTGGCATGGATATTCGTGAAAAGTCAGCGCAAAAACCTCTTGACGGTTTTCGTATAAATCACGTTAAAACGTACGCAGCTCGTCTATTCAGCTACTTGCAACGCACCCAACAGTGGCTTTCTGCAGGGCGCGGTGGCGATTGCAGAAAAATACAACACTTACAACGAGGAATTGAGTTTCGGCCCAAGGCCGAACGCGCGGCCTAAACGAACCCACCGGGAGCGGCGTGCCGCCTCGATCTGAACAGCGAGCGCCTGCTTTCGGATCAGCTCCTGATCGGCTATTTCTCGTGCGGCGCTAAACGCATCGACCAACTCCGCTGTCGAGGCGCGACTCATCGCGAATGGTGTTTTCACGGCAAGCGCAGGCTGAGAAACGTCGTGATCAAAAAGAATGCCGAATTCGGGAACGTCGTCACAAAGAAAGCGGACCCAACTGAATCCGGCCGAGAGGAGGCTGGCCTTTAGATGCGAGATTCCGAACTCCCGCATTTCTAGCGTCGAACCAGGGCCGCCGTGAAAGACCGGATTTTCATATAATTCCAATTTTCCGTCTCTGCGGCGATTTATAATGACTTCAGAATCTGCTAGCCGAACGATGCGAAAATCGTGCAACTCCGGATAGTGTTCCCGCATTTTGTCCTCGGGATTGCAGAA